>NZ_JBJGED010000015.1:0-180779 GCF_045062745.1 Paenibacillus sp. HJGM_3
GACCTGGTACCGGATCATGATGGACGAGCTGTTCCTGCGCTACTCCGTCTCTCCGGACGTGCTGATGGAGATCGACTCGTTCGAAGCGATCATCCGCCTCGTCTCGACGTGCAACGCCGCTACGCTGCTGCCGAAGTCCTACCTGCGCGAGACGCTGCTCGAGAACAGCGGCCTGCTGCTGCGGGAAGTGAACGAGCTGCGCGAGACGGTTCGGACGACGTCGCTCATTTTCGGGGAGCCGTCGTCCTTGAACGCGTCCACGCTGCTGTGGATCGAGAAGGCTCGGCGCTATTATGGGGGGTAGGGGGAATCGTGGCGGCAGCATATTGTGAGGGCACGGCGATGGGCTGGCGGGTGGCAGTTGCAGCAGGGGAAAGGCTGGCGGTGGCGGGACGTTTGCGCTCGTGCCGGGCAGGGCGATGGGCTCCGACCGCTGTTGAAATCGTGACGCTTGGATTGAATAGTTGCTGAGGTGGCGACACGATTTCAAAGGCGGACACTTCGTTTCTCCGCTCCATCCCCCTGCCCTCTTCGGGTGTGCCACGTTTCCTGGGGGAGGAAGGGTAGAAAGAATGGTTACTTGGTGGTGGGCGGAATTTTGGTGCGTGAGGCAGAAATAGGGTGTTAAGCGGAAGCGGTGGGTGGCGCCGTTTGCGCTCGTGCCGGGCAGGGGATGGATTGCGGATGCCGACCCCTGCCCTCTTCGGGTACCACGTCTTGCTTTCCCGGCCATCCTCCTGCCCACTCGGGTGTCGCGCTTCCCGTTTTTACACCCATCCCTAGTCCTCTGCTGCCACGTTTACTGAGGGAGGAAGGTAGGAAAGATTGGTTAGTTTTTGGGCAGCTTAGTCGATGGCGGTAATTGTATGCACAGTCCCTGCCTTTCCGTTCTCTAAGGTAACTTTTCTACTTTACAGCTCCCCCGGCTGCGTTTTCCCGATCTCGAAGGTAACTTTTCTACTCTACAGCTCCTCCGTCCGCCTCATCCCGCTCGTTGCTGCTCATAACCGGCTCAACGCGAACAATCCCCGGGGCTATACGAGGCCCGGGGATTGCAGAAAAAACCATTCCTTATAAATCCAAAATATGCCGTACATCCTGCACGGTCTTGCTGATCGTGAACGGGTCGACGCGCTCCACACCGGTACGCCCGGCGAACTCGGTTGCCTTGGCCGTCGACTTGAACGTCACCTGCACCTCGTACGGCGCTTCGCGGACCAGCGGCTGCCGCCGCTCCTGGCGCAGCGCCTTCGCGACGTCTTCCCGGATGCGGTGAACCGCCTCATCCGGATGCAAGCTCCGGGCGCGGCCGCCCGGGAACCCCCACTTGACGATCGTGCCGGGCAGATCGTCGCCCAACAGGCCGCGCGCCTCCTCGACCGCGGCCCGATCGCCGCTGATGTACGCGACCGGCACCGACTCGCCGCCCGCGATCAGCGACATTTGCCCGATCTCGCCGTATACCTGGCCGTTCACCCGGTACGCTTGCCAGTTCTCCGAGCTCTGTGTGTGCGGCATGACCGCAGCCGGCGTGCCTTCCATGGCATGATACCCCACGAACAGCATCGAGTGAAACGAGCTGTCGAGCGAAGGAAGGATGCTGCGGCTGGAAGCCGGCCGTTCCAGGTAGATGCTCGGATGCAGCTCCTCCCACAGCAAATTGTAGTCCTCGGACCCGTGCCCATCATTCACAACGATCTCGGTAGCCCCAGCCTCAAGCGCTCCCTCAATGGCAGCGTTTACTTCTCGGGCCTGAATCGACCGGTACCGTTCGTAGAACGGATGCCCTTGCTTGACCTGGTTCCAATGGTAGACCAGGCTGATCCCTTCCATGTCGGTCAGTATGTACACCTTCACCTGCCAACACCTCCCGTCTTCACTATAACGTGAAGCCATCGTTTGGTAAACCACTCCGGCGAGACGATAACTTGTCAAAAAATCAACTCTATGTCCGATCCGAACGAAGCGCTAGCAGAAAGTCGTCCAACCCGTAGACGAAGCCGAAAGCGATCGAGACCCGCCACAACGCGATTTCCTTGGCCGTCTCGTTCCGGGCGCTCTCCTTGGTCTCGATTGCGGTCACCGCCTCCCGGATCGCGGAGCACATCAAGCCGCGACGCGCCATATCGAGCATCCCGCCCGAGGAAGTGAGCAGACAGCCGTCGATGGCGAAGCCTGCGTAGACGAGGTGCTCGATGCCATAATGCTCGCATAAGGCGAAGAGCTGCGCCTCGTTCTCGGCGACCGGCTCGTGCGGGAGCGGCTCGGCCTGCGCGTAGAACCGGAACGGCGGTGCAAAGGCGTTCGCTTCCGCGTTGTGCCGGCCCGGGAATACGTGGTCGCGCCGGAACCGCTGCAGGCGGGCGCGCACCGATTCCTCGGGATTCGCTAGCCGAGACTGCGGCTGCGGAGACGCCGGTACGATCGACTGCCGGCGCCGCTCCGTGATCGCCACCGTCTCCTTGTAGCCCGGCAGCTCCTGGTAGTAGCCGCCCGGAAACGGCAGGTGAATTACGCGCAACCCCGCCTCCCGCACGCCCCGCAGCAGAGCAGGGAACACGGTCTCGGCGATGGTATTGGAGCGTGTCAAGTATTCTACCGAGCGATATCGCCCGGGCGCCTGCTCCCGCGTGCCGCAATCAGCCGCGTGCATCACGACGATAGCGGAACGCGCGGTGTCGAAGTCGAGCTCCGCCTTCTCCCAGCCTCCGAAGCCTTCGGCCGGCACCTCCTGCGTGAAATCGGCATCGTGCTGACGGTAATACCCTGTTGGCATGCGAATAATAGACATGGGCCGGACCTCCCGAATGCTAAGATACTCCCATCCTACCTCTCCATGGCCCTCCCTACAAGGGGATATTGTTAACTTGGTACGAGCATCCTTCTAACGCGACACAACCGCTCAACCTCGCGCTCCCGCCTTCTCCTCCAGCCCCAGCTTGCGACCCACGTATGCGGTCGTGCTCGCCTGGACGAGAATCGTGAGCAGGATCGCCAGGAACGTCACCGACGCGATCGCGTCCGTATGTGCGATGCCGAGCCCGGCGACCATGCCCGACAATGCCGCCGGGATTACCCCGGTCTCCCGCACCCAGCACATGAACAGCAGCTCCCGCCAAGTCCATTCGGCTCGCCTGTCCGGAAGCGCGCAGAGGAACACCGTCAGCGGACGCGCGACGAACATGAACACGACCATGACACCCAGGCTCGGCCACAAATACTCGTACACATGGGCGAAGTCGACCTGACTGCCTAGCAGAATGAAAATCAGCATCCGCATCAGCGCCGTCACGTTGTCGGTGAAGTGTGCCATCTCGTGATGCTTGTCCTCCATCCGAAGGCCGAATTGCGAGCTGTTGCCCCAGATGAGCCCGGCAGTGAAGGTGGCCATGAATCCGCTGACGCCTAGCATCTCGCCGAGCAAGTACGCGGCTATGGCGACTGTCAGCATCGCGATCGTCGTATACTCCCGCAGCGTGCCGATCCGGGAATGGGCAACCAAGTATACGGCGATCAACGCCAACGCCACGCCGAGCACGATACCTCCGGCCGCCGAGATGACAAAATCGAGGCTGGCGCCGGCGAATGACACTTCTTCGGTACCCAGGATGTAGGCGATGATCGAGAACGTCAAGATCGAGCCGGTCGCATCGTTGAACGCCGACTCGCTCTCCACCGTCTCGCGGATTTTCTCCCGGATGCGAACTTGCCGGAAGACCGGAATGATCGTAGCCGGATCGGTCGAGCTGATGATCGCGCCGAGCAGCAGCGCATACGGTATAGGCAAGTCCAGGGCATAATGCGCCGTCAAGCCGACGAGCCCGGCCGTGATCAACACGCCGGGCACGCTTAGCAGCGATAGGGTGACCCACACCTTGCGCAGCCCCGACAAGCGGATATTGCGCCCCCCATCGAACAGGATGAGGACCGAGCCCAAGGTGAGGATGAATTGATTGGTGAACGAGGTGGACGGTTCATTCACTAGATGAAAGCCTTGTCCCACGACGATCCCCGCCACCAGGAACATGGCGACATCCGGGATGCGCAGCGCCGAAGCGAGTTTCCCCGACACCATGCCCAGGCCGAAGATCAGCACGAGGAGCAGCAGCACATGCTCGATCACGATTCCTGTATCCTGCTCCATGCAAGCTCAACCCCTTGATCGCAAAATTCCGCTACTTTTTGGCCGTCTCCAGTTCGTTCTCGAACTGTTCGATCTGTTTGTTCGTGCCGATGATGACCATAACGTCCTTCTCGTTCAGCACGTCCGACGCGTTCGGGGCGATGATGACGCCGCCCTTCTTGTTGATTGCCACTACGCTACAGCCGTGTCTGGCGCGAGGATCCAAGTCCTTTAGCGACCGGCCGTTCAAGCACTTCGGCACGGACAGCTCGGCAATCGTATAATCCTTCGACAATTCGATATAATCGAGCAGGTTCGGCGAGGTCAGCTGGTGCGCGACGCGGATACCCATCTCCCGCTCCGGGAAAATGACGCGGTCCACACCGATCCGCTCCAACACTTTGCCGTGCAGGTCGGACAGCGCCTTGGCCACGACCGTCTGCACCCCCAAGTCCTTCAGCAGGATCGTCGTCAGGATGCTGGACTGGATATCGTCGCCGATCGCCACGATAACGCAGTCGAAGTTGCGGATGCCAAGCGCCTTCAGCGTCTCCTCGTCCGTACAGTCGGCGGCCACGACATGCGTCAGCTTATCCGACATTTCGTCTACGACCTCTTCGTTTTTGTCGATCCCCATGACCTCGAAGCCTTGCTGGATCAATTCCGCCCCCACACTGGAGCCGAAGCGGCCGAGCCCGATGACTGCGAATTGTTTTAATTTCATTGTTACTCATTTCCCCTAACCGATAATAATTTTGCCTTCCGGGTGCCGGTACAGCTCTTTCTCCGCCTTAGGTCCAAGCGCATAAGCGAGCGTCAAGGGCCCGAGTCGACCCGCGAACATCGTAAGCATGATCAGTATTTTGCCGAACACCGTCAAGTCGGGCGTAAGTCCCATGGTGAGCCCAACCGTACCGAAGGCGGAAGTTACCTCGAACAATATCATCAGGAAGTTGTGATCCTCCGTGGTAGACAGCACCATCGACACGAACACGAGCAGGGACAACGCAACAATGGTCAACGTGATGGCCTTGTAGATGCGGTCCTTCGCGAGCCGGTAATGGAACAACACGATGTCTTCCTTCCCGCGGATCATGGCGATCACGGCCCCGATCAAGGTAGTGAAGGTCGTCGTCTTGATCCCGCCCCCCGTCGAACCCGGCGATGCACCGATGAACATAAGGATGATCGTGAAAAATTGCGTCGCCTGCCTCATCCCGACAATATCGATCGTATTGGCTCCAGCCGTACGCGGGGTAACCGATTGGAAGAAGGCGCCCCAAATTTTGCCCGTCCAATCCAGCGGACCCAGCGTAGCCGGATTCGTATATTCGAACACATACACGACAATCGCGCCGATCACGATCAGGAACGATGTGGCGGACAGCACGACCTTCGAGTGCAGCGATAGTTTGCGAGTTTTGGGGTACTCAATCGCATCCGAGATGACGATAAACCCGAGCCCGCCCAAAATAATGAGCAGCATCGTCACCAGATTCACGATCGGATCATCCACATACATCGTCAAGCTGCGGAACCCGCCGAAAATATCGAATCCGGCGTTGTTGAACATGGCGACTGCGTGGAAGATCCCGAAGTACACCGCCTTGCCGACACTCATATCGAACGACCAGCGGATCGCATACAGAAGCGCAGCCGTCAATTCGATCGTGAGGGAATACACCAGCACCTTGCGAATGAGACGTACGATGCCCTCCATGCTCCCTTGGTTCATCGCTTCCTGCAGGATAAGCCTTTCCTTCAGGGAGATTCTTTTGCGGAGCACGAGCGCGATCAGCGTCGCCATCGTCATGAAGCCGAGTCCACCGACCTGGATTAGGATCATAATGACAACTTGACCGAATACGCTGAAATAAGTGCCCGTATCCACGACGACGAGTCCCGTCACGCATGTCGCCGATGTAGAAGTGAAGAGGGCATCGATAAAGTCCAGGCCTAGTCCGCTGGAAGAAGATATCGGAAGGGACAGCAAGACCCCGCCTAACAGGATGATCCCCGCAAAACCAAGCGCCAAAATTTGCGGAGGCGTAAGTTGGAGAAACTTTTTCGTTACACTCAAGCTGGGGTCACCTCAATTGTATCCTGGGAAAAACGGGAGGAAGGCAGCAGAAAAAAGGCATCGGAAGCCCAATGCCCTTGCGGTCTGGTTCCCTGTCATAGCCTACGAGGTTAGCTGACGGATTCGGGTGGCAGGCCACCCTATTCGCTGACGATGCCGAGCATCGCTGGCAAAATTCACCCCTACTTAAATGGTTCCCCCGTTTTCCCTTGGAAATTCGGCTTTTTTGTTCAATTGATTCGTATTATAGTCCTCTTCCCAGCGTAGTACAAAGTCTTTTTGGGCCGAAATAGCGCTCGGAAAGCGTTAACACTCAGGAATTGGCGAGGCCAGAGCATTCTTTTCATCGACTAGCCTGAACTATTGAGCGGTTTCTTTCGTTTTAGCCATAATAATAGAGGTGAGGAGGGAAAGTTGGTTTTCCCGGCGAGGTGTGCTAACTTTTAATTACGAATCCCCGACCAAGTTTATCCAAGTTTCAAAATTTTTCGGAAGCGGTCTTAAAAAGGAGCTCTTGTATGCGCATATTCGTAAACCGTTATCGCTGGATCGCTTTGGCTGTGATCGGCCTCGCTCTGTTCGTCGCCACCAATTGGCTGCCTGTCGCTAACGGACGAGACGGCACCAAGCTCTCGGTCGAAACCGACCGCGCTCTGACGAAGCAGGCGGCTGCCGCGGCCGCAGAAGCGTGGGTGAAGCAGCAGACCGGCGGAACTTCCCCTTTCCGTATCGTCGGCCCGGTCTCGTTCCAGGTTGATACCGTGCTGAGCGGCTATTTAACCAAAGAAAAGCTCGCACCGGCTTATGCCGAACGCTACCGGACGCTGTATCCGGTTGAATATTGGCAGGTGGAGATGGAGAATAGCTCCGGCGCTCGTTACTTGGTGGACATCGAGATGGAAAAGGGCGCCGTGGCCGGTTGGCGCAGGCAAGCGGTCGGTTCGGCCCCGGCCAAGGAAGAGGGACAACGGATCGCGGAAACTTATTTGAGGCAAAATGCGTTACTGCCGCAATCATACACCGTGCGAGGGCCGGATTCGAAGCATCCTTACCGCTATGTGTTCACAATCCCGGGAGAGCGCATAGGAGACGCCGTACTGGAGCGCGAGGTGGAAGTGCGCGGACTAGAGGTAACCGCCTACCATGCGGGCTTTCAAGCGCCTGACGCCTACAAGGCTTGGCTGGACCGACAGGAATCGGCCTCCGGCGGCATGTCGCGCTGGAATTTGATCCTGACCGCTATCATGGCGTTAGGCGCGATCTATTATGCGATCCGGCTGCGCAAGGTGACGGCGTTCCGCCGAGGGGTTCTGCTCGCCCTGGTGTTCGTGGGGCTGTACGCCCTGAACAACTGGAACCAGCTGCCGGCGATGCAAGCGCTCGGCTTCTCCGAAAGCCCGGATCCGTTCAGCGGTCATGCGACAGCGATCGCGCTATCGATCATCTCGACCCTGTTCGCGGCTGCCTTGGGCTTGGTTACGTACTTGTCTCTCACCGCAGGGACGACCATGTGGCGGGTGTACGATGGCGCCGCCTGGCCTCGCTGGGGGGAAACCGAGTTCGGCCGGGAGACGCTGCGCTCGATGGGACGCGGCTACGGGCTCGCCTTGTTCATGCTCGGCCTGCAGGGCGTCATGCTGTGGATCGCGCAGGCGGGGTTCGGCATGTGGTCGGTGAACGACCCGAGCAGCTCGTACTACAACTTGCTGCACCCGGGCTTGTTCCCGCTCATGGCCTGGGCTGCGGCGATATCCGAAGAGGCGATCTACCGATTATTCGGCGTCGCCTTCTTCCATCGTCTGATTCGGCATAAGTTCATCGCCGTGCTCGCGCCGAGCCTGATCTGGGCGTTCAACCACACGCTGTATCCGATCTATCCGGTGTATACGCGGCTGATCGAGGTTACGCTGCTTGGGCTCCTGTTCGGCTATGCCATGCTGAAGTACGGCTTCCTGACGGCGCTCTTCGCCCACGCCGTCATTGACAGCACGCTGATGGCGCTGCCGCTCATCGGCGGTTCGGATGCCGGGCTGGCGCTCGCCGGCATCGTCTACCTGGCCTCGCCGGCGCTGGTAGCCGGCGCGATCTGGTGGTGGCACCGTCGTCGCGGCGCCCGGCTCAAGTCGTCGGGGTCGACTCTTCCCCCTGCAACGCCTTCTTGATGTCGACGGCCAGCTTCTCGCCGATTCCGAGCGACCGGAGCTCTTCGATGGTCGCTTCTCCGATTTTTTTGATCGATCCGAAATGCTTGAGCAGCGCCTTGCGCCGCTTCTCGCCTATACCCGGGATCGAATCGAGCCGGGAGGCGACCATGGATTTGGCCCGCGTCTCCCGGTGGAAGGTGATCGCGAAGCGGTGCACCTCGTCCTGGATACGCTGCAGCAAATAAAATTCCTGGCTGTCGCGCGGGAGCGGTATGACTTCCGCCGGATCCCCCATCATGAGCTGCGCCGTCTTGTGCTTCTCGTCCTTCACGAGGCCGCACACCGGGATATAGAGGCCCAGTTCGTTCTCTAGCACGTCCAAGGCGGCCGAGATTTGCCCTCTGCCGCCGTCGACGACGACGAGGTCGGGCAGCGGCAAGCTCTCCTTCAGCACCCGCTCGTAGCGGCGGCGGATCACTTCCCGCATCGTCTCGTAGTCGTCCGGTCCTCGGACGGTTTTCACCTTGAACTTGCGGTATTCCTTGCGGTCCGGCTTGCCGTCGACGAAGACAACCATGGCGGACACCGGATCGGTGCCCTGGATGTTCGAGTTGTCGAACGCCTCGATGCGTCGGATCGCTTCGGTACCGAGCCATTGGCCGAGGTTCTCGACCGCTTTGACCGTCCGGCCTTCATCCCGTTCGATGAGACGGAACTTCTCCTCCAGCCCGACCCGGGCGTTCTCCATCGCCATCCCGACGAGCTGCTTCTTCAGCCCGCGCTGCGGCTGCACCACCTTCACCTTCAGCCAGCTCTCGAGCGCCTCGCGCGCGTCGCGGCTGGCTACGGTGGCGGCGGACGGCGCTTCGGCGGATGCCTCCCCGGCCGCGACGGCGGCAGCAGTATCGACGCCACCGACGTCGGCTACATCCGCTGCGTCGGCCGTGTGGTCGGCGTCGGCCTGTAGGTCGCTCTCCGCCGACTCGGCGGAGATAGCCGCCACCAAGGCCGCCGCCGACACCGACGCTTCCTTCGCGGCGGCAGCTTCTCCAGCCGGCATGCCCTTGTCAGCCGCCGGGGCTTCGATCGTCTCGACCGGCAGGAAAATCTCCCGCGGCAACGCCGGGTTGTCGCCGTAATATTGCGTGACGAACGAGATGAAGTCGTCGTACGCGTCGCTATAGTACGGGAACGTCGACGTCTTCCGTTCGATCAGCTTACCCTGACGGATGTACAAAATCTGCACGCACATCCAGCCCTTGTCCACCGCGTAGCCGAATACGTCCCGGTCGGTCCGGTCGGCCATCGTGATTTTCTGCTTCTCCATCAGGGCGTCGATGCTGTGAATGAGGTCGCGCAGCTCTTTCGCCCGTTCGAAGTTCAGCTCCTCGGCCGCGGTCTGCATTTTTTCGGTCAACTCATCCTTAATCTGCTCATGCCCGCCGTTCAGGAATTTCGTAATCTGCTGGACGAGCTTATCGTTCTCCGCTTGGGACACATCGAACTCGCACGGTGCGAGACATTGCCCCAGGTGATAATACAGGCATACCCGTTCCGGCAGTGTCTTGCACTTGCGCAGCGGGAACATTCGGTCGAGCAGCTTTTTCGTCTCTTGCGCCGCGAACGCGTTCGGATAAGGGCCGAAATATTTGCCTTTATCCTTCAACACCTTCCTAGTAACCTCTAATCTCGGATGCGTCTCATTCGTAATTTTGATATACGGAAACGTCTTGTCGTCCTTCAGGAGCACGTTATAGCGGGGCTGATGCTGCTTGATCAAGTTCAGCTCCAGAATGAGCGCTTCCACGTTGCTCGACGTCACGATATATTCGAAATCGCATATGTCCGCGACCAGCCGCTGCGTCTTGGCGTCGTGGCTGCCCATGAAGTAGGACCGCACGCGGTTCTTCAGCACTTTCGCCTTGCCGACGTAGATGATGACGCCGTCCTTGTTCTTCATGAGATAACAGCCCGGCTGCGCCGGCAGGAGCGCCAGCTTGTTGCGGATTGCGGTCTGCACCGCCTTGCGGTCGTCCTTCACTTACGTTCCCCTCCACCAAGAAATAAAAGGCTCTTTTTCAGCTAGCCGAAAAAGAGCCTTCTCTTTGCTCCCAGCCCCCATGAGGACCAAGCTTACATATGGCGGCCTACCACGCTCTTCAGCGCGTCCTTCGGCTTGAAGCCCACCACTTTGTCAACCGGCTGCCCATCCTTGAACACGATCAAGGTAGGAATGCTCATTACGCCGAAGCGAGCGGCCGATTCCGGGTTGTCATCGACGTTTACTTTCGCGATTTTGAGCTGGCTGCCGATTTCCTGGTCGAGCTCTTCCAGTACCGGAGCGATCATTTTGCAAGGGCCGCACCAAGGGGCCCAAAAATCTACAAGGACGGTTCCGCCGCCTTCAACTTCGGATTTGAACGATTGGTCAGATACGCTGACGATTGCCATATTGGATGTCCTCCTTAAGCGCTTTGGGTAAATGCCAAGTCCGACTTATAAAATGTAAGTACGGGTATGCTGTAATATTAATCAATTTTGGTCAACATGTAAAGTGTGCCTCAACTCGAGGTTGATCATGAGCCCGGGCGGCTGTATAATTCAGGGTGCATGAGGGGATGTATGAAGGTGCATACTAGGAAAAGTTAGCGATCGGTATCGAGAAAGTTCTGCAATTGTTGCACAATTGTCACTTTCTTGAGCTTTACAAGGCAGGCGCACCTTGGGTATACTGAACGCATAAGGAAAAGGGTGTAGGAGGCATACTTGTATGAATGACCCCAGACTTCACGTCAACGAAGAACCTAGCAACGATTTCCTGGATGTAGGCATCGGGCTGGGTGTGACCTTCGGATTTTTCTTTTTAATGGCGCTTGCGGCTACGATTATTAAGCTGTACATATAAGAGCCGACTCTCGACGAACAGAACAGACAGGGCCACCCTCGGGTGGCTCTTTTTGTGTTGGCTGGTGGCCCAGCTCCCCCGATAGAACCCAAAAAACGAAGCCACCCGCTCGGATGGCTCCTCCATGTCGTAACATATGTAAGACCGATTAATGGTCCCCGTGGTTGCCTTGGCTAGGATTGAAGATCATGAAGCCCTCTTCCTTGCCGTACAAGTAATCGATCTTCACACCGTCGAGCAGCGGCTCGTCCTTCGCGACGATCACGTCGATGCCTTTGTCGGTGGACACGACTTCGTCGCCTTCCCCCGGCTGGTCCAGATCGAGGCCATAGTGGGCATGATCGCCATGCTTGTGGGTGACCAGCACGCGAAGCTTCAGGTCCTTATTCTCTTCCTTCTCCAGCTCCTGCAGCAAGACTTTAGCGGCGTTGCGCGTAATTTTTACGTCCATCCCGAACATCTCCTTTGGATCCCTCATAATTAAGTGACGCACTCGTAGGGCTTGGCTACCCTGTGGCACCTTCATTGTAAGGGAAGCGAAGCCTGAACGCAACCTGAACGCAACCGCAGAACGGGCCGACACAGCGCGAAAAACGTCTACAGCGTTTTTCCCGCTCCCCGCTTGTTGTAGCCACCCACCGTGATGACGCTCACGAACGGACGAATCCGGTCCATAATACGCTGCCCCTTGAACTCCTCCTCGCCGTCGCGGCTCGTGAAGCTGAAGTGCTGCTCGAGCGCGTCCAGCTCATAGTTGGACGTGAAGAACGTCGGCTTCCGGTTCATCCGGTAGTTGAGGATCGCGCCCATCACATGGTCTCGCGCCCAAGGGTTCAAGTTCTCCGCCCCGATGTCGTCGAACACGAGCAGATCGGTCTCCTTCATCAGCTCGACCGTCTCCTTGAGCCGCTGCGGCTCGGCGATCATCGCCTTCAGGTCCTCTACGAAATCCGGCATGTACACGATCACCCCGGTCAAGCCTTGCTGGGCCAGCTGATGCAGCATGTAGCACATGAGGAACGTCTTGCCCGTCCCGAACTTCCCTACGAGGTACAGCCCTTCGCGCTGCAGCCCGTCCTCCTTCGTCCGGTCGATGTAATCCTGCAGCTGGCTTACGGCCTGCGCCCGCTCCAGGTCCATGAGCAAGATATCCTCGCTCGAATATCCGTCCTCCAGCGCCTTATCGTCAATGTAAAAGCTGCGGATGCGGCTCCGGATCGCCTGCCGCGTGCTCTCGGAGAGCTGCTTTTTGCAGGCCACTTTGTAATCGTGGATGTACGTGTGCCCGGCGTTCTCCTCCACGGCGAGCCGGGTGTAATGCCCTTGGAAGTCGTTCGGGCACTTGTCTAGCCCCGGGCAATTCGAGCAGTTGCGGTACTCGGTCACGTATTGGTACAACCGATTCATATGAATTTTTAGCGTAGGCTCGTCCAGCTCGGGATGCTTCGCCCGCAGCTTGGCGATAAGCGGATCGGAGAGCAGCTCCTGGATCGTCTTCTCCGCCTTCTGCATGAAGGTCATGTCCGGCAGACCCGACAACAACCGCGATAATGATTCCACTGTCCCTCTCCTCTCCTTACTTCAGCTTGCCGTCCAGCTTGCGGGCCTTCTGGCGCATCGCCTCCAGCTGCTCGCTCGTTAGCGGAGCGCCGGCGGGCACATCGGTGATGATCGAAATTTTCGGCTTGTTCGACCGGCCGCCCGAGGAGACGCGCCCCCCGCGTGAACCGCCTGCGCCTGCCCCTGCCAAGGACGCCCCCGATCCGGCGGATCTCCGCCCTTCGGCATAGCTCGCCCGCTTGAGCGTCTGCTCCCGGATGTAATCGACCGCCTGTTCGTAGGTGCCCACACCCTTGGCCAGCATATTGGAGGCGACCGAGTCTATGTACCCTTTGGTCCACGAGGATTCCTTGTACACATGCAGATGATGGATCATAACGTTGATCACTTCGTCCGGCAGCTTGTAATTGATGTCGATCTTCTCGAAAATGTCCGACACGGTCTTCGGCACCGTGCCCTTCGGGAAAAACCGTCGCAACATAACCGTATACGGCTCGTTGCGCAGCAGCGCGTTATATTGGTGGATATCGCACTGGCCCGCGAACAGCGCGGGAAGCTCGAGATAATAGCTCATCTCGACCGTCTTCTCCTCGTTCCCTTCCCACTCCGCGTCATCGGACGACGACCCGGCCGAGGTATCCGCCAAGTTAGGGCTCACAGCCTTCGCCGCGGCCTTGGTTGAACTCGGTCCGCCGGCTCCCGCTCCAGCTCCGCCCGTCTGCGACACAGCCTTCGTGATGTGCCGCTCGCGCTCCTCATCGCGCTTGCGCCCCTGACGGTAGTACAAGTTCGCCTTGTACTGCAGCATCTCCACCTGCAGCTCGCCGTCCTCCGCGAACATGCCGTCCTCGTCGAGCAGTCGGCACGTCTCGAGCAGCGTCAGGGCGTACTTGCGCGCGGTCATATTGATCGCGATCATCTGCTGCGGCTCGTACCGGAGCGCCTCGACGAACGCCCGGTTCGCCGATTCGCGAGGGAAGCGGGTGATCAGGTCGGTATAGTGGAACGCCTTGCTCGTCACATCGAGCCCCGCGGTCCGCTCCCGCGCCGGGGCGGTCTCATAGAGCGCCTGCTCCAGCTCGAAGTCGATCACCTGCGTGTTCAGTTGGAACAAATCGTAGAACGGCACGGAGATGTTCTCCGACACGGCCTCCGCCTCGGACAGCTCCTCCGGTTCGGGACTGAGGAACGATTCCCGGATTTGCAGCACCGCATACTTGCCCACCTTGTCCCGCAGCAGCATAACCAAGTGCTGGTTCTTGAAAAATTCGTCCGGCACAAGCGGCGCCAGCAATTGATATTCGTAAAGGTAGTCTTCGAGGGACGGGAGATACTTGCGAGTCGTCTGAAGCAAGCCGACCGCCTCGAGCCGAGACGTCATCTCGACGAACAGCTTCCGCCCGCGCTCACCGGGCTCCAGGTCCAACGCGAGGAACAGCTTCCTCTGCTGCTCGAGCTCGGAGTATCCGGTCCGGTCAGCGGGAAGCTGTGCGGAGAGCGTCTGATAGATGCCGATCGCATACGCCCCGACCATCGGCTGATAGATCGACGCGAGCATCTTATGCTCCATGACGCCGAGGGCGAAATCCCGGTATACATAGAAGCGATGGTGCTCCGTAAAGTGGTGCATATTGGCGATTCTCATATCCATTAACCCCGTAAAATTGAATGGGTCCTTTCTCGACAAAGGTCGTCAGCTATCTTCATTCTATCACAAAACCCGACGCCCGGAGAAAAGGAATCTATTAGGCTTCCAGCTGTTTGATAATGTCGCGCAGCCGGTCGGAGAGACGGTGCAGATCGGCTGAAATGTCGGCGATTTGCGTCAGCGCCGCCGACTGCTCGGCGATCGCCGAGTCCGCTTGCCGGCACCATGCCGAGAAGCGGCGGGCGGTCACGGCGATCTCCTGCGCCGCCGCGGCCGACTGCTGCGAGCCGGCCGTCACTCGCTCGGCGGACGCCGAAATATCTTCGATCTGCGCGGCAATCGACTTCGTAGAGTCGAGGATCGCTTGGAATGTGCGCCCTGTCGCCAGCACGAGCTGCATCCCGCGCTCCAGCTCTTCGCGAGCCGCACCGACGGCCGACGACGCCTGCTGCGCTTCCCGGCCCATCGACGCGACCCGGCGGGCGATCTGTTCGGCGAAATTCGCCGACTTCTTCGCGAGCCGGTGCATCTCCACGGCGACCGCGCCGGAGCCTCGGCCTTGCTCGCCGGCCCTTGCCGCTTCGATCGAAGCGTTCAGAGCGAGCAGGTGCGCCTGGTCGGCGAGGTCGCGGGTCAGCTTCACGAGCGCCGCGGTCTCCGCCGAGGAGCGAATGAGCTCCCCGGTAACCGACTCCGACCGCTGCATCGCCTCCGCCAGCGCCTCTAACTGCCGGCTCAGCTGCGCAATCGCGACCTTCCCTGCGTCGGCGTTCCGAGTGGCGGCGATCGTGCCCTCCAGCACCGTTATGCACGCGTCCGCCAATCGGGTGATGTCCGCCGACACTTGCTCGAGATGCGACTTCACCGCCTGCGTCTTCTCCACGTGGGAAGCCGAATCGTCCACTACCGAACCCAGTCGGACCGCGAGGTCCCGGTTCGTCCCGATCGTCATCGAGCTAGCCTGCAGCAAGCTCTCGGATGCCGCGAGCAGCTCGTACAGGGCCGACGACAGCTTGAAGCGGACGTCCCGCGCGTTGTCTTCCCGAAGCCTCGCCTGCTCGTCGGCCTCTTCCTGCCGATGTCGGCGGTTGGTCGCGAGCAGCCATGAGATCGCGGAGGCGGTTAATACAAGCAACATCGTTTGGACGATGACCATTATTAACGGATACTGAGCTTCCCCGTACACCAGCTCCGGCCATAATGCAGATCCGAGACCAAGCTGCAAGGCGAACAAGCCGGTCATGAGCCAGAGGAGCGATGGCCTCTCATAAAAGCTGACGACGGCCATGACAATGTAAAGAGAGCCGTGCAGCTCGATCCGTCCCCCGCTGCTGGCGATCAGGACGAGGCTGCCGAAGGTCAGGGCCAAGACGGCGAGAAGAGGAATCGCCCGATGAGCCCGCTGCACGGCAAACAGCCGGACTCCAGCTGCCAACAGAGCGGCCGGCACCGCGGCTAGCCCGACCAGCCAGGAACCATAGACGGCCATCACCTCGCGGAGCGGGACTCCGGCCTCTGCCCGGGCTCCCTCCCAATCCGGCCAGAGCAGTCCTGTCCCCAGAACGGCAGCCGTAAGCGCCACGCACCCCAGCGCCGCGATCAGCATCCAACCGTTCCTACGCTCGATCATCGACCATTCCCCCTCCGCCATACCCAACCCTATGGTTGTACAATATGCGGAACAGCGGGAGATCGTGTGGACAGGCCGCTTAGTCACCCCACAAAGTGACGTGGACCTTTTATAACGAACGAAGGCCGCCCCATCATGGGAACGGCCTGGCCCTGCGGGAAAACCTTAAAACATCTTGAAGCCTCGAACGCGCAGCGCCTTAATCGCACGGCCGCTCAAGTAGGCGCCTAGCAACCCGACCACGAACGGGGCATAATCGACAATGGTGTAGCTGCTGAGGTTGTCCCAGAGCGAGCCGGACGCCCAAGCCCAGTAGACGAGCATCCCAACGACGACGACGATGTACAGATAGACCGGGAACAAGGTCGTTTTGAGCAGCATATTGAAAATAAACCCGATACCGAACGCCAGCACAAAAATAAGCAAGGCCGCAATGACCAGCTGGATCATTTGAGCGCTCCTCCTGCCACATGAAGATTCATACCTTTTAGTTTATAAAAGCGAGCCAAGCAAAGTCAACCCGATCAGCCGGTTCGGAGCCCATTCCACACGGATTTGCGGCCGGTTCGTGACAGCTCTGTGACAGTGTTTGCCCTTTCCCTGCCGTTTCGCTACAATACGGGTAATACAACCCTTAACCCCACAAAGTGCAACCATTGCTTCGAAGAGTACTCAGGTCCTTTGCGGGGACCCCGGAAAATGAATAAAAAGGAGCTTTTACGATGAGCGACGCAGTGGTTACATTAGAAGGCTGGTATGCCTTGCACGATTTCCGCACAATCGATTGGACCGCCTGGAAGGCGCTGTCCCCCGAAGCCCGCGCGCAGGCCGAGGACGAGCTCTACACTCTTCTGCACGAGTGGCGGGCGGTCGAAGAGAACAAGCAAGGCAGCACCGCGTTCTATCAAGTGGTAGGCCAGAAGGCGGACTTCGTCTTCATGCACCTGCGGGAGACGCTGGAGGAGCTGTCCGCGATCGAGACGGCGTTCAACAAATCGGCATTCGCCCGGTACACGATTCCGGCTTACTCGTACGTCTCCGTCGTCGAGCTGAGCAACTACATGTCCAAGCCCGGCGTCGACCCGATGCAAGATCCGGAAGTAGTGGCTCGGCTGAAGCCGACGCTGCCCAAGACGAACCACATCTGCTTCTATCCGATGAACAAGCGCCGTTCCGGGGGCGACAACTGGTACATGCTGAGCATGGAAGACCGCCGGGCGATGATGCGCAGCCACGGGATGATCGGACGCAGTTATGCGGGGCGCGTGAAGCAGATCATCACCGGTTCGGTCGGCTTCGACGACTGGGAGTGGGGCGTTACCCTGTTCGCGGACGATGCGTTGACGTTCAAGAAGCTCGTGTATGAGATGCGGTTCGACGAAGTGAGTGCAAGGTACGGCGATTTCGGCGCGTTTTATGTAGGCAACCTGCTCGATCAGCCGAAATGCCAAGCGCTTTTGCGGGTGTAACAAGAAGAGCTATTCCGAGGGTCAGTTGACCAAAGGAATAGCTCTTTTTTTGTTGCCGATTAATGCCCGGCCATCATAGCGGCATTCGGCTGCGCATCTCCGCCGGCCGGGTCTTGCTGCGGCTGCTGCCTCGGTCTGCGCAGGAAGAGAGCGAAGAATACGCCCAGAGCTGCGATCGCCGCCGCCAGGTAAAACGTGTCCCCATAGGAGGAAACGGCCGCCTCAAGCGGATTGGGGACAGCCCCCATATGTTCCCGCACTCTCGAGGTGAGGAACCCGGTCATCCCGGCAACCGCGAACGACACCATGACTTGCTGAGCCGCGGTCGTCAGCGGCGTAACGCGGCTCACGAGCTGGCGAGGCGCCGACTGGAGCACGTGCGTGTTGATCGCCATCATGCAGAGACCCATTCCGGCGCCCATGAGCACCAGCGCGCCGATGATATAACCGGTGCCTGTCGTCATCTCGATCTGGGCCAGCATGACGAGCGCCCCCGTGACGACGCTGAGCCCGACGAGAGCGAGCGGACGCGCGCCCACCTTGTCGAACAGCCGTCCGCCGATCGGCATCATAAGGCCGGAGGCGAGCGCTTGCGGCAGCGAGATCAGCCCGGTTTGGAGCGGGCCGTAGCCTTTCACCTGCTGCAGGAAGACCGGGATGAGTACGAACACCCCGAAGAGCGCGATTTGCATCAGCCATGTGATCACGATGCCTCGGCGAAAATCGGAGGATCCAAAGACGCGAAGCTCGAGCAGCGGCTGTCTCTGCCTCAGTTCCACGATGATGAACAAGATGAGCGCGACGAACCCGATGATCAAGCTCGTGATCGTCTGCGTGGAAGTCCAGCTTTTCCCTCCCTCGCTCACCGCGTAGGCCAGTGTGGCGAACGCGATCGGAGCCAGAATAATGCCCAAGTAGTCAAGCTGCGGCACCTCTTTGCGCTCCAAGTTAGGCAAAAACTTCATTCCGACCAACAGCGCGATCACACCGATCGGCAGGTTGATGAGGAAAATCCAGTGCCAAGTAAGATACTCGACGAAATACCCGGACAATACCGGTCCGAGCGCCGGAGCCAAGAGCATCGGCACCCCGAGCGTTCCCATGACGGCGCCCATCTTCTCCGGAGGCGCCAGGCGGAATACCATCGCCATCCCGATCGGCGCGACCATCCCGCCGCCCAAGCCTTGGATGACGCGATATATGATCAACTGCTCGGCCGATCCGGCAAAGCTGCAAAGGACGGAGCCGATCGTGAAGAATGCGACCGTAAGGAGAAAGATCCGCTTGGCCCCGAAACGGTCCGTCATCCAGCCCGCCAGCGGAATGACCGCCGACAGTGCGAGCGTATAGCCTGTTACGGTCCACTGGATCTTGTTCACATCCGTTTGGAAGCTCTCCATCAAATTCGGCAGCGCCACGTTGACGACCGTACTGTCCAGGATGACCATGATCATCCCGATAATGACCGCGGCAAGCGGTCCGATCAAAGACCGTATGGAGAACGGCTGCCCGGTTGTTGTTGCTTCATTAGACATCTGATTTTACATCCTCTCTTGGACCTAGTCTCGATCCATGTCGATTATTATATCGGCCCAATGCTAGAAATCAACCGTCACTTTGCAAATTCCTGTTTACTAATCAACACATTTCGACACGCATGTTGATTTAGAAACGAATTATACAAATTCTTTACCAATCCGGCGTATCTATTCCTTGATTTGCGTCGTCTTCCGATTGTCGATTATACTAATTTTGGAAAGGCGGTGGACATGGATGGCACTGACGACGACCGACCGCAGAACCGTACGTACGAAGCAGCTGCTGCGCGATGCCGTGTTAGACGTGATCGAAGACTTAGGGTTCGACAGCTTGACGGTACGCCAAGTGACGGAGCGAGCCGGGCTGAACCGCGGGACGTTTTATTCCCACTATCTCGATCTGCACGATTTGTTGAATCAGTATAAGGAAGAGTTGTTTGGGGTCATGAAGGGGATCTCCGAACAGTTCGAGCCGAATGACTTTCTTCATATACAATCGGTCGAGGCACCGCCGGAGCATACGATCGCGTTATTCGAGTTTCTGGCCGAGCACGCCCGGTTTTTCCGCACCCTGCTGGGGTCGAAGGGCGATCCCGCCTTCCCGGCGCAGATGAAGCAGTTTATGCTGGACAATTTCTATGAGAAGCTGGCCCGTTACCAGCCCATTCCGGACGAGATGGACATCCCTCCGGCTTATCTCGCCCACTATGTCATCTCCGCGAATTTGGGCCTGCTGCAATATTGGTTCGAGTCCGGCACGACGATGAGTCCGCGGGAGATGGCCAAGCTGTCGATCCGCTTGTCCCGGTTCGGACCTGCACAGTCGTCGATTTTGTCTAAAATGGCGTTCACATCTATTGTCTAGGGCATTCCGCCACGTTCCAAGGAACCAAACGGCGTCTTACCCGTACTACTAAGGAGGGTCAAGCCTGAAACAACCACTAGGTACCCGAATGACTAGGAGGGATTGCGATGAATTGCCCCGTTTGTGAAGGCGTAAGAATGCGCGAAGTAGAGAAAAGCGGAATTATGATCGACATTTGCCCGGATTGCAAGGGCGTTTGGCTGGATCGCGGCGAGCTGGACAAGCTGATGTCCGGTGTCCGCGAATTCCGGCAGGAGTACGAGCGCGAACGCGAGACGTATACGCGCCCCGATGCCCCTTCATACCCGCAGCGGTACGATGACGACGACGATAATAAGAAGCATGGCCACTACGGATATCCGAAGCATAAGAAGAAGAAAACAGTGTTCGACATGTTCGACGATTTGTTCTGACCCGGTTTCGGCCGCCGTGCTCGCCCTGAACTGGGGGTGCCGGCGGCTTTTCCGCGTTTTCCCTGCGCTTGCATATTGACCGTTCTCCTTGTCCCCCGGTATTCTTATAGTTAGAGCCCCTTTCCCACACTTCATTCCGCAGCACGTACAAGGAGAGTCCCAATGGAAAATACTACTGCAATGATTCATTCCCCGGTAATTGAAAGCGCTGCCAACAATCTCAATCGGCTGAAATCGTGGTTGATCTTCGCGGCTACGCTTCTGACGGTCCTCCTCATCGGAGCCGTACTCACGTTCCACGGTTATATCGCCTGGACGATCGCAAGACCGGTCATCCCTCCCCTCACCTCCAATCCGCTTCAGGCGGCAGGACTCCCCTACGAGGACGTTCGCTTCGCCAGCAGCGATGGCGCGAGCGTCTTGGACGGCTGGTATATTCCCGCCGCCGGCTCGAAGAAAACCGTAGTGTTCTCCCATGGGTACGGGGGCAATCGGGAAGAGCTCTGGGTGCCGTTTTACAGCCTGGCCAAAGAATTGAATAAGCGCCAATACAACGTGCTGCTGTTCGATTATTCCTATGTCCGGCCCGAGGTACTGCCGACCGGGGGCGTTCGCGAGTCGCTGGAGCTTCAGGGGGCCCTGGATTTCGCCAAAGAAAAGGGAAGTGCGCAAACTTATGTTTGGGGCTTCTCCATGGGAGCGGGGACCGCGCTTCAAACCGCTCTGAACAGCCGGGACATTACGGCGATGGTGCTGGACAGCACGTTCCTCTTGGAACCGGACACCATGTTTCAGAACATTCGGCAGGTGGTCGACCTGCCCCGATTGTCCTTGCCGCTTATCCGCTGGTTTATCCCGCTCTTGAACGGCACGAGCATGAAGCAAATTCCGTACGAAACCGTGAAGCACACCGACTACCCGATGCCGATTTTGTTCATCCATGGGATGATGGACGCGAAAGCCCCGTACGACATCGTCCAGACGATCTTCGCCAATCAGAGCCCGGAGCGGGAATCCGGCCTGTGGCTGCTTCCGAACGGTCGCCATGAACTGATCTATAAAGTGAATAAAAAGGAATATTTGAAACGAGCGCTTACTTTTCTCGAACATACGAGCTGATTTCATGCTCAGGCTATCGCAAAAGGTTTGCATCGGTGTCCGATACTGCTATACTCGAGGGTAGCGATGTATGAAAGGCGGAGATGCGAATGGCGTATGCATTCCTCATAGAACCCGACGCGTATGCAGCGTTCGATTCGGAGGACGACCAGCTCGAGCAGTGCAAGGCCTGGGGCTTGTTATCCGAGAAGGCGACCAGGACGAAATCGTATACTTATAAAGGACACGGCTTGAACTTGTCGTGCACGGTCATTGGGTATGTCGATGAAATGACGGCCGTAATCGAGTTCGAGACGAGCGAGCGGCACTGTATCCATCCGGCCTACCTGAAGGAGATGCAGGCGTCCACCTTCACCGGTCGGCTCGGCAGCGCCTCGGACGACGGAGCGGACGGTGATGAAGCCTCGACCGAAAGCGCGCAGGCCGACGCGGCCGGCGGCGGGAAGGCACGGGCCGCAGCCGTGAAGGCTGCTCGTGCGTCCGAATCGGACGAAGCGGCGGCACCTGATGGAAGGGCAGCGGCTCCGGCTTTGTCGGACAAGCCTAGGAGTGCGGAAGCTCCCATAGCGAAGCCCAAGCGGACCATCAAGCTGCAGCTGCCCGAAGAGAAGGTCAAGATGACCGCGACGGTCCAAGCGCTCGCTACCGTGCCGAACCATTTCACTGAAGAGGACGACGAAATCGTCATCTACGAAGCGGTCTCCATCCTGGAGCCGCCGATGGAAGTCGGGGAAGCGTGGTCCAGCCACAGCAACACGCTCAAGAAGCTGGAGCTGCAGGTGGGCGATACATTGACGTTCGAGTGCAAGATCGTCGCGAAGAAGCTGACGAAGCATCCAGTGGCGTACAAGATCAACAACCCGGCTAAGATTCAAAAGGTTTGAGTCCATGAGAATGGTATGGGCTGCCCCTGGTTAGGTCGTGAAATAACGACCTTCCAGGGACAGCCCTTTTTGTGATGCGTGTGCAGAGAGCCGCGGGGACTACTCCCACGGGAACGTGTCCGTCAAATAGTCGGCGAACTTCTTGCTCTCCTCGCGCCGCAGCTTCCGCATCTCCGCCCGCTTGATCGCCGTCTCGTGGAGCCGCTTCTCTTCCTCGGTCTCCGGGATGACGCGCGGCACCTCGAGCGGGCGATGGTTGTCGTCCAGCGCCACGAACGTCAGGAACGACGTCGCCGCGATCTGGCGCTCGCCGCTGCGCAAGTCCTCCGTCATGACCTTGACGAACACCTCCATCGAGCTGCGCCCCGTATAGGTCACGAACGCTTCCAGGGTGACGGAATCCGTCGTCTTGATCGGCCGCAGGAAGTCGACCGAGTCCGTCGAGGCGGTTACGACGAACTTCCGGCAATGCTTCGACGCGGCGATCGAGGCGATATCGTCGATATTCGCCATCAGCTTGCCGCCGAACAGCGTATTGTGGTTGTTCACATCGGTCGGGAAGACGCGGGACGTCCGGTAGCACCGGGACTCTTTTACGAACCGTTGTTCCATCTATAGCTTCACTCCTCGAATAGGCGCCCCGAGGCGTATAGCTCGAGCGCCTGCTGCATCTTCCTTATGTATTCCCCATCGCGGCCGGAACACATCCATTGCACGCCGGCATCTCCTGAACCGGTATCGTTGAGTAGGGAGTGGGCGCTCAACAATTCGCGCAATCTTCGGACCGTCCCCCGGCTGCCGTCGATGATCGAGATGTGGGGCGGGACGAGCTTCGCCAGCAGCTGCCGGTAGAACGGATAGTGCGTGCATCCCAGTACGAGCGTCCCGTACTCGTTCAAGTCATAAGGCTCGAACTGCCGCCGGAAGTAATCCGCGAGCACCGCCTCGTCGAACTGAAGCGCTTCGCAATACGGCACGAGCTCCGGCAGCGGCAGCGAGTCCACGATGCTCAGATCGTCCACGCGGTTCACGAGCTCGTGGTACTTGGATTCGCGCAGCGTGAGGGCTGTCGCGAGCACCAGCACCCTGCGGCCGAGCGGCCGGTTCATCTCTACGGCGGGCTTGACCGCCGGCTCCATGCCGACGATCGGGATCGCGTACCGGACCCTCAGCTCGGCGATCGCAATGCTCGTTGCCGTGTTGCACGCCACGACGAGCGCCTTGATGTCGTGCCGCATGATGTCGGCTGCCGCATCCAGAATGAACCGCTTCACGTCCTCCTTTGGCTTGGACCCGTAGGGCACATGCTTGGTGTCGGCGTAATATAGGAATTGTTCGTGCGGCAGCTGCGTCATCGCTTCCTTCAATACCGTGATGCCGCCCAGGCCCGAATCGAAAAAAGCTATTCTCTTCACGTGTCACCTCTAAGATACCGCTAGTCCGTTTCGCTGCTTGCTTATTGCTTATTGTAGTCGATCGCCGGGGGAAAGGAAAGCGGACGCCCCCTTCCTTCGATCAGTATTGCAGATCCAGGTCCACCCTGTTCACGGAAGGCTCGCGGCCGGCCACGTAGTCCTGCAGATTGCGCAGGAAAATGTCCATCGCCCGCTCCTGGTAATGGACGGTGGAGCCCGCGTTATGCGGCGTCAGGATGACATTCTCGAGCTCCCAGAGCGGGCTCGACTCCGGCAGCGGCTCCTTCTCGTATACATCGAGCCCCGCCCCGGCGATGATGCCGGTCAGGAGCGCTTCGACGAGCGCCTCCGTGTCCGTCGTGCCACCGCGGCCGATATTGATGTAGTGGGCGGTCGGGCGCATCGCCTCGAACTGCTCGCGGCCGAAGATATGCCGCGTTGCGGGCGTGAGGGGGAGCGTGTTGATCACGAAGTCGCTACGCGACAGGACGTGCGTCAGCCCCGCTTCCCCGAACATCTCGTTCACGTACGGCGAGGGCTCGCCCGACCGGCGGACGCCGAGCACGTGCATGCCGAACGCCTGGCACAGCCGGGCCGTCTCTTCCCCGATCGCGCCGACACCGATGATGCCGACGGTCTGCCCGTGAATTTCGCCCAGCAGCCCAACGCTCTCCCACTTCGCCCGTTGCTGGTTGCGCACGGTCAGATGCAGCTTGCGGGCGAAGCCGAGCATCATGCCGAGAATCGTCTCGGAGATCGGGTAGGCGTGCACCCCGCTGGCGTTCGTGAGCATCACTTTATACTGGGCGAGCTTCTGAAAGTCGACATAGTCCACTCCGGCCCCCCACGTCTGCACCCAGCGGAGCGGAGTGCCCGGCTGCAGGCACGCTTCCTCGGCCGTCCGGCGCCAGCCCAGGACGATCTCCGCGTTCGGCAAGTGGGGCAGCCACTTCTCGGGCTCCTTCCCGTGCACCACGGTCCATTGCGGCGCCACCGCCTGAATACGGGCCGCCTCGGACTCAGTCAACGCTTGCAGGCATACTATCGTAGACATGATCAGTTCCCTCCTAGTGCGAGTTTATAAGCTCACGAGCGCATGTCCCCATTATAACCGGACGGCGGGAAAGGGAAAACCTCCCCCTCTTTCAACGGTTTTTTGCCGTTTTGCCCGGATGTAGGGGAAAAGCTCCCTCTCATTCCGACCATTGAGCTGGAGTTAGGCAATTTTCAAGGAAAAAGGGGGGATGTTTTCCCCCTCCTATCGAACTTTCGGGCAGTATCGCCGAATAGAAAGGGAGGAATTCCCTACCGTCGACCGCCTCGGATCCCAACCAGTAACCCGATTTTTTCGGCTTAAACCCGCCTACCTCCTCGGATCCCGGCCAGTAACCCGATTTTTCGGCTTAAACCCGTCGACCGCCTCGGATCCCAATCAGTAACCCGATTTTTTCGGCTTAAACCTGCCTACCGCCTCGGATCCCGGCAAGTAACCCGATATTTCGGCTTATACTCAACCACCGAGCCGGATCCCCATATCGACTATGATGATATCTGGGAAATCCCGTTGCATACAGAGAAACCGCCCATCCGGCTGGATGGGCGGTTCGGTCGAACGGTTTCGGATGCGATGGACGGCTGGCCGGTCACACCGTGTCCGAATCGATGAGCATGAAGTTGGTCACACGATCTCGGACGCGACAGGCAATGGGGCCGGACGTTCGCAGCGGCTCGACATCTCGTAGTGGCGGCCGTCGCGCGACGCCTGAAGTGTGCCGTGCATCGCCTCCAGCACGTGATAGGCGAGCTGGCCGTTCGCCCGGTGCGGAGTGCCGGCTTCGACCGCCCGCGCCAGGTCGGACACCGCGATGCCGCGGCTGTTGTCCGACCAGCTGTGCGTCAGCGGCACCTCGTTCCATTCGGTGGAGCCCGCCTTGCGCAGCAGCACCGGCCCGCCGTACGTGTTCGGGTCCGGTACGCGCAGCGTACCTTCGCTGCCGTAGATCTCGATGCGCGGCAAGTCGGTGCCGCCCTTGATGTCGAAGCTCGTGATCAGCGTCGCCACGGCGCCGCTCTCGAAGTCGAGCACGCTCGAGATGTGCGTCGGCGTCTCGACCGGAATGACGGAGCCGAACTTCGGCGCGCTCGTCACCGTGCGTTCGGCGAAGCTGATCGAGGCCGAGCCGGTAATGCGGCGGATCGGGCCAAGCAGCTGCACGAACGCCGTCAAGTAGTACGGCCCCATATCGAACAGCGGACCGCCGCCTTCTTGGAAGTAGAAGGCCGGGTCCGGGTGCCAGCGCTCCGGGCCGGCGCCCATCATGAAGCCGGTGGCGGCGACAGGCCGTCCGATCGCGCCGGACTCGATCAGCGCGAGGCACGTCTGGATCCCGCCGCCCATGAACGTGTCCGGCGCGCAGCCGACCCGCAGGCCGGTAGCGGCCGACAGCTCGAGCACCTCGCGCGCCTCCTCCAGCGTCACCGCGAGCGGTTTCTCGAGGTGCACGTGCTTGCCCGCGCGGAGCGCGGCCAGGCTGACCGCCGCGTGTGCCTTCGGAATCGTCAGGTTGACGACGATGTCGATGTCCGGATCGGCGAGCAGCTCGTCCACGGTGCAAGCCGTCGGCACCCCGAACTGCGACGCCTTCGCCTGTGCGCGCTCGAGCTCGAGATCCGCTACGGCCGCGACCTTCACGTTGTCGAACCGGGGAATGTTCTTCAGATAATTGCCACTAATGTTGCCGCAGCCAATAATGCCCACTTGATACACCTTCATGACGGTCCTCCTACTTCAGCGCCAGGGACAGACCCAGCTGATCTTGAATAAAGTCCCGGCAAATTCTCAGGCTGTTAAGCGGCGTGCTAAGCGAGCGGTCGATCTCCACGGTCAGCCAGCCGTCATACTGAATGTCCTTCAGCACTTGGACGACCTCCTGGAAGTTTACCGGACCGAGCCCCAGCTCACAGAAGATCGGCATTTGCTCGTCCCCCGACAAGATCGGGAATTGGGACAAGTCGGGCTGCTCCGGGAACACGTCCTTCAGGTGCAGGTAGGCGATCCGGTCCTTGTAACGGCGCATTATAACCGCCGGGTCCATGCCGGCACGATACAGATGGGCGGTGTCCGGGCAGAAGAACACGTAACGCGGATCGGTCAGCTCCATAATCGCGTCGACCTCGTTCTCGTCCTGAATTTCCGTACGCAGATGAGGGTGGACGCACGCCTTCACGCCCAGCTCGAGGCAGCGCTTGCCGGCTTCGTTCATCGTCTCCGCCGCGATCTTCAGCTCCTCAAGCGTCGTCCCGCCCTCCGTGCGCGGTCCGCGAGGGCCGAAGACTATACGATCGCTGCCGCAGGCGGCGACGAACCTCGCCACCTGGGTATTATAGTCCAGCAGCTCCTGGCGGTTCGCCTTCTCGGTGAACCGGCCGCCTCCGTACAGCGCGGACAGCACGAACCCGTTGCGGGCGAAAATCTCCTTGAACTCCTCGATCCGGTTCTCGTATTGCAGCGCGAGCCGCGTGAACGTCTCGCACGCCTTATACCCCAATGTAGCCGCTTCTTCCATCCCGTGGACGAAATCGTCGCCCCATGTGATCAAATGGCACGATACCTTCATTGTGTTCAGTCCTCCTATAAGGAAGTTGTAATTCGGTTCCAGAGCCGGAATGTGTCTCCGGTCTTGACGTCGGCCAGCACCTCGCGGCCGCCGTGCGTCACTCTCGACTTCCGGCCAAGCCCCATTCGCTTGAACGGCTGCTTCCAGTCGGCGTCGAGCCGGATGAGCGACATCCCGGATTGGAACGTGAGCCGGCGACCCTCCAGCTGCGGCTCATGTACGTAATACGTGGACGGCTTGTCGTAATCCGGCGAGTCGATCAGCGCTACGTGGCCGGCCAGTTCCTCGGCCGATAGCGGCTGACCGTCATCCTCGAGTTCGACCTCGATGCGGCGTTCGTCCAAGTCCACCGCGACGACCTGCCCGGTATAAGCCGGGGCGGCCGCTTCGAAGCGGTGCATGCCGTCGCTGATGAGCGTGTAGCCGATCGCTTCGACTTCGATCAGACTCCCCTCCCGATAGCGCAGCAAGAGCGCGCGCGCATCGGTCTCGTAGATGACGCCGTCTGCATCGGCGAATCGATACATGACGCCGACGGCATAGCCGGCGATGACGATATCGCGATGCACGCCGTCCGCGTGCACGATCTCCATGCCGACCGGCTTGTACGGTCGGGATGCCGTCCCTGCGGCCGGCGCCTCGGGCGACGCCGACAGCAGCGTGAGCCGGCGCACCGAGCTCAGGAACGCGCGGTGCTCGTACGGCTCCAGCACGGCGGCGAACACCGCACGGTGCGTGTCGGCACCGGTTGGCGCGGCGGCCGTGTCGCCGCGGTCCGGCACTTGCAGCGCCGCCAGCCCGGCGACCAGCTCCGTGCCGGAGGCGGCCGAAGCCGCTCCGGTCGCGCCTGCGCGGTTCGCCGCCGTCGCGTCGGTCACGGTCGTGCCGGCCGCGCTCGCCTCCGCCGCGGCGCTCTCCGCACTCGTATCACCCGAGCCGCTCTCCACGCTCGCCCGGTCGCGCCAGATGACCATCGGCTCCCAGCGCGACCGGCGCATCTCCTCGCCGCCGCGCTCTCCGAGCGCGCACACGATCTCGCGCCGCTCGCCCGGCTCCGGCGCCGTATGTACCTTGAGCGCCGCGCCCGCGTACCGGTACGTCCAGCCGACCGGCTGGTCCGTCGTTAGCTGCCGCAGCGCCTGCATCCATCCGTGGCCCGGCTCGCTGTACAGCTCGACGCCGGGTCCGGCCAGCGTCCCGCTCAGCGGCTGCCAAGCCCCGTCCGCCTCCGCCGCGGTCCCCTCGAACACGACATCGTCGAACGAGATGTCCATGCCCATCGTGTGGTAATCGAACGTCGACCCGTTCTCCACATAATTCAAGTCGACCACATAGGCATCCGCCCCGTCAGGCGCCTTCACGAGCCAAGCCCATCGCTCGTAATGCGTGCCCGGGTAGGCGATCGTGTTCTCCATGCCCGTCACTTGCAGCAGACGGCCCTCATAGTGGCATCGCTGGCGGCTGTAGGACGGCGCCTGATTGCGGCCGTCGACGACGACGACGGTGCACGCGGCGGAATGAATCTCCCAGGCGTCGAACTTCGGACTCAGCCATGTGAACGGATAGCTGCCGATAGGGGAGAACAGATGGTAGCCGTAGCCTGCGATCCACAAGCCGAGCTTATCCCCATGCTTGTGTCCGGCCGACGGCTGCCCGTACATGACGACATGCTTGCAGTTATGGGCGTTTGTCCCGGCCCGGAGCACGCTCGTCTCCGAGTCCTCGACGAGGAAGGAAGGCTGGATGCCTCGGCTTCCCGCCTTGTAGGGCTGATAGTCCTCCCAGTTCGAGGCGGAAGCGAGCAGCAGAAGCGAATGCTTCACGTTCGTCAGCCACATGCTGTTCACGCGGTAAGCGGCCAGCTCCTCGGCGTCGTACTCCGCGAGCACCGGTCCCAGCACATCCCGCAGCGATGGCATGCGCGCGAAGCTGATCTCGAACGCCGGGCTGTATTTGAACTTGCCCCGGGTCCGGTCCGCGGACAGCGGCTCCCGGTTATCCGCCAGCGTATCGCCGAACATCGGCGTCAGGTTGCCGCAGTACAGCCTAGAGTACAACCGGATGACCTGGCTGATCCCGAACTCGGCGTTCTCGAACATGTCGATGCCGTCCGGGAAGTAGGTGCCGTCGCGGAACCCGTAGTTGTTGTTGGCCATCATCGTAACTTGATCGCAGATCTGGACGATGTAGCCGAGCGAGTCGTAGATGTAGCGCCCGTCGCGGAAAAAGTTGTTCCGCACCTTCGCCTTCAAACAGTAGTCGCCCACATTCAGCACTTCGTGCATAAGCCGGCCGCTCTGCATGAAGCTCGCGATCAGGAGCTCGAGGTAGATGTAGCGCAGCGACCAATCCGCGTTGCGCGTCCGTTCGATCTCGCAGCTGTACAGCACGAATGGAATCATATCGTGCACGGCGGCCTTCAGATCGAACGACGCGCGTCGCGGGCGGCCTTCCGCATCCGGCTTCGATGCGAACACAGCCGCCACCGCATCGCCCAACTCACCGATCGAGTCGTACAGCAGATCGAACGAATCGAAATAATTGGACAACCAGTGGCACTCGGTCGTCGTCGGCTCGGCGATCTGCACCGTATCGTAGTAGCCCGAGCCGTAGTTGCCGTTCATGTACGGAATCAGCTCGCCTAATCGGCCGAGCAGGATGAGCGCTTTGCGCGCATAGGCCGGATCGCCCGTAAGGTGATAGGCGAATGCCAGATTCGGGATCGCCCCGGCATACCGGCTGCCTGTCGTCTCCGGACAGACCGAGACGTCCTCCATCACGCTGCAGTACGGGGTACCGAGCAGCATGGAGATGAGGAACAGCCGGTACGAGGCGATGAACATGTAGCGCGCGCCGGGGACCGGGAAGCCGTCCGGGGCGACGAAGCCCCCGCCGTCGTCCTCCAGCACGACCGGCTCGCCCGTCTCGGGGTGCGTCAGCGTCATGCCGACATGCCACCAAGATTTCGTATGGATGCTGTAAAATTCATACGGCCGCTCCAGGCATACTTCGAACGCCGTCCGTTTGCCGCCGTGCAGCGGATTGCCGAAGAACTGTCCGACCGACAGAGCCCGGGGGTTGCCGACCGGCACGAAATCGAACAGCTCCTCGTCGCTCTTCGCCGCCCAGTAGTCGGCGATGCCGACGATCTCCGCCTTCATCCGGGCGCCCCAAACGGTCGTCTCGGCATTGCGGCGCGCGCGCTGCACATCCTCCCGGCTCAGCCGGCCGGTGAATCCCCGCTTCTTCTCCGCCATGAGCTCATGGATGCGGTCCGGAATATACCGCCGTTCCCATTGGGCATAGTGCGTACTGCTATAGGCTTGCACCCGCTTCGTCCAGTCGGCGATCTCCTCGTCACTTAAGTCCCGCGTCAATAGCAGGTCGCCGTTGCCGATCCCGCCGGACGGCCGATCGCCCTTGATGCCGGACCAGGAGATGAAGTCCCCGCTCAGGTTGTTGTTCGGGTCGTCCTTCGGATCTTTCAGAATCCGTGTCACATTGAACCCAATAACCCGATCGTCCAGCGAACGGATCCGCAAAAACTCGAGCGGAATCGAGAACGTCGCCTGCTGCATCCCGTCCCGCTGCGAAGCCTCATAGATCAGCCCTTCCGGCAGCGGGAGGAACTCTTGCTCATAGTTTTGCTCCTCATACAGCAACGTCCCGTCGGGCTTCAGATGCAGCACGAACATGTTGTGCCGCTTCCGGCGCGTGCTGCCCCGGTCGAAGAACAGCAGAACCGTGCCATGATCCCCGCCCTTGCTTACGATCGCCTCGTACTCCACCTTGACGAACAACCGGTCCTCCCGCGTATACGCCTCAAAATGGATCGAGTGATTCGACGGCTCCAGCTTCGCCTTTTTTCCCCGAAACTGCACGTCCGCCACCAAAAACGTCCCCGACCGCTCGATCGGCCTCCCAGCCCCCGCCTCATGCACCAAGTAAACGGGATATAAGGGCTCTTTAACTCTTTTGCTTCCCTGAACCGCTTCCATCTTTTTCTACCCCTTTCCCAGCGAAAGAGTGGTTTTAGTTTTTGGCCGTTCCTAAATGAAATGGAAATCCTGTAGGGCGAGCGGAAAGTACCACGTGCCGCCTTTGAAATCGTGTTCCCTCAGATGTAGCACTAAGGAGAAGGAAGGAACACGATTTCAACCGCGGCTGGAGCCGCACTACAGGATTGGAAAGAAATATAGGATCGGCCGTCACTAAAGCTATTCCTTGAGCGACCCCAATTGCGCACCCTTCACGAAATATTTTTGCAGGAACGGATACACAATGATAATTGGCAGTGTGGCGAAAATCACGATCCCCGACTTCAGCGTCTCCGGCGTAATGTGCATATCGGTCAGCAGCTTGAAGTCCGGCGAGTTCTCATTGACAATCATGCCCCGAAGGACGATCTGGATCGGGAACAACTCCTTGGAGCGAATGAAGATCAAGGCTCCGAAATAAGCGTTCCATTGGCCGACCGCGTGGAACAAGCCCATCGTGGCGAACGACGGCAGCGACAGCGGCGCGGCGATCCGCAAGAAAATCCCGAACTCGCTGCAGCCGTCGATATACCCGGCATCGAAAATTTCCGAGGAGATCCCCTGGAAAAACGTCTTCATCAGAATGACCCCGAACGCCCCGATCGCGCCCGGAATCATAAGCGCCCACAACGTGTTCGTCATCCCCAAGTAATGCACGATCAGGAAGTGCGGGATGAGCGGCACGCTGAAAATAAAGGTGATCACGATCCCCTTCATGATCAAGGCGCGCTTCGGCATGTAAGGCCGGGACAGCGCATACGCGAGCGTCGACGTGAACGCCAGATAGATCAGCGTCCCCAGCACCGTGATGTACACGCTGACCCCAAGCGCCCTCCACAATGTCTTTTGCCCGAAAATATGCTCATAGATGAAGAACGTCAACCCTTTCGGCCATAAATACACTTGACCCGCATCCACGAACTCCGTGCTGCTGAGAGAGACGGCGAGCACATGGAGCATCGGCGCCAGCATCAAGAATCCGACGACGACGAAGAACAGGGCGTTCAGAAATTGAAACAATCGTTCCGAGCGATAAACCGGCATTGGCGTACCTCCTCCCTAGTAAATGCTTTCCCCGGTAGTTTTTCTGGCAAGCGTGTTGACGCCCATCACTAGCAGCAAGCCCACAACCGACTTGAAGAAACCGATCGCCGTAGTGTAGCTGAAGCGGGCTTCCAAGAGACCGACCCGGTAGACGTAAGTATCGAGCACTTCGCCGACATCGCGCACGAGCGGGTTCAGGAACATGAGCACTTCTTCCACGCCGGTGTCCAGCAGGTTGCTGATATGGAGCAGCATCAGCACTACGATGGCAGGCAGCAGCGCCGGCATCGTTATATGCCACATTTGTTTCCAGCGGTTCGCCCCGTCGACGACAGCCGCTTCATACAAGTTCGGGTTGATGCCGGCGATCGCGGCCAAGTAGATGATCATGCCCCAGCCGACTTCCTTCCAGATCGCCGCCCAGACGATAATGCTCCGGAAGTACCTCGACTCCGTCAGGAACGAGATGCGCTCCAACCCCAGCATGGAGATCAAGTCGTTGATAATGCCGTTCACATCGATCAAGCGGATGAAGATGCCGCCTACGATAACCCAGGACAGGAAATGCGGGAAGTACAGGAACGTCTGTATGGACCGCTTAAAAAACATATGGCGAATTTCATTCAGCAGAATCGCCAGGATGAGCGGCGCCGGGAAGCCGAAGATGAGCCGGTAAAAGCTCAAGATCAGCGTATTTTTCAAAATTCGAAGAAAATCATAATACGTAAAAAGGGTAACGAAGTGATCGAAGCCAACCCACTTGCTGCCCCAAATCCCCTTGAACATGTCGTAGTTCTGGAATACGATCACGTTGCCCAGGAGCGGAATGTACTTAAATGTAAGGAAATGCAGCAGGCCGGGCAGCGCGATAATGAGCAGGGCAATCCGGGGATTCGAAATCCATCGTTTTACCATAAATACCACCTTTGCAACAAATTGTTAATCGAATTAACAAGAAAAAGGGAGCGTGCGAGCTCCCCTTTTTTTCTAGAAAGACCAGAACTATTCATTCCCGGGGCCCCCGCAAAGGGACTAAGCTCTGGATGATCTTCAGAGGCCCCGCGTCACTTTGAGGGGAGATTATGCTACTTCTTGTTGTTCTTGTTATACCAGTCGGTGGCTTCCTTGATCGCTTGCTCGCCGCCGCGCTTCTTCCAGTCGGCCACATATTTGTCCCAACCGGTGTTAATGTCTTCCTTGCCCGTCACCATCCGCGTGAAAGCGTCCATGAACAGCGTGCCCGTCCCTGCGCCAAGCTCAGGCGTAGTGGCCATTGTGGACGGTACCGGCATGTTGATGCCCGGGTCGACCTTCATCGACTTCGTGTATTCGATCGCTTTCTTCAGTACGGCCGGATCGATGACTCCGCCCTTTTGCACCACACGATCGTCCATCCGGGAGTCGCCGGCCGGGTTGATCATCGTCTGGATGAACGTCTTCTCCTTCTTGTTCATATCGGAGTTGCCGTCCCAGACCGCGTTCGCGCCTTCACCCGTGAAGTTGCGGCCCTGGATGCCGAAGGCGAAGAAGTCCTTCTTCTTCTGATCGTCCGAATATGTCCAGTCCATGAATTGGACGAAGCGCTCCGGATTTTTCGTACCCGAGATGACGGCGTGCACCTTCGCGATCGGCAGCCCTTTGAAGCCCATGCTGTACTCGCCCTTCGCGTTCTTGAAGCCCGGCAGCACGTCGATGATGCCTTTCTTGCTCGCGAACGTGCTAGGAGCGTATTGGCCCAGCTGACGGATGTCTACGTTCCAGAACGCTACGCGGTCATTCTGGATGAGCGCGGTCATGTCGGTCGCTTTGGCCGTCACCCAGTCCTTGTTCATGTAGCCTTTGTCATACATCAGCTTGTAGAACGCGATCGCATCCTTCATGCGCGGGTTGATGATGTCCGGGATGAACTGGTTGTTCACGAACTGCCACGCCGTGGCACCCGGGCCTTGCACCGTTCCAGTGTACAAGTCGAACGCCGCGAAGAACACTTGGCTGTTGCCGAAGTCGGAACGCGCTACGAAACCGTATTCATCATTTTGACCATTGCCGTTAGGGTCCTTCGTCTTGACCGCTTCGAAGAACGCCAAGTACTCGTCCAGCGTCTCCGGCTGTTTCATGCCCAGCTTGTCGAGCCAGTCCTTGCGGACGATGAACCCGCGCGTCTCGATCGGTTCGAGCAATTTCGGAATCCCGTAAATTTTGCCGTCCTTGCTGACCTTCGGATTGTTCCAGACATAGTCCGGAATTTTCTTCTTGAGGTTCGGCCCGTACTTGTCGATCAGAGCGGTCAGATCCAGGAAGATGCCGTTCTCGACAGCCGTCGGGTGGCCTTTGTCCGTGATGGAAGAGGTCGCAATGACTTCCGGCACGTCCTTGGACGCGAAGCGGGTAACCAAGGCCTCGGAGTAACCGGTTGCCGGAATGAACTCATAGTTGATCTCGGTCGGCGCGCCAACCGATTCGCTGAACAACCGGGACATTTCCTTGTAGATCGGATCGTCCTTCGTGGCTTGCTTGGCGTAAGCTTCGCCTCCGTCGTTGTTCAATATCGTGAACTTCGCCGGATCTTTCGATGGCGTTGCGCTGGGAGCGGCATTCTGTTTCTCGTCGCCTCCTCCGCAGGCGGTCAAGATAGCGGCCATACTGACGGTAGTAGCTACTGCAACGACTATTCCTTTCTTGCGGTTCAAGTGAGATCCCCTTCCTTCTCTTCGTGATGCTTCTACTGTACCGAAAATCGTTGCATAGCGTATATGGCTTTATTTGCACTTCTATGGCTTTTCTCGACTATGATTAAGCGTTTTCATGAACTACCGTTCACCTTTTCTTGAACCATGGTTCAAAAAGCGTCTTTCAGCGCGTTCAAAGCCGTCCCGATTAACAGCACAAATGTCAGTCTTCGAAACCAGGCCGGGGAAATCCGGTTATGGATCCACGAGCCCATCGCCTGTCCGATCAGGATGGCGGGAATCATGGCGAGCGCCATCAGCAGCAGGCTGAGCGGCACCCGTCCGGTGATCAGATGGATCGCCAGCGTAATCGGGTATACGGTGCAAAAGTAAGCGATCGACGTCCCCCGGAACGCGCCCTTCTCCATCTGCCGGGAGTTAAGAAACAGGACGAGCGGCGGCCCCGGCATCCCTACGCTCGACGTCAGGAGGCCCGAAATGATGCCGATCGCGCCGCCTTGTCCGAGCGGCAGCCGGATCTTAAAGAGCAGGGGGATGGTGAACAGCAGAATCGCCATGCTGACGAGCAGCTTCAGCAGGCCCACGTCAACGAGCAAAAATACAAGCCCACCCAATGGCAGCCCGAGCAGACTGCCCCGGATCAGCTTGCCGAGTACGCCCAAATCCGCCTCCTTGTACACCCGCGGCAGCGTGGTGAGTCCGGAGAACAGCGAGAGCACGATGCTGAGCGTCACCGCGTAGTGGCCGTCGTGCAGCAGCAGCAGGAGCGGAATGGCGACGATGGCGAAGCCGAATCCGGTGCTGGACTGCACCAGGGCCGATAACAGAATAATGCCGAACGTAAACAACCACAAAGTCACTTGCCTTGCACTCCTGTTCTGGTCCGCCCGTCAGGGCTTCCGGTAGGCGTCGTAGCTCCTCCACGGCCGAAAGCCCAGCTTGGCGTAAAAATCTAGATGTGTGGTCCAATCGATGACGATGGTCCGGTAACCTCTCGCTCTAAGTACATGAACCCCCGCCTGAACCGCCGCCAGGCCGTATCCTTGCCCGCGGTGAGCCTCCGCAATGCCGAGCGGCCCGATGCCGCCGGACGTGCCGGGCGGGAAGACGCCGTTCCAGTAGACGTTCGCGGCGAGCCGCGGGGAATGTTCGTCGTTCACGCGGCAAAAGCCGATCAGCTCGCCCCGCAGCCGGAGCAGCACGAACTCCCGGCCGTCGCTCCCGGCGTGCAGGCACGCCTCCGCCGAGTCCGCCCAGCGGCCGGCGAAATGCCGGCGCAGGAAGGCTACGAAGGCGTCCGCCTCCGTCGCCGGCTCGAGCGTGCTGCATGTGAGCCCGGCATGGTCGGGCCGTGCTGTCGGCGGCGCCGCGGCGAAATCGGCGGCGAGGTCGTACGCCGTCTCGCCGAGCCCGTACCCGCAGCGCTCCAGCAGGTGCTTGAGCGCGTACGCGTCGCCCGGGACGCCGGGCATGTAATGCCCCGGCTCCCGGCCCGCCTCGAGCGCACGCGCCCCCGCGCTGCGCAGCCCTTGCTCGCACCGCGCGAGCAGCGCGCGGCCGATGCCTTGCCGGCGGTGCGCGCCGGCTACGAGCAGCAGGCTGACGTGCCCGGTGCCGGGCGCCGCCAGCTTGCCGATGACGAAGCCGACCGGGGCGTTCGTCGCGGCGTCCTCCGCCACCCAGGAGGCGGCGGGCAGGCAAGGGAAGGCGCCGAAGCTGTTCTGGCGCAGCAGCCGGAGCGACAGCGGGAACGCCGTGCCGAGCTCCCGGTTCCACAGCGCGCATAGCGCTTCGCCGTGCGCCTCCTCCAGCGGGACGAGGCGGACGGCAGCTTTGCGGGCGGATGAATCATGGGCCTCCGTGGTCATGCGGCAGTTCCATCCTTTTCGTTAGGTTTACAGAGCAACGGTCTTGCCGGTCAAACGGCTCTCGTTCGCCGCTTCGAGGAACCGGATGAGCTCCACCGACACGCTCGGCTCGACCGCCGGGCGGCCCGTGCGGACCATCTCGATCACCTCGGCGAGCAAGAGCGTATACTTCTGCGCACCGTCCGAAGCGGTGTTCACATAAGCCGTACCCTTCTCCCGGTGCACGAACGCCCCGTGGCTGACGTTCGGGATGCGGTTGCCGCGGGCGATGCCGATCCGGCCGTCCGCCCACACGCCGGTGACCAGCTCATGCTCCGACTCGGGCGCTCCTGCGGCCGTCGTCGTGACCGACACGCAACCCGGCCCCATGATGGCGTACAGCACCTCAACCGTGTGAATGCCGTACCAAAACCATCCCGGGTTGGACGGCAGGAACTCGATCGGGCCGAAGCACTCGGCTCCGATGACCGCCCCGTTCGAGCGGTCTTCCACGGCGGCCGTCAATTCGGGCGCGAACCTCCGCACCGACGAGGTCATGATCGGCACGCCATGTTGTTCGCCCAGCCGCACGATCGCCCGAGCATCTTCACTCGTCAGTGCGAACGGCTTGTCGACGAACACCGGCTTGCGATAGCCGACGATCCGCTCGAACAAGCTGCGGTGTACGCGTCCGTCCACGGCCGTGAGCAGGATCAGGTCGGCCTCCTCGGCGACCTGCTCGGGCGTCTCCGCGATGCGGACCCCGTACGACTCGCTCAGCTCGCGGGTATAGCCCTCCACGCGGTTGATGCTCGCGGGGAAGTCGGGGGATCCGCCGGGGTAGCCGAGGACGACGCGGCCGGCCCGCGGCATGTGGTGCTCGTAGCTCGGGTCGTTTATGATCCGGGTAAACACTTTCGCATGGGACGTGTCGAGTCCTACTAATCCGATTTTGAGCTCGCTCATCGCTAATCTCTCCATTTCTGGCTTCTAAGATGATGGGTACATGGATGCTTCGATGCTAATATGCTTCTGGATGCCGGATGCTTGGATGCTTGGATGCTGGATGCTGCTTACGCTCGTGCCGTCGCTTTCTCCAGCAGACCGAGCCCTCGGTACACCTTGATGACCGCTTCGATCACCTCGTCGGCTTCCGTATCCGTCATCAGCGGACTGATCGGCATGAGCGTCATTCTAGGCAAAATCCTCTCCGCGTTCGGACACATGCCCGGAGCATATTCGACCGGATTCTTGAACGGGTAGTCGAACGGGAAATTGTTCTTCTCGGCCGTCTGCTTGTTCAGCAGGAACGGAGTCATGTAGATCGGCTTCGCGCCGTACATGAAGTATGTGAACACGTTCTCCGCCATCATCGCGTCGACGAATTGCTTCGCGTTGGCGGCATCGTCGTGAAGGAACGCCAGAATGCAGCCCAGATCCCCTTGCTCGTCGACGGTCCCGCGGAACTTGATGCCCGGCAGCTCCGCCGCCAGCGCCGACTTGATGCGGCGGTGGTACTTCCGCATATGGGAGATGATCGCGTCCCGCTTCTCCCACTGCTCCAGCATGACCGCTCCGGCCATCTCGGTCATCCGGAAATTTTGGCCGACGAACGCCTCGCCCACGGACAGTCCGCTGCCTTCGGTGACGTACCGGCCTTTGTCGCGGAAGCTGCCTTGATCGTGATAGCGGACCGCCCGCTCGAACAAGCGGAAGTCCCGGGTCGCGATGGCGCCGCCTTCGCCGGACGTGACGATTTTCTGCATCTGGAAGCTGAACGCCCCGATCTCCCCGAACGTGCCGCAGAACTGCCCTTTGTATGAAGCGCCGAACGATTGAGCCACATCCTCGATGACCGGCAAGTTGTACTTGCGCGCGAACGGCATAATGCGGTCCATGTCGCACGATTGGCCGTTGATGTGCACCACGATGATCGCCTTCACTTCATCGTCCATCACCCGCTCCAGGTCAGCCGGGTCGAGATTCAGCGTCTCGTCCATGTCGACATAGACCGGTACGGCGTTGCAGCAGATGACCGCTCCCGGCGTCGCCGTGAACGTATTGGCGGGCACGATGACTTTGTCGCCGTAGCCGATGCCGAGCGCCTTCAGGGCGACGACGAGCGCCGCTGTCCCCGATGTCAAGCCGAGCACGAACGGGATGCGGAACGCCTCCGCCATCCGGTCCTCGAACGTGCTGACCGCCGCCTGATTGTCCGGCCCGTAGTACCGGTTCATCGACGCGGCCCGCATCACTTGCGAGACCCGCGCTTCTTCCTCCGCTCCTACGACCAATGCTCCCCGGAGCATCCCGGGCACTAACTCTTTGCGAACCGGGGTGCCTCCATGAATCGCCAGCTTCTTTTCCACTTTTCTCCACGCTCCTTGAATGAGTCAAATTATTATCTATGAAAAGAATGAACGGACTTTACGCGAACTTCTCCTTGCCGCCCTTCCAGCAGCTCCGTACTTGAATGCGCCGGTTCTCGTCGAAGTCGAACAGGACGAGATCGGCGGGCGCCCCCGCCTCGAGCCCTTGCTGCACGGCCAAGCTCAACCGCCGGGCCGGGCCGAGCGACGCCATCTCCCATGCTTGCGGCAGCGGGCAGATGCCGCTCGCGACGAGATGGGCGACGCCCCAAGGCAGCGCCTGGACGGAGCCGGCCAGCAGCTTCGGATTGTCGGCGAGGTGGAGCCGGCCTTCCTCGGTTTTCACGACCTGCACGCGCTTGTGCGACATGTATGTGCCCGCGGGCAGCCCGCCCAAGTGCACGGCGTCGCTCACGAGCATCGCCCGCTCGCCCTTCACGCGGATCGCCGTCTTGAGCACCGCCTCCGGCAGGTGGAAGCCGTCGGCGATCAGCCCGATGTACAGCTCGTCTTGCGCGAGCTGCTCCCATAGGTAGTTCGGGTGACGCGGCAGCAGGAGGTGCGCGCCGTTGCCCCAATGCGTCGACATCGACGCCCCCGCCTCCACCGCCTCCCGGATCTGCTCCGGGGCGGCGGCCGTGTGGCCGATGGAGACGATGACGCCGCTCTCCACGCAGCGGCGGATGAAGCCGGCGCTCCCCGGCCATTCCGGGGAGAGCGTCACGATGCGGATGCGGCCTCGCGCCGCCTCCTGCCAGCGGCAGAACCGCTCCCAGTCCGGCGGTCGCACATACTGCGCGAGGTGCGCCCCGCGCGGGCCGTCCTCGGGCGAGATGAACGGCCCCTCGAGGTGGATGCCCGCCACCCCGGCGGCACAGTCCGCATCGCTCTCGCAGGCTTGCGCGATGACGGACATCGCCTCCTCGATCCGCTCGTCGGAATTCGTCGTCACGGTCGGCAGGAACGTCGTGACGCCTTCCCGCCATAGCTTGCGGACGACCATCTGCACCGTCTCCGCGGCCAGCGGGAACGAGTTGATGTCGTGCCCCATGAAGCCGTTCACTTGCAAATCGACGAGCCCCGGCGCGATGTAAGACAGCGCCGGCTCCCCGTCCGAGCGGGCGGGCGGCTTCGCCATCACGCTAGCGATGCGGCCTTCCTCCAGGGTGACCTCAATCGGCTGACCGGTCCGGTAATCGAGTCCCTCTAGCTTTGTCGCCTCATCTTCGATTGTCATACGCGAAACTCCACTCCTTCATCAGACTCGGGTTATTTTTTGGTTATATCCCGAGCTCGTTCTTGAGCAGGGCGACCGTGCCTACGATTAGCGCTTCGTTCTCCGGTACGAGCGGACCGCGAATGCCGTGCAGGATGAACGCCTCGGCCTCGTAGCCGCCGTCCTTCAAGATCTGGCGCGTCGGGATGTATGTCGAGACGCCGTTGCTGTATCCCAAAGCGATGACGGGCGTGGAGCCGAACAGCGCTTTGACCTGCAGCGCGTATTCCGCCGGCACTTCCCCTTCGAGCGCTACGACCGCCGCAGCCGGTCCGAAGCTCCACACCTGGATCTCCTGAGGAACGAACGCTTTGACGCGTCCCTCCTGAAGCGCTTTCAACGTGCGTCTCGCCGCTCTCCGCCTATACTCGGTCAACCCCTCGTCCGCGATAAGCGCCTCGAGCTCCGCCGCCCCCCATGGCTCGGTGAACAGCCTTACGTCCGCCCGCGCGGCCTGCCAGCGGGGGCCCGCTTCCGCCATCGGCCGTTTGGCGTCCAGCACGGCCGCCACTTCATCGGCCAGCTTCGCCCCGGCTTCCCGCATCGCTTCTACGGGCAGCGTCTTGAATTTGGCGCCGTCCGCGTCCATTGTTGCGGTCGGCTTGATGTCGCCCGCGCAGCCCTGCAGGAACAGCGCGAGGCTCCCGGGGTACCGCGCTTGCAGCTCGGTGCAGGCCGCGCCGACGAATTCGGCCGAGATGCGGTTCGCCGCCAAGCTCGTCGGGTGGCTGGCACAGCTGAACAGGATGCCCCGGAGCGAGCCGGACCGGTCGGTCAGCTGCAGCACGAACAAGTCCCGGTCGACCGGTCCGTCCGGATTCGGCCGCATTGAGGTGCCTTCCGGTGTGCGGAGCCGGCGGTTGATGCCGACCTGGGTCACGCCCTGTCCGATGCGGAGCGAGCCCTCTTCGAGCCGGTCGTAGCAAGACCGGACGAGCTGAACGATCTTCTCCCTCACAACACGAAAGAACCGGATGTCTTCCGTGTAGTCGACATCGCTGTCCTGCTCCGGCCAGCGGTCTTGCCCGAGGCTGTACCCGCCCCGCCGCCCGGTCGGCTGCTCGCCGGTCATGTAGACCGAGTAGTGTGTGTGCGAGAAATTCACGAGCACTTGCTCGGGCTTCAGCCCGAAGGCGTCCTTCAGGGCAGCACGAATGCCGGCCATGAAGCTGCGGTCCCCGCCCAGAGCGTCTATCGTCAGAAGGAGCAGCGTGTCTCCTTCTGTCGCCTGCAGCAGGGCCGCTTTCGCATAAATGTCGTCGACGACGCCTTCGCGTTTGGCGCTTCGGCCTCCGTAGCCGGCCAGGAAGACGGGATAATCGGGCGTGATCGGGACTTGAGTCAAGGCAAATTTCATAACGACCTCCTAACCGTTTGCGAACCAAACGTTCTTCTTAGCCAAGCTCCATGGACTTCGTGATACCCCCATCATAGACCTACGCCCTTCGGAATGGTATGGTCGTTTCGGAAAAACTATGTGATTTTGTGGCTGCAATTGACCTCAAGAACATGAAAACGACCCAACCGGCGCGGCCGGTCGGGTCGTTCTCTGTGCACTACTTCTTTTTCTCCTCGATCCCCTGATTCACTTCCCGAACGATCGCCTCGCCTCCGCGATCCAGCCACTCCTTCACCATCTGGTCCCAATCCGAGACGGGCCGCTGCCCGGTGATCATTTTCGTCTGCTCCACGATCAGCATCTTCGTCAGCTCCGTCCCCCGAACCGAGTCCGTTGGCGAGTCTATGCCGTTCCGGGGGTTGATGTAAGTTTTGTCCTTGTACTTGACGAACATCTTCTCCATCTCGCCGGTCAGCTGCTTAAGCGCCGGAATTTTATAATACGCCGAATACTGGTTCGCTTCATCGCCCGGGGCCCACATGAAGTTGTCGAACAGGTAGAGTGACGGAATTTTGCCCTCCTCGACCTTCGATTGCACCGCCGCCCCTTCACTGAATGTGTACCCGACACCCAGCTTGCCGTTGCGCCAATCGTAATCGGGGTTGTCCGGCTTCCGGTCGGCAGGCGGAATGAACGTGCGGCCGAAGTCGATGGCGTCCATAATACGCGCTACTTTGTCCGGCTCGCTCGCGAGCTTGGAGGACAGCGCCGTGAAGCCGAGGAAGCCCGCCTGTGTAGTGAAGCCTTGCGACCCGTCAGGCGCCGCGAACGGCTCGATCGAGACGAACTTCGCCTCCGGATTCGTCTTCAGCAGCCCGTCCATATACACCTCGGACATGCCTCTCGGCGTCCCGATGAAGATGCCTGCACGACCTGAGTAAAATTCTTTATTTCCCTGTATCCAGTTCAGAACGGCAAACTCCTTCGTAACCGCTCCTTCCTTATACAAGTCCGCGAGCATCTGGATCACTTGCTTGCGTCCCGGCCCGATAAGGCCGGGGATGAGCCGTCCCTGTGCATCGCGGTGGTACCACGCGTTCGGATCCCAATAGGTGCCCGCGCTATAATCGGGGGACAAGCTCTGGGACAGCGCAAGCCCATATGTGTCCGCCTTGCCGTTGCCGTCGGGATCCTGCTTTGTGAAAGCGATTGCGACTTTCTTCAGCTCATCATAGCTGCGCGGGACGGGCAGGTTCAACCGATCGAGCCAATCCTTGCGCAGCACGATGACGAACAAATATTGCGTCGGGTAATAGCGCGGGATGGCGTAATAATTGCCGTTCACCTGGAATTGGTCGCGGATGTACGCCGGGACTTGCTTCAAGGTCGGATATTTATTGTAATACTCGTTCAAGGGCAGGAACGCGCCCTGCTTCGCCCAGTTGAAAAAGTTGGAATCGAGATCCTTCACGCCTACTACATCCGGGATGCTGCCGGACGCCATCATCACCGATAACTTGCTGATATAATCCGCTTGCGGGACGAATTGCGGCTTCACAATGATTTTGAACCGATCCTGGATCATCTTCAGGCCCAGCCCTTCCGCGGGCGGCGTGTCGTCCCAGACGTAATTCACGAAGCTGACGTCCATGATGCCCGCTGACGTCTTCGCTTCTTGCTCCGCCTGCTGCCTGCTCTTGTTCGATCCGGTTATGCCGCAGCCTGCAGCCGCCACCGTCATAGCGGTTACGACAGCCATAATCGCCCATCGAGGAACATGCCGCTCTCTGCCGTTGTTCATCCTCGTCCCTCCTCTCCTACCTCCATTTAAGCACGAAACGGACGGCTTGTCTCCTTGCGTCTCTCTTCCTTTTCGGCTAAAAAAACGACAAGGCGGCCGCACATCATCGGCTCGCGATTGTCGTTTACGAATCCTTATTCTTGACTTGCTTCGTACGCCACTTGTTAAACTCCAGAAACTCGAGGAATTGCTCCTTCGTCACGCCGGATTCCATCGCTTCGCGCACGAGCTTCGTCCAGTCCGGGTCGAGCTCCGGCTCCTCCATCCGCGGCTGAGGCTGAAAAAACGTCTGAATCGGGACGTCGAGCACGGCCGAAATTTTCTCAAGAAAGTGAATGGACGGATTCGACTGAATATCCCGCTCGATGCTGCTCAGATACGACTTGGCTACACCGGCCCGTTCGGCAAGCTCGTTCAAGGACCATCCTTTCTCGATGCGCAGTTGTTTGACCCGTTGCCCTATCATACTTATTTCCCCCTAGACGACCGCTGTTATGTATATTTAAGGTCTACAAGCATTTTATCAAACATTGTGTATTTTTCAATGAAAAACCAAAAAGAATTCCTTTCTCCAGCGGGCGGAGAAAGGAATCTTCGGGGTGTTGCGCTATCTTGACAAACGGCAATGGGCTACGCGAAGCAATCGTCATGGTCTTGGGATTCGGAATTCCCGGTTTCTTGAATGAAGAGCCGGACCTCTTCCAAGGGAATCCCCATGCTTTGAGCCGTAGCGATCAAATCGATCCATTCGACATCCAGCTCCGGCGTTGACGCCGGGTTTCTTGCTTTCATTGCAAGGGGCACCTCCGTTATCTTTTTTTCAGCGGCAAAGGGGCTTGTCTGCTCCAACTCATGAAAAATCAATAGCGGCTGTTATACGATTCGCGTAGCCCATCGGAAATAAGGGGGTCACCTAATATTTAGAAATTGTTAAGGCCGGACCCAAAGTTCCATCCAGGCTTGTCGGTCCGACGTTCCGTCGTACCCCGTCCTAGGATCGGGCTGCGGCCGGATGAAGGCGCTCCACCAGAAAATACCGGACCCATGCACCCCATTCGGATTGATCTTAGGATTGGTCGCGCGATCTAGCGCAAGCTGCTGGCGGGCCAGCTCCAGCCCTTGCGCGGCATTCGCCACATTCTCGATCGACGGGTCATGATAAACCGTTCCGTCGTCCGCGACTTTACGTTCGTAGGCGGGCATCGTCGGGTTCAGCTTCGTCTCGGGGCCGCTGCTGTTCGCGATGGCGTGCGCATACCGGACAACGGTAGCCTTCCATAACTGCTGATAAGCCTGCGCCGAATCGACCGGCGACCCCCAGCCCATCTGGTCGTACATCATCGGGTTCAGCATATTGAAAATGCCGGCCATCTCGGTGATGTACGCGTCGGACCACACGGCCGGGTCGGTCGGCGTCGCGATGGAGTAAATCGCCGAGGCGGGCAAAACGGTCCGGACATACGAAGCCGTTGCCGCGAGCACCCGGTCATTCGGCAGAAACCCTTCGATATCGAGCTGAATGCCATCCGCTTTGTAGAGCGTTCCGTTCGCATCGGGGAGCCCCTTATTCACGAGCTTGTCCGCTACTGCGCGCAGATTGGTGTTGTAACGGCTGTTCCCGAAGTTCGGGTTCGACACGCGACGGCCGTTCTTCCATGAATAACGGTTACCGTCATTCACGATTGGGATTATTTTTTGATTCGGGTCGGTTTCTCGCGTGATGCGCATCCATCTCGCCAGATGCCGGTACCCTTCCTCCGGCAGCGTTCCGTTCAGAGAATCTTTGGTAGAGCGTAAAATGCCGATATCGGCCAGCTGATATTCGATCCCGTACTGCTTCAGTTCCTGTACCCGGGCTCGCATGTCGTCATCGGTCAGCGGTTCGGTTCCGTCGAACCAGTAGGAGTTAAGGTAAGCGGTGTTGTGGAGCTGCGGCTCAGTCTGGGTCATTCCCGGTTCCCCTCCTGCTGCGGTTATAGTGGAGAAGACTAAAAAGACTAAGAGACCGGCAAGAAATAAAGCAGCTTTTTTGCTCATGATGTTTCTTTGATGTTCCTTTCTCGAGGTGTCACCCTTGTTGGATTATATTTCCTATGAAAATATAATCCAATTTCCCCGATTTGCACAATATGTCGAAAGAACGATAGGAAAAACTGCCTATTCCTTTTTTCCAGTTTCATGAGCTTCTATTTTCCAGCAGCCATTCCGACATGATCATAAGTTGACAACGGGATCTCAATCGCCAATTCGCAGCCGTACGGCGTACCGTCCTCGGCCGCGGAGGACCGGATGGATACTTCGCCCCCCAAGAGCTCTACCCGCTCCATCATAGATGTAAGCCCGAAGCCGGGCTCGGCGGAGCCGTACGGCTCTCCGTCGCTGACCAGCCGGAACTGCAGCGTCTCCCCGGCTGTCCGCAACGTGAAGCGGAACCGGCTGCACCGGCCATGGCGAATGCCGTTCGTCAAACCCTCCTGCAAAGCATGATACAGCACCTGTTCCATCAGCTTGCCGAGTCCCGACGGAACCTCGATCATCGTGTCCACTTGAATTTCCATCGTATCTTCCGTATATTGGATCAGCTCCCGCATGGACGCTTCCAGCGAGAGCGCCGGCTCCTCCGACTTCAGCAGCCTTACGGCTTTGCGGATATCGTCCAGCGCCTTGCGGACGAGCCCGTTTAGCAGGTCCAGCTTGTCGACGGGGACTCCGCCCTCCCGGGCCGCGAGCTTCTTCGTCGCCTCCAGCTGGACGATGGCCGCCGTCAGCGTATGGCCGACGACATCGTGCATTTCGTACGCGATCCGATTCCGCTCCTCCAGCACCGAGATCTCCGCCAGCGATTCCGCCTTCTCGCGCAGCGTCACCGACAAAATCCGGTTCGCCTGCTTCAGCTCTCCGGTGCGCGTCTCGACCAGTCGCTCCAGATCCCGGTGAAACTGCTCCAGCTCTTGGTGCTTCGCCAGCAGCTCGCGGGCGTTGCGCTCGGACTCGAGATGCACGCGCCGCACGCGGTTCACGACGGCCAGGGCCATACAAATCATGAAGAGCAGCAACCCGTTCGGCTGCAGCCCTTCGATGATCCGGTAGGCGTACATGTGCGTATTCATCAGGCGGTTGAGGGTAATGGGAAAGAGGAGCGCCGTCATCCCGGCCGTCGAGCTGACTATAAGGATCCAGTAGCCCCGCACGAGCCATCGTCGCTCCTCGCGGCGTTCTTCCCGCTGCGGGTACCGGAAGAGCGCATATGTTACGACGATTCCGCCGGCGGCAACGACCATCACGACTCCCAGCGTCGTGAGCTTCCAATATACATAAGGGCTCGCTAGCGCCGTACAGGCGGCTCCGAGCGTATAGAGCAAGACCGACGCCCGGGCCCTTCGAACCAGCCGTTCGTGAGCGGCGCCCAGTGCGGACCCATAAAAGCCTATAAATCCATAAATGGCGAGCGGCGTCAGCAAATCTTTCCAATAATACAGGCTCTGGATCTCGGCAAACCATTGCAGCGACCGGCACGAGAACAGCAAGTTCAGCCCGATCGACAAGCCCATCAGCCCAAACCATCCGTACAGCGGCTCCTTGCGCCGGATCCGCAGCCCCAACCCGACGAGCCCCGCGGTTATATATAAAGTCGAATAGAGCAAATAACCCATCTCGCCTTGAAGCAGCGCGTATAAAATTTGATCGGGCTCTCCGGCGAGCACCAGGTCGTTGCCGATAAACGGATAGCCCTCCCATTCCGCGTGAATGAGCAGCGTTTTCCCTTCGTCCCCGGGATCGATCGCGATGGGGTGCAAGGTTGGAAAAACTCCGAAGCGGCGCAGCTTGCCATCCATGTTGAATGTATACAGCCGCTCCCCGTCCCGGAACACTTCGAACCGGCTCATGCCGGACAGGAACAAGTACGGATTCCGCCATTCGAGCGGCGGGATCGGGCGCTGCAGCCAGACGGATCCGCGATAGCCCGATAGCCCGGCCTTGGCCGTCTGATCGAACGGCACCCAGTCCTCTGCCGCGGGTTGCTGCGGTCCATAGGCGACATGCCAATGTTTGACGAAAACCGTGAACGGCTCCCGGGTTTTGTCCGCGAAATTCGGGCGTTCCACCAGCAGCGCCGGCAGGAACATGCCCAGCACCGCGGCGCAGGTGAGGATCCATAGCGATAGCGAGAGGCGGCTCGTTCTCATCGAGGGCGAAAGCTCCTTCATGCAGCCGGAGCGGCTGCCGATTGTGACACCTTCCAGCCTATCACAAATGGGCGCGTAGAAGTATCGATTCGCGAAGATCATGACAGCCATGACAAAAAGGGTGACAACTCGGACCTTCGGTGCGCGAATGGGGCTGAGCTCGGGTTCGGATGCAAGATTGAGAAGGGGTGCGGAACTGGACGTGACGTGGATATCGTGTCGAGTAGGACGGGAGGTGGGTGCAGTATGAGGGGTACGGGTGCAATCGGTAGGCAATGAATCAAATCTTGGAGCGAGATCGGCACCGTGGGCAAAGCATCCAATCTTGGGCAGGAGCGGGACCGTAGGCAAAGTATCCAATCTTGGGCGGGAGCGGGACCGTGGGCAAAGTATCCAATCTTGGGCGGGAGCGGGACCATAGGCAAAGTATCCAATCTTGGGCGGGAGCGGGACCATAGGCAAAGTATCCAATCTTGGGCGGGATCGGCACCGTGGGCAAAGTATCCAATCTTGGGCGGGATCGGCACGTTGGAAAAGTATCCAATCTTGGGCGGGATCGGAACCGTGGGCAAAGTATCCAATCTTGGTCGGGAGCCGGACCGTGGGCTAAAATCTTGGGCGGGATCGGCACCGCGTCGTAGTATTGACTTTTGGGGCAGAGTTGGGCCGATCGGTTTACGGTATGACATCATGGGCCGGAAAACATAAACTGGGCTGTGAGCATGGAAGCGGTCGGCAGGCTGAAACATAGAATGACAGGTTGAAGCCGCTGCGTCGTTTGATGTGAGGAGGAAAACCTCCCTCTCTTTCGTAGCATTTTGCTAAAAAACCGTACCGAAGAGGGAAAACCTCCCTCTTTCTTGACCGAAATCGCCCAAAATGAGCGGTTTGAGTCTAAGAAGAGGGAGGTTTTCCCTTTAGTAAGCCCGATTATCGATAATCGGATCGAAGAGAGGGAGGTTTTCCCTCTCCCATCCCGGATTAGCGTGTCGGATCGGACGAATGGGAGGCTAGTTGGTGCAACGATTGGCTAAATCGGGGGCTCGCAAGCCAGTCAATCGGCGAGATCTAGGCTCACCTTGGTTCGATCAGTCGATTCTACGCTGGCTAGCCAATCCAGTCCACTCTATCATCCCCCGCCACTACCCCCTACTTCAATTCCCGGAACGCCTGCTGCATAATCGCGTAGCTCTTCTTCAGCCGTTCCTGATACTTCACTTCATTCCACGCCTTCCACTTGTAGAGCGGCTGCTCCGAGACGTCGACGACGTTGCTACCGTCTCCGAGGCCCCGAATCTCTTGCGTGCTCCGGTCCACGATCCACGGAACGAAGCGGATGCCCTTCACCTTCTCGGTGAGCAGCTTGCCGTTCTTCACCCCGTAGCTGACTACGTTCAGCGAACTCGGGTCGGCGAAGCCGAGCAGCATCCAAGGGATGCGCATCTCGACGACGTTCCCCTTCGCTTGCCACATGGCGAGCGAGTTGTAGTCCGGGGACGCCGGGTCGGACGTGCCCCGAGGCAGCAGACCGGCCGGGATGTCGCGGTACGGCCGGTAGTACTTAGCCCACGGCGGACTGAATTCCATGTCGACAATGAGCTTCCACGGCGAGAACACGCCGGAATCGTCCTGCATCTCGGCCTCCTTCACGGGGGCCATCCCGTTGATCACCCCCCAGAGGCGGGTGGTGAAATCATAATTCGAGGCGATGCGCACCTCGCTCTCCGGCTCGCGGCCGAGCGTGATCAGCGTCTCGAGCCCCTCGCTCAGCGTGCGGTTGCCCAAGGCATCCGCATGCCGGTTGCCGCCTTCGAGCGTGCTCGTCCCGATCTGAAGGAGCTCCTGCTCGGGGTTGAAGTCGTGATCCAACTCCCCCGCGATATAGACGTACGCTTCGTCATGTGTTACCCACATGTTCGTCCATCCGGGGACGCCGGGATCGTATTTCTTCTTGTCCTCGAGCTGCATCCAGTCGTCCAGGCGGCCGTCGATGAGGAGCGGTCCGTCCTTGCTCGAATACATCCCGGTAATCCCGAACAGCTTCTCGTTCGTCAGCACATTCAGCCAATACTTGCGCCGATCGACCGGGATCTCGAAGTCCTGCGTGTTCCACGTCCGCTTGAACCACTCGTCCTGCCACATGAACAAGATCGCTCCGGCGTACTGCTCCTGGTGAATCGTCTTCATCAGGTCGGCGTTGATTCGCCCTTGCTCCTCCTCGGTGTGGCCGCCCTGATCGCGCCCCAGATTGGACAGATGCCCGATGCCGAGCGAGGAGGGCACCCCGTACTCCGTCACCATAATGGGCATTCCCGCATGATGGGCCTTCAGCTGACGCAAGTACGCCTTGTATGTGTCGATCTCGCCCCGGTCGTTCTTCACGTTCTGAAGCGACGGATCGCTGCGCAGGAATTCCGGGTAATAAGGATAAGCATGGTACGAGGCGAAGTATCCGCCTTGCCAGTCGGCCGGTTCGATGTGCATCGGATCGACGCTGACGAGATCCTCGGCTCGGTCGATTTCACCGGGATGGGCGAGCGGATCGGTCGACACCCAGTTCGTGAACGCGATCGGGTGCTGCCAGCCGCGCTCTTTCTCGAACGATGCGAGCGTATCCAGCATCTCCGCCAGCATGTTCTCGAACGCCGTGGCGCCCGCCTTCGCTTTGAAGTGGGTCCCTACATAAGGCTCCATATGAGGATAGGCCTTGTCCGACGCGTCTACGATGGAAGGGTCCCACTCGGTCCCTACGCTCCACCCCATGAGATAAGGCCCCGCATTCGTGCGATAGCGGCCGTCCGCCTTTCCGGTTTTGCCCGGAATGTTCGCGTCTCCGTACACCGCCCCTACCGCATAGATGATTTCTTTTTTGAACGCTTTGATCACGAGCGGGCTTTGGGCATCGTGGGTTTTGATGAGCTGCTCCTCGGGCGACCAGACCCCTTGGATGAAATATAGCGGCGAATCCCGGTGCTGCTCATTGAATTCGACGAGCGCCTCGTAGAAGACCGGCTCGTGAATCGTATACACCCGGATCACATTGGCGCCCAGCTGATGAATCTCGTCGAACCATTTCAGGAACGTCGGCTTGTCGATCACCAGTTCCCCCGGATCATGACCGGGAACGGTCGCCCCGACATTCACTCCGTTCGCGAAGAAAGGCTTCCACTCCCCGCCCTGATACAGTTCGATCCGATCCCCCTGGGTCCGAAACTTGACATGGCTGCCGTTGTCCAGCACGGTACTCTCCACCTCCGCACTTTCGGCTTGGAGCGGCCCGTAATAATACCAGCCCATGCAGCCGATCAGCAGGATGGCTATTAGGATTAAGCTTAAGCGTAGCTTGATATTTCTCTTCATAGTGACGTTCGACTCCTTACTGCCGCACAGATGTCGCTGCTATTCGCGCGGGCCATAGCTCATGGCCGAATCTCCGATTTCGAGATGGTTGCGCAGGATGCGGCTTAGCTCTCCCATGTACGTTTCCAAGGGCTGAGCCCGTTCGTACGGATTCGTTTGCGCTTTGGCGATAAAACGTTGAAGCTCCAGGCAGAGGCCATCCAAATCGGCTGTCGCATTCGTCGCACTCAACGGTCATCACCTCCTTTAAGACAAGAGCCGGCGGATGCGGGCTTCGACTTCCATCGGGGAATACGGCTTCTTGATATAATCCGACACGCCTAGCTCGAAGCAGGCGCTGATGTCGCGCTCGACCCGCTTCTCCGACAGCACCATAATGCTGCACTCCGGCTGGGCCGGCTGCTTCGCTTGCCGCTGCCGGATGCGGCGAATCAGGTCGTATCCGTCGTAGACGGGCAGCGACAGCTCCGTGATCACCAAGTCCGGCGACAGCGTCTGGAACATCCGCAACCCGTCCAGCCCGTTGTGCGCGGTGAACACCTCATAGCCTCTCCGGCGCAGCAGCGTGTCGAGCAGCTCCCCGCCCGTCTCGTCTTCGTCGACGATCAGAATGGTAGCCGGCTTCCGCTTCACCTCCGGCGGGTTGTAGATCAGGATGGACGACTCCCCGTCCGACTCCCGCTCCATCAGAGCGTGCATCGCCTGCAGGTCCGATTCCTTCGGAATGCCGCACTCCGGGAAACTGGCGATCACCAGCTGACCCACGGCAATCCCTTCCTCCAGCATCAGCTGCTTGACCGACAAAGCGGCGTAGTGCGTGTCGCTCAAGACGAGGTCGGGGAAGAGCATCGCGAATGTCCCGCGGCTCGGGTCGCCCGCGAAGTGCACCGCCAGCTCCGGCTCGCTCCGCGCCACCCGTTCCCGCAGCCGGCTGAGCCCGACCGGGCCGAGCGGACTGCTCGCCAGGATGACGCCGCAGGCGGTCTCGTTCGACTGCACGAGCGTTTGATTCAATAGGGCAAAGAGTGAATGGGTATCAACGGCTTCTTCCAGCAAAGAACTGCTCATAGTCTCTCACCTCATCGTCGGCGACTGCAGCGAATGTACAGTCGGCCTGGATTAGTTGTTGGCAGGTTGGTTCTGCATGACCGGCTGGCGTCCCGTACTTACAGGCTCGTCCTGCCAGCTGGTGCGCACCATGACGCCCCATGAGTCATCATTGCGAATGTAATCGAGATGGCCGAGTATTTTCCAATATACGTTGATCTGGTTATAACCCAGCGTCATGAGGAGGGAGTAAAAAATCATTTTGACCAAATCCTTGAACTTCGGGTACCGCCGGAACGCGATCTCCTCGATGAGCAGCGCCCCGCAGCTGAATACGATCTCGATGAGCAGGCTAACCCCGATTATGAGCAGCATCATCTTGTAGTCCGCCATATTGAGCGCGATGTACCCGAGGAGGGCCATGTAGCCCGTAAGCCGCAAGTAAGGGCCCAGCGTCTCGAAGATCAGCGTGTACGGCATCGACAACAACCCTACCGCCCGGTATTTCGGAACGAACATCATGCTGCTGTATTTGAAAATGTTCTTGATGTTGCCGCGCGACCACCGTTTGCGCTGGCTCTGCAGGATGCGCAGCGATTCAGGCGCCTGCGTCCAGCACACCGCATCCGGACAATAAGCGATCCGGTACGGCAAGCCGTGGTCGAGCATATGCTTGTGCAGCTTGATGATGATATTCATGTCTTCGCCCGGGAAGCCGTCCCGGTATCCGTCGACCTTGATCAAATAATCTTTGCGGAACAAGCCGAACGCGCCCGACACGATGATGAGCCCGTTCATCGCGCTCCAGCCGATACGTCCGGCCAGAAACGACTTCAAGTACTCGATGTTCTGGAACATCGGCAGCAGCTTGTTCGGCAAGCTCACTTCGGTGACGCAGCCGTTCTCGATCTTGCAGCCGTTCGCCACCCGGACGTTGCCGCCGATCGCGATCGTCTCCTCCGGATTCTCCATATAGACGGAAGCGAGCCGGATGAGGGCGTCCTTCTCCAGCAGCGAATCCGCGTCGATCGTGGCGACGAGCGGATAGTGAGACACGTTGATCCCCACGTTCAAAGCGTCTGCTTTCCCGCCGTTCTCCTTGTCCACGACATAGAGCGAAGGATAGCGCGGATTGTGATACACCCCCCGGATCGGCATCGCCTCCAGTCCCGCCTGTTCGGAATAGTTCGTCGTCGGCGCGAGCCGGAAGGCGTCGATAAGCACCTGAAGCGTCGCATCCTTCGAGCCGTCGTTGATGACGATCACTTCATAGGACGGATAGCCGAGGTTCAGGAGCGACCGGACGCTCTCGATAATCGTCAGCTCTTCATTATAAGACGGGACGAGGATGGACACCGGAGGCACTTGCTCGGAACCGGACAGTTCATGGTACCTGGCGTATCTCGCTCCCTTGAGGATGCGAATGATCCGTTTGTGGGAGAGCAGCATGAGGATCAAATAAAAGGCGTAGACGGCGATGACCGAATACAAGGCGAATAACGCATAGCTGAGCAGGAGCGATTTCATGCTGAATCCTCCTTCGATGCGAGAAGCCCGTTCATCGACGGTGCCCAGCCGGGACGTCCTTCGAAAAATTGCCGGTAAATCTGCAGCCTGCGGTTGTGCTGCAGCGCCTGCTCGAAATCGTCCATATAGAGAGAGCCGTGCATGAGCTCCTCCTGAATCACCTCGTACGCGAGACTAGCCTCTTCCGTTTGCTCCGAGCCCGCCGCCGTCTCGCACAATGCTTCGAAGCCGCTGTCCTGCAAGCGGACCAGGCTGCGGGCGCAATTCATCCTCACGCGCCAGTCCGGGTCGGACAGTCCTTCCTTCAGCAGCGCGATCGCATGCTCGGTCTCGATCCGGCCTAGCGCCTCCGCGACCTCGGCCCGAATGTTCGCGTCCTCATGCCCCATCCATTCGGCGAGCCGATCGGAGGTCTGTCCGCTCCCCTGCCGGACCAGCGTCTGGACCGACAATAGACGCAGCTCCGCATCCTCCGACGCCAGGAACGGCGTGAGAAGCTGGAGCGCGCCGGGAATCGAGCGGTTGTGCAAGCCGGTCAGGGCAATGCGCTGCAGCTCGTCGTCCGGCTCCTGCAAGTATTCGAGCAGGAGCGGCGTATAGTCCAGGCGGGATAGCGCCAGCACTTCCGACACGAGCCGGTGCGACTGCTTGCGGTGCTTCGCCAGGCTGCGCACCATCGCGTCGAGCTGCTCAAGGCGCTCTGCGCTCTGCGAGATGGCGCGGGCGATTACGAACGCCGGGGAGCCGTATCGCTCCTCATCCAGCAGCTGCTGCAAGAGCGGAACCGCGGTCCCCGCTTGCAGGACGCCCAGGTTGTTCGCCGCATCGAGGCGAATCCAGTGAATCTCGCTTCTCAGCCGCTTGAGATTCATCTCTACGAGGCCGAGATCGCGGCATAGCTGCGCCAGCTTGTCGCGCTCCGCGCCGACAATTTTGTCCATCCACTGGAACAGCTTGGTCTGAATCACCTTCAGCTCGGTTCGTGACAGCGTGCCGACCGGTTTTTGAAGCGGTATGTCTTCATGTAAATGTGATTTTACATAGTCGAAGTAATCTTGATGTTTGGTCAAATAAGCTCGGGTTTGGCGCTCGAACCAGATCGAATGCGCCCTCAGCCCGAATAGGCCGAGAAAGATGACGGCGATAAACACAATTAAGATGTAGGCCAGAACGAGTAACTCCGTACTGCTGTCATTCATATGGTATTCCCTCCTTGTCTCTCTCTATCTCCGGGTTCTCCTATCTCTTCTTTCTATTCCCGTTCGTGCTGGTAGATATGGTCCGCCCTGGCCGGCGATACTCAGACATGTTCTCATTAAAGAACTAGATTAAAGTATACCTCAGAACACCCCAATTGAAAAACGGCAAAATCTCGACAAAATTCTTTAAAAAGAACAAAATCCCACGTTATTCTCTTAAATAATCCCGTATTCACCCCAAAATATAACTTTATATAGAACAATACTTTGCATATAATGAAGCATGGTGTTCTTTATTAAGTACATCTAGCATCTCTAGCCTTATACTATTGATGACATGAACACAAAGGATGGTTGATAGGATGAATTTGCCGAATACGAACGTAGGAGCGAAGGGAAAAAAAGCCGGCTCGCTTCCCTACACGCTTCAAATGTACGTCGTCCAGCTTCGTCCCCGGCAGTGGACCAAAAATTTGCTCGTATTCGCGGCCCTGATTTTCTCCATTCAGAAGGCGACCATGGACATGCTGATGCATTCCGTCGTTGGCTTCCTTCTGTTCTGCTTCGTCTCGAGCTGCGTGTACATTCTGAACGACTTCGTAGACCGCGAGGCGGACCGGCAGCATCCGGAGAAGCGGCACCGTCCGATGGCATCAGGAGCGATCCCCGCTCAGGGCGCGCTCATGCTGGGGGCCGTGCTGCTGACGGGATCCCTGGCGACGGCTTACGTGCTCAGTCCCGTCTTCGGGCTGCTGCTGACCGTCTACTTCGTGCTCAACGTAGCGTATTCGTTCAAACTGAAGCATGTCGTCATCGTGGACGTGCTTATCGTTGCTTCCGGCTTCGTCCTGCGCGCCATCGGCGGGGGTCTCGTCATAGGTGTTGCGCTGACGCCTTGGTTCTTGATCTGTACGCTGCTACTCTCGATCTTCCTCGCTATCAGCAAACGCCGGCACGAGGTGTACGCGCTGCAGCACGACAGCGGCTCGCACCGGAAAGTGCTTGAGTCTTACTCGATCGATCTGCTGAATCAATTGAACAGCATCGTGACGACGGCGACGATCATGAGCTACGCCTTGTTCACGTTCACGTCCGGCCATACCGTCCACCTCATGTGGACGCTGGCGTTCGTCATTTACGGCGTGTTCCGGTATTTGTACCTGATTCATATGGAGGACAAGGGCGGGAAGCCGGAAAAGGTGCTGTTCGAAGACCGGCATCTGCTTGTTACGGTTATGCTGTACGCTTTTTCGGTAGCGCTGATCTTGATTTATCTGGAATAAACCGCGAGTGGCTATAGCCGGATAGGAGGTGGTTGGATGAAATTCTTATGGCTGTTCGCCTCCGTCCTTCTGGGGGTGGTCGGACAATTGCTGATGAAGTGGGGGCTCGTGGAGCCGAAGCCGCTCTGGACGGAAGGCCCGTCCTTCGCCCGGTCGCTCAGTTCCTGGCCGGTGCTGGCCGGACTCACCGCTTACGCGTGCAGCTCTTTGTTCTGGCTGCTCGCCCTGAAGCAAATGCCGATCAGCGTCGCCTACCCGATGGTCAGCCTCGGCTACGTCGGCGTGGCGCTAGCCGGCTATTACTTGTTCCGGGAACCGCTGTCCGCCGTTCATTGGCTGGGCATCGGCGTCATTATGCTAGGCGTCGTGATAGTAGCGCGGGCATAAATACCCCACAAAGTGACGCAGGGCTTCGCAGATTATTCCTAGTACTTTGCGGGGACCCCGGACAATTGGTTCATAAAACTTAGATATGGATAGGGGAATACCGGTATGAACGAGATTCACAGCTACATGTTCGCCATCCTACCCCTCCTGGCCTGGGTCGTCTCCGGCTGCCTGAAGTTCGCCGTCAACGCGCTGAAATATGGCGCAAAGGCGCGTGAGCACATCGGCAACGGCGGCTTTCCCAGCACGCACACGTCGGTCGTCTCCTCCATCACGATGGGTATCGGGTTCACGGTCGGTTGGGACAGCCCTTTGTTCGGACTGGGCGTGGCCTTGCTCATGATCACCGTCATCGATGCGACAGGCGTCCGGAGAGCGGTTGGCACGCATGCGCAATGGATCAACGTGCTGTCCAGACGGCATCCCGATGACGAAGCGTCGCTCCTGCGGGAGAAGCAGGGGCATACGAAATTCGAAATCGTCGGAGGACTGGGCGTGGGAACGGTGCTCGGCTGGATCGCGTCATGGTTCATATCCTTTTGAGGAGTTAGGAGAGATAGAGAGATGAGAGAACGCATACCGCAATTAAGCTTGCTAACAGGGATTTTCCTGCTTGTATTCACCGCGGCGACCTTCGCCGTCACCTCGCTGTTGTTTTTGGTTCACATTGAGATTACCGCGGCAAATCTGTTTCTGGCGCTGGCCGCGACCGTTGCGATTTTGTGGTTCGGGACCAAAGTGTACTTTTCGGAGCGTCACGCGCTCTACTTCGGCATCAGTCTGCTGGCCTCAACCGTCGTGTTTTTCATTTTCCTCGGGGTCAGCGGCTCGTTCTACGACTTGAGCTACGACGGCCAGACGTATCACCAGGAGGGCATTCTGCGGCTGGCGCAAGGCTGGAACCCTTTCTATGACAAACCGCTCGGCGACCAGGGTGTCCCGTACGCGATCTGGATCGACCATTACGCCAAAGCGAGCGAGACGATCGCGGCCGCGCTGTACGCCGTCACCGGCTCGATCGAGCTGAGCAAGGTGTTCAACTTCCTGCTCATCGCCGCGTCGTTCTTCCTCAGCTTCTCGGCGCTGGCCGCCATCCTTCCGCGCCGGCGGGGACTGGCCGCCCTGTTCGCCTTCATGCTCGCTTGCAACCCGGTGAGCATCTATCAGAGCCTCAGCTTCTATGTCGACGGGCAGCTCGGCTCCCTGCTAATCTGCCTCACGGCGCTCGGCGTGCTGATCTACTTCCGGCCGAAGTGGCCGGTTATTATCGCCTACGCCTTATGCATCACGCTAGCGGTCAACAATAAATTTACCGCGCTCGCGTACGCAGGCATTCTATGCTTCGGACTGGTGCTGGCGCTGTACGTCACCCAGAAGCACGGGATCTTGAAGAAAATGCTGATCGTCATGACGGCCAGCGCCCTGATCGGCGTCGCGCTGCTCGGCTTCAACCCGTACGTCACGAACATGATGAAGTACAAAAACCCGTTTTACCCTCTTGCGGGGGAAGACTCCAGGGACGTCGTCGCCGCCTTCACGCCGACCAGCTTCATGACGATGAACCGGTTCGAGGAAGCGGCCGTCTCCTACTTCTCCCAGTCGGAGGGCAACAGCACGAAGCGTGACGAAACGACGCTGAAGCCCCCGTTCACCTTCAGCCTGGACGAGTTGAAGTATTATGGCATTCCCGATACCGCGATCGGCGGGTTCGGCCCTCTGTTCAGCGGGGTGATCGTGCTGGCGCTCATCATCCTCATCATGGCGTTCCTGTTCAACGTGCCCCGAACGATGGTGGTCATCGGGCTGCTAGGCATCTTGCTCGCCTCCGTCTTCATCAACTACGCCGCGTGGTGGGCGCGCTACGTGCCGCATTTGTGGATCTTGCCCTTCCTCATCGCGCTGCTCGGCTTTAGCTTCACGGAGCGCAAAGTGATCCGGGGACTCAGCTGGCTCATGGTAGGCGTGCTGTTCGTGAACATGGCGATGGTGACGGTCTCTTATTACAAGCTGCAGGCGGAAGCGAACGGCGAGCTGAAGGCGCAGATGCAGACGCTTAAAGAGGCACAGCAGCCGGTCACGGTCTACTTCTCCTACGCCTATTCCAACAAGAACCGGCTCGAGGATTACGGAATTGCGGTGAAGGAGGTGAAAACGGAGCCTAAGTGCGATTCTTTGGTGGAGCTGAGAGATTCCGGCACGCTCGTCTGCACGAGCGCCCAATAACCTAGCGAAAATCAGTAACCGCGGCGCTCCACAATTTTCCGTACAGGAGGAACTATTTTGGATATAATCGGTTCATGGTCCCGACTCGCCATGAAAGCTTGTTTAAGTCTGGTACTCGCGCTCACATTGGCCTTGCTGCCCCCGACGGCAGGCCGCACTTTAACGGCGGTTGCCGCCGACGCGGGGTCGAAGGTCGTCGCCACATGGATGTGGAACACATATGAGATCTGGCGGGACAAAGAGGGAACATTGAACTATTTGACGCAGCACGGCGTCAATCGGGTGTATCTGCAGGCAGACCCCGACATCCCGGTCGACGTCTACCGCACGTTCATCCGAGAGGCAGGCGAACGCGGAATCGAGGTGCAGGCGTTAGGCGGGAAGCCCGAATGGGCTCTGCCGGAAGGGCAAGATGACCTCTACAAATTTATTTACTGGGTCAAAGCTTACAACAACAGCTCCCGCTCCTCGGAGCGATTTAACGGTATCCACCTGGATGTGGAGCCTTACGTGCTGCCGCAATGGCAGTACGAGCGGGACACGATCATAGGGTACTGGATGGACACCGTCAGCGGCTTCGTCCAGGAGGTCAAGAGCGATTCGTACTTAACCGTCGGCGTCGACTTGCCCATCTGGCTGCAGTGGTTCCTCGTGCCGGACGGGAAAGGCGATACGACGACATTGACCGATTACATCATAGGCCGGGTCGACGAAATCGCCCTGATGGCCTACATCGACAACACACCTGGTATCCTCCAGGCGGTCAGTCATGAGCTCGCCGAGGCGGAAGCCTCGGGCAAGCCGGTCGTTATCGGAGTGGAGACGATGGACAACGGCGAAGCGAACTCCAGCTTCTACGGCTTGGGCCAGGGGGCCATGTACGATACCATCAACGCGGTCGCCTCCGCACTGTGGACCCATCCGGCCTATGGCGGCGTCGGGATTCACGAATACGACAGCTGGCGTTTTTTAGGCTGGTAAGCAGCCGGCAGCACGAAGCCTGCCCAGGGAAGTCCTGGGCAGGCTTTTTGAGCTGCTGCTGGGATTAGTTCCAAAAAGGGATTAGTTCCAACCGTCTTTCGCGTCTTTGAACGTAAGCTCGGCGTTCATTTCTTTGATGAGCTGTTCGCCGCCTTTCGCCTTCCATTCATCCACCATCTTGTCCCAGTCGGATACGGGGCGTTGGCCGGCGATCATCTTCGTCTGCTCGTCGGTCAGGAACTTGTTCAGATCCGCACCCTTGGTCAGCTGCGTTTCGGACACCGTTCCTGTGTTCGGGTTGCCGTAGTATTTGACCGTGCCGTAGTAGTTGATCAGCAAGCCCGCGAGCGATTTCAGCGGCTCTTGGTAGCTGGCCAAGTAGTTGATGTCGGAATCCTTGGCCGGCCAAGCGACGCCGTCGATCAGATAAGCAAGCGGGTACAACCCTTGCGGACCGGCGTCCTTCTTCACGACCGGCTTGCCGTCTACCATGTCGTAGCCTTGGCCGATCTTGCCGTACAGCCAGTCGAAGTCGGGGTTCTTCTCCGTCTTCTTGTCGTCCGGGTAGAACGTGCGTCCGGCTTCGATCATATCGAGAATTCGCTTGACCTTCGTCTTGTCCTTGCCCGCCTCGGCCGAGATGACCTCGAAGCCGATGAAGCCCGTGCTGGACAGCATGCCTTGCGAGCCGTCCGGCGCTTTGAACAGCTCCACATTGACGAACTTGGCTTCCGGATTGATCTTCATCAGCCCATCCATGTAAGCTTGCGACATGCCACGCGGCGTGCCGATGAAAATGCCGGCCTTGCCGGAGTAGAATTCCTTGTTCGTGTTCGCCCAGTCGATCGTGGCGAAGTCCCGCGTGATCGCGTTCTCCTTGTAGAGATCGGCCAGCATCTGGATGACGTCCTTGCGGCCGGGGCCGATCATGCCCGGGATGAACCGGCCTTGCGCATCCTTATGGTACCAAGCGCCCGGATCCCAATACGCACCTTGCGCGAACGTCGGGCTGATGTCCTTGCCGATCGCCATGCCGTACGTATCGTTCTTGCCGTTCTTGTCCGGATCGTTCTTCGTGAACGCGAGCGCGACTTGCTTCAGCTCATCATAGGACGTCGGCACCTTCAGACCCAGGTTGTCCAGCCAGTCCTTGCGCAAAATCGTGGTGAAGCCGAACTTCGGATAGTATTGCGGAATCGCGTACAGCTTGCCGTTCACGCGGAATTGGTCGAGCACGAACTTCGGAATGTTTTTTAACGAAGGGTACTGGCTGATGTACTCGTCGAGCGGCGTGAATGCGCCTTGCTTGGCGAACTTGTTGTACTTGCCGGTCAAGTCGGCGCTCTGGAACACGACGACGTCCGGGATCGAGCCCGAAGCGAACGTGGCCGTCAATTTCTCGTCGTACGTGCCTTGCGGAATCAAGTTCGGCTTGAAGTCCACGTTGAACTTCTCATTGATCATCTTGAGCCCCGGCCCTTCCGGAGTCGGAATATCGCCGTAGTAATAGCGAATCATGCTGATGGTCAGCTTCTTCGTGCGGTCGTCCACGACCGGGCTCGGGGTACTCGAACCCGCCGCTGGCGTCGCCCCTACCTTGTCTCCATCATCCTTCTTGTCGCCCGACGAACAGCCAATCACACTTGTGGCGAGCACGACCGCCGCCGCGCCTAACGCCAATGCCTTTTTCTTGTTCTTCATCTTGGTAAACCGCCCTTCACTTTGGATTTTTTAGATCTTTTTTCCTACTACTCCCGCCACTAAATCAAAGGGGAGGGAGAGTGTACGATTGACGTCCATGGAGACGGGGAGAGAGGAGTGGAGAAGCCTGCGTCCGCCTTTGAAATCGTGTTATTTCCACTAGGAGCCTAATTCGGATAACACGATTTCAACAGCGGTCGGAACCCTCTCTCCCCTTCGGAATGGCTTAGTCAATCTACGCTTTGCTCTTCACTTTCCATCACCCTTTGATCGACCCCACCATCACCCCCTTAGCAAAATGCTTTTGCAGAAACGGATACACGATCAGGATCGGCAGCGTCGCCACAAGAATGGCGGCCATCTGAATCGTCTCCGGCGGCGGCGGATTTTCCAGCATCATCTGCTCGGCCGCACCAAGGGCGTTCTTCGCGTCGCTTTGGATGACGATCTGCCGCAGGATGACCTGGATCGGCCATTCGCGAGGATCGTTCAGGTACAAGATCCCGCCGAAGTACGTGTTCCAGTGGCCGACGGCGTAGAACAGCCCGAACGCGGCAAGCACCGGCTTGGAGAGCGGCATAATGATTTGCCAGAAAATCCGGAATTCGTTCGCCCCGTCCACGACGGCCGCCTCATACAGCTCCGTCGGGATGTTCAGGAAAAACTGGCGCACCACGATGAGGCTGAACGGCCCGATCGCCGACGGGAGGATAAGCGCCCAGATCGAGTTGAGCAGCCCGGTCGCCTTGACCATGAGGTACGTCGGAATCATACCCGCCGAGAACAGCATCGTGAACAGCACCATAAACATCATGAGCCGTTGGCCGTAAATTTTGCGGGAGAGGGCATACGCCATCGAAGCGGTAAACAGAAGATTGACGATCGTCCCGACGGACGTCAGATAGACGGTCATGCCCATGGCCCGAACGAACGGCTTGGATTGGAGAATGTACTCGTAGGCGTCCGTGACCCAAACTTTGGGCCAGAGCAAGATTTCGCTTTTCAGAAACTCTTCGAACGTCGTGAACGACACCGAGAAAATGTAAAGGAACGGGAACAGCATCGACACCGCGAGCAGGGCCAGAAACAAATAGTTAAGCGCGTCGAAAATCCGGTCGGAAAGCGATTTGTATTTCATGGGAACCTCCTCGTTTCGTTAGTAAATGCCATCCTCGCCGAATTTCTTGGCCAAATAGTTGGCGCCGCCTACCAGGATGAGCCCGACCACGCCCTTGAACATCCCGACGGCCGTCGCGAAGCTGTAATCGGACTGCTGAATGCCCTTGTAGTAGACGAACGTGTCGAGCACGTTGCCGATCTCCATGTTGAAGGCGTTCAGCATGAGGAAAATTTGTTCGAAGCCGTTATCGAGCACGTGACCGAGCCGTAAGATCAGCAGGATGACGATCGTGGCCCGGATGCCCGGCAGCGTAATGTGCCAGATTTGGCGCCACCGGCTCGCGCCGTCGACGATCGCCGCTTCGTACAGATCCGGGTTGATGCCGGCTAGCGCGGCGAGGAAGATGATCGTGCCCCAGCCGATTTCTTTCCAGATGACCTGAATGATGATGAGCGGGCGGAAAAAGTCGGGGTCGGTCAAGAAATCGACCGGCACCTCAAAACCGAAGTACACTTGCAGCACCCGGTTAATGATGCCGTTCGAGCGCAGGAAGATGAAAAACAAGCCGACGACGATGACCCACGACAGGAAATGCGGCAAGTACACGATCGTCTGCACGAGACGCTTGTACAGCTGGCTGCGCACCTCGTTCAGCAGAATGGCCAGCACGATCGGCGCCGGAAAGGCGAACAAAATTTGCAAAAAGCTCAAGTACAGCGTGTTCCAAAGCACCCGTACGACCTCGGGCTCGGAGAAGATGCGGCTGAAATGGTGAAAGCCGACGAATTCGCTTCCGGTGAAGCCGAGGAACGGGCTGTAGTCCTGGAACGCGATGACCATCCCGAGCATCGGGATATACCGATAAATGAGGAAGTAGAGCAAGCCCGGTAGGACAAGAAAGTACAGAAACCGGTCGCGCCACATTTTCATCGCGACCTTGCGGCTCTTGCTGATCGAGGGAGCGGCGGTCGATGTCGGCGGTGCGGTTGCGGCAGGTTGCGGCATAAGATCCCTCCAGATTCAGATTAGGTTAAGGAATGGTGCGGATAACCAGACTTCGGCGAACGCCCGCGGCGAGCGGCAGCGTCAGGACGGCGACCGCTTCCTTGAGCGGGGCGGCCCCGTCGGCCGCATAGGGGTTGAAGGGATATGACGGCCACGACAGGTCGTAAGCGCCTTCAAATTCCAGCCGCCAAGACGCGTGTCCGATCCGGTGATCCCCCTGCTCGGCTTGGAGGCGGATCGCCTCCCGGGTGACCGGCAGCTCCCGGCCGTCTCCGGTCCGCAGGCGCCCATCCACTCTCAGCTGAAGCGGGATGTGAACGGCGCCGGAGTCTCCCTCGGCCATCTCGGCTTCGAATTCGAGCCGGATATGGTCCGACGCCAGCTCGCTCAGCCGTACGCTCAATGTGCGCGAGCCGTAGGCGAGCTTCGCTTCGCGCCCCGCCAGATCGACAGCCCCCGCATCCGGTACATACAAGTGCTGGCCCTCCGCCGTCCGGAGCTCGAACGTACTCCACTCCGGCTGCTCTTTGGAGTTGCCGCCGCCCACGATCAAGCCGCTCCCCTCCTGCCAGACGCCGATGAAGCTTTGGCGGTCCTGGCCCCAGCGCGACTCGACCTTCTTGGCGGCGAAGGCGCTCAGCGCGACGTACCAGCCGTCCTGCTTGCAGACGAGCGTGCGGGCCCACTCCGTCTCGATCCGCAGCTCCTCGAACAGGGAACGCTCCTTTTTCCCTTCGGGCCGGACGTTCCAATATTGCAGCAGATCGGCCATATGCGCGCCCTTCCAGGTGAGGCCCCGCCCGATCGCTTGTTCAATGACGCGCTGCGCGTACGACTCCCCCCGCGGGATGAGCGTGAAGCCTACGAGCCCCATAGGACTCGAGTGGGCGTCATATTTCGTGCGCCCGTCCACGGTCTCCACACGCGACCCGTCCGGGTACGTGAACCGCTCATGGAACCTCAGCGCCCGCTCCAGCGCCGGCAGCACGTCGATCGTCCCGCCGTGACGGGCGTACAAGCCCAAGGCGTGAATGTAGACCAGGTTGTACAGAGTAGTCGGCCCGTGGTGCTCGGGCCAGAAACCGTCTTCGTGCTGAACGGCCAGCGTCAGCCGAATCATCGTCTCGCCCGTCCGCTGCCACTCTGGCCGGCGGAAGACGCTTCCGGCACGGTGCAGCGCCATCGCGTTCCATGTCGGGATATTGTGCACGACATCGTGGCTCGGATCCGCCTCGCGGCGATCAAGCGATTCGCGCATCTCCCGGTCGATGCCCTCGTAGGCGAGCCGCAGCCCTTCCCTCCAGCGGGCGAGGCGCGGTTCGTCCAGGTCGGTCTCGAGCAGCCGGTACGTCTCCAGCCAGTGGTACATGGACCAAGGCATGTAGATCGCCCCCCACTTGGACCCGTCGGTCTTGACGAACTCGACTTTGCCTTCCGCATCCTGGAACGCTCGCAACGCGTCTCCGGTCCGGCCGATGCGCTCGAGCAGCTCCGGACTGCGGTAGAACCGGCTGCCCGCGTAATCGGTCTTATACATGTAGGCCATGCCGAGCATAATGTCTTGGTTGGTGACCGCCCAGCCTTTCCCTTCCTCGAAGGGGCCGGGACCTTCCATGAACCGGCCCGTCTCCGGATCGAACCGGGGGAACTCGGCTTCGATATTGCGTGCGTACCAGTCGGACAGCCGTTCTGCCGTCAGAGCAGCCGGTCCACCGCCGGCTCCGGCCGCTCCGCGTTCGCGGTTTGTACTCATCGTGCGACGCCCCTCTCTAATGATTTGGACAACATCGGAATTTTAATGTACCTTTGACAGCTTCATGTAACCACGGGGCGTTTTTACCCGCAATTATCACTTTGTCCGGCGGGGCGCGTATACGGATAAAAGTGCGAATCTGCGGATAAAAGCGGGCGAAAGGCTTGTTGTGGCGCGGAAAAGAAAACATGGGAAATGGATGGGCGCTCCGTTTTGCATCGGCCCGTCCGAAACCCCGGCTCATAAAATTTCCCTTTATGTGGAATGGTAATGGAGTGATTTTTTACTATTCATCCATCGGGGGATTTCAAAATGAGTTCACACAAGGAGAAGCTGCTGGAGCAAGCGCATAAGCTCGCGCTGGAGCATGACCCCCGCGGCAAGCGCATCTCGGCGGCGGCGGTCTGGGAGCGGCATGCAGCGGAGATCCAAGAGCTGCGGGCGTTCGTGAAGGAGCTGCACGAGCAGCGCAGCGCGTGCGAGCAGCCGGCCGAGGAATGGCTGCTGGACCATTCGGAATTCCTGGAGGCGGAGCTGCTCGGGATCGGTGAGGATGCCGCCGAGCTGAAGACCCAATCTCTGCCCGTAGTATCCCGGGACGGGCGGCTCCGGGTCTCGTCGATCTGCGAGGCGTATCTGGAGCAGACGGACGGGCTGCTGGAGGAAGAGACGCTCACGGCTTTCTTTAACGCCTATCAAGAGGTATCCGTGCTGTCGATCTCCGAGGCCTGGTCGGTGCCGCTCTTCATGAAGATGGAGATGATCCGCCGCCTCGCGAACTTGGCGAAGCCGGTGAAGGAACGGCGCGCGATCTGCGAATTCGTCGAGCGTATGCTGGCCGGACTTCCCGCGGCCGAGCTGACGCCGGAGCGACTGAAGCAGGCGCTCGAGGAGGCCCGCGTCGAGCTGCCCCTGTCCGGAGCGCTGATCGTTCACCTCGTCAAGCATCTCAGGGAGCATGCCGACGATTCCGCGCATATCGGCGAGTGGCTCATCTGTAAGATGGACAATGCGCCGGAAAGTCTCGATGCGATTCTATCCTACGAGTATCGGCTTCAGGCCGAATCGCAGGTGAGCATCGGCAACGTCATCGGCAGCTTGCGCAAGCTGTCGCGTTGGGTGTGGAGCGTTCCGTTCGAGCGGATCAGTGTCGTGGAGCGGACGCTGCGGGAAGAACAGGCGGGCGATTACCCGAAGCTGGACGCAGCTAGCCGGCACACGCTGCGGCACCGGGTGGAGCTGCTCGCCCGGCGCATGAAGGTGCCGGAAAAGCTGGTCGCCGCTCAAGCGGTAGAGCTAGCGAATTCACGACGCTCAGCGGAAACGGAAGCCGAAGCTGGGAAGGACCGCACGGACCGCCCAAGCGTCCTGCCCCGGAACGCGAACGCCGCTTATTACTTGCTCGATGCCCGCGGGCTGAGGGAGCTGCAGAAGGCGCTGAAGCAATGCGGCAAAGCCGGCGCCCTGCCGGAGGCGGGGATCAAGCTGCGCGCCTCCGGCTTTTACATCCAGCTGCTCGCGTTCACCACGCTCGCTGCTCTCGTATTGCTGGCCTGGTGGATCGGCGGAGCGGCCGCGCCTCTCTCTCCGCTCGGCTGGTTCGCCGTGCTGCTGCCGCTCGTCTGGCCTGCCAGCGAATTCGGCGTAACGGCGGTTCACTGGCTGATCGAGCGGACGGTTCGCCCTACCCGCTTGCTCCGGTACGATTTCTCCAAAGGGGTGCCTGAGGAGGCCGCGACGATGGTCGTCATCCCGGTCATCTGGTCCCGGGCGGAAGACGTGAAGAAGACGGCCGACTGGCTCGAGCTGCATTACTTGGCGAACCGGGATCCACATATTCATTTCGCCATGCTGAGCGATTTCCGGGATGCGGACGCGGAGTGGCTGCCGGAGGACGACACGCTGCTGCACGAGGCGAGCCTCGAAATCGAGCGGTTGAACAGGAGCTACCCGGGTACCACCTTCCACCATTTTCACCGCCATCGCCAGTGGAACCCCTCGGAGCGCGTGTGGATGGGCTGGGAACGCAAACGCGGCAAGCTGGAGGAGTTCGTCCGGCTGCTTAAAGGCCACGAGGATACGAGCTTCAGCACGAGAGTCGGCGATCCGGCCGTGCTGAGCCGCATTCGCTATGTCCTGACGCTCGACGCCGATACGCGGCTGCCGCTCGAGAGCGCGCACCGGATGATCGGCGCCATGCATCTTCCGTACAACCGGCCCCGGCTGAACGCCAACGGGACCAAGGTGGTCGAAGGCTACGGCGTGCTGCAGCCGCGGATCGGGATCACGTACGAAAGTGCGCAGAAGTCCCGACTCACTTCCCTGTGGGTGTACCAGACCGGACTCGATCCGTATGCGTTCGCCGTGTCGGACCCTTATCAGGATGCAATCGGGCAAGGCATTTTCACGGGGAAAGGGATATTCGACGTCGATACGTTCCATGCGGTGCTGGGCAATCGGTTCCCGGAAAATCGCGTGCTCAGCCACGACTTGCTGGAGGGCGGGCTGCTGCGAACCGGGCTGCTGTCCGATATCGAGCTGATCGACGATCATCCGCCGACCTTCCTCGCGCATCAAAAACGTCTTCACCGCTGGACTCGCGGGGACTGGCAGCTGCTGCCCTGGCTGAAGGGCCGTACCCGGAACCGCGAAGGCGAACTCGCCGACACCGAGTTAAGTGCCGTAACCCGATGGCAGCTGCTGGACAACCTGCGGCGGAGCTTGCTTCAACCGGTACTGATGGCGGTCCTGCTGCTGGCGGGCACGGTATTGCCTGGCTCGCCCTTGCGCTGGTATGGGGTGGTGCTGCTGACGCTGCTCCTGCCGGCGCTCCGTCAGCTGCTCACCCCGTCCGCGATCGTCTATCGGCCGTCCAGCCTGCTCCTTACGCTCGGACACGTGCTGCTCACCTTCTTGACTCTACCGTTCCAGACCGCCCTGCAGCTCGATGCCGTCCTCCGAACCGTATATCGGCTGGCCATATCCAAACGCAGGCTGTTGGAGTGGGTCAATCAGGCCGAAGTGGAGCGGATGAGCAGCAGCAAAGGTGCGCCGCCGCTGGCCGGCCTGCTCGGCGGTTATGTGCTGATCGCGCTTATGGCAGTAGGCACGGTTATGAGCGGAAATGCTGCAGTACAAGCCGTCGGCTGGGCCTCCGTGCTTCTATGGAGCGTTACGCCGCTCGTCATTCGCTATCTGGATCAGGCCCCCGTCCACAACACGGAAGCTCTTGCTCCCCAGGAGACGGAAGCGCTGCATAAGCTCGCCAGGGACATTTGGACGTTTTTCGAAGACTATGTTACCGCTGGGGACCATTGGCTGCCTCCGGACAACGTGCAGTTCGAACCCGATCGGGGGGTGGCACACCGGACCTCCCCTACGAACATCGGCATGTACGTCACTTGCGCGCTCGCCGCCCGGGACTTCGGGTTCATCGATACGCCCGGGCTCATCGAACGGTTGGAACGCACCGTCTCGACAATCGAGAACATGGAGAAGTGGGAAGGCCATCTCTACAACTGGTACGATACGGAGTCGCTTGCCCCGCTCCCCCCGGTGTATGTGTCGACCGTGGACTCGGGCAATCTGGTCGCCTCCCTGCTGACCGTGAAGGAGGGGCTGCTGGAATGGTGCAGAGTGGACCGCGACCGGAAAATGGAGCAGGTTACCCCGAACACTCCGGACGGGTCGACTCGTTCCGACCGGCCGGCGCGAACCGAAGTCGCCTTCGCGGACGAGCTGGGCCGCACTCCTCCGCCGACCGATCTGATGACCCGGGGAAGCCGGCTGGCCGCACGGATCGATGCGCTCGTGCAAGCGACCGACTTCCGCCCGCTCTACGATCCGAAGACGAATCTGTTCTCGCTCGGGTACCACGTGCGCTCGCGCACCCGCGATGGCGTCCTGTACGACCTGATGGCCTCCGAGGCGCGACAGGCGAGCTTCGTCGCCATCGCCCTGGGCCAAGTCTCGGTCTCGCATTGGCACGCGCTCGGCCGCACGCTTACGAAGGTGGGCCGGCGCCCGGCGCTGCTTTCATGGTCGGCCACGATGTTCGAATACTTGATGCCCTGGCTGCTCATGAAGACATACCGCGATACGATCTGGGACAGCACGTACAAGGCAATCGTAGAACGTCAAATCGAATATGCCGAGCAGCGGGGCGTGCCGTTCGGCATCTCCGAATCCGGATACTATGCTTTTGACCATCAACTAAACTATCAATATCGGGCGTTCGGCGTGCCCGGCCTCGGGTTCAAGCGCGGTCTGGAGCAGGATCTCGTGCTGGCGCCGTATGCGACCGTGATGGCACTGCCCTTCGCCCTTCGCCAGGGCCTCCGGGCTTTGAACGAGCTGGAGCAGCTGGGCGGACGCGGCCAATACGGCTACTACGAGGCGCTGGATTTCACGCCGCGGCGGATGCCGGCTGACAGAAAGCACGCGGTCATCCGCAGCTTCATGTCGCATCACCAGGGGATGAGTCTGTTGACATTGTCCAACCTGCTGCTGCCGCACAAGATGACGGACCGGTTTCACCGGAACAAAGCGGTGCGCGCCGCCGAACTGCTGCTGCAGGAGCGCATTCCGCAGCGGCCGAAGTGGGTGAACCATCCGGCGATGTTCCGTTCGCAGGCGCGGGTGGAGCAGGAGGTTGCCAAAACCGGTCCCGTACGCGAATTCTCGTCGCCCCATACGGCCGTTCCGGAAGCTTGCCTGCTGTCGAACGGACGCTTCACAACGATGGTGACGGCGAGCGGAAGCGGCTGCAGCAGCTGGGAAGGGCTCTCAGTCTCCCGGTGGCGGGAAGAGCCGGTCCAAGATAACTGGGGGAGCTGGATCTACATCCGGGATGTGCTCTCCGATCGGGTCTGGTCCCCCTCGTACCAGCCTTGCCGCACGGAAGCGCCGAGCATGAGCATCGTCTTCGAGCCCGACAAGGCGACATTCGTGAGCGAGGACGAGCAATCGGAAACCCGCATGGAGATCGCCGTCTCTCCGGAGTTCGACGCCGAGGTGCGCCGCATCCGCTTGACCAACCGCGGAGATGAACCGATGATGCTCGAGGTCACCTCCTTCGTGGAGCTGGCCTTGGCGAATCCGATTGCGGACGATGCACACCCTGCGTTCAGCAAGCTGTTCATTCGCACGGCGTATGACGCCGAGAGCGGCTGCCTCGTAGCCGGTCGCCGCAAGCGGGAAGCGAAAGACCGGGCGCTCTGGTCGGCCCACCTCTTAGTGGCCGAAGGACAGGCGCCTGCGCCCGCCGAGTTCGAGACGGACCGCGCCGCCTTCATCGGGCGCGGGTACCGGCCGGCGGAGCCGTATGCGATGCGCGCCAGGCTGAAGGGCAAGACCGGCTCGGTGGCGGATCCGGCCTTCATCATGCGTCGGCGGGTGCATATCGAACCCGGAAAGACGATAAGCCTTTTTGCGGTGACCTCGGTCGCCGAGTCCAAGGAGGAAGCCGTGGACATCGTCCGCCGGCTGACGACTTCGCAGGCGGCGGAGCGGGCATTCCAGCTGGCATGGACGCGCAGCCGGGTCGAGCTGCGCAACCTGAGCCTAAGCCCCGCGGATGCGCTCGACTTCCAGCGGCTCGCTTCGCAAGTGCTGTATACGCCGCCCCACCGGCCGGAGCGCAGCCGGCGAATAGCCGCGAACGTGAAGGGTCAATCCGGCCTATGGTCGTTCGGCATTTCCGGGGATCGGCCGATCATCGTCGTCCTGGCCGACAATCGCAGCCAGTTGCCTTTTATCGTCAAGCTGCTGACCGGGCATGAGTACTTGAGACGGTTGGGGCTCCGGTTCGACCTGGTCATTCTGAACCAGTCGGCCGACGGCTATCAGCAAAATTTGCAGGAGTCGCTGGGACGCGCGGTAGAGCATGGCGTCGACCGGTTCGGGGCAGGTGCGGTTGGGATTCACGTCCTGCCGGAGAGCCTGCTGAGCGAAGAAGACCGTACGCTGTTGCTCACTGTGGCGCGGGTCGTGCTGCGGGCCGGCGGGCCGAGTCTCGCGGGTCAGCTGCGCCAGCCGCTGCGGGTCGTCGACGGCCGAGCGGGCCGGACTGGGCGCGTGGACCACGCTAACGGTACGGACCGCGCTGATCGCGCCTTCGCCGACCGATGGCCGGAGCCGCTGCCGCTTGCGACCCCCGGCGGCACGGACCGACCGCAGACCGCTTCGCCAGCGCAGTCCCTCACCCTCGATCCCGCGGACGTGCGGTTCTATAACGGGTGGGGCGGATTCACGCCGGACGGGAAGCAATACAAGCTCCTGATTAAGGATGGCCGGCACCTGCCTGCGCCTTGGATCAACGTCCTCGCCAATCGGACCTTTGGCACCCTGGTTTCCGAGCTCGGAACCGGGTACACATTCTGGCGCAACAGCCGGGAGTGCAAGCTGACGCCGTGGTCCAACGACCCGGTGCTGGACCCGCCGGGCGAGCTGGGCTATCTCCGCGATGAGGAGACGGGCGAATGGTGGCCGCTCACCCCCGCGGGTGGTGCTGTGACGGAGCCGTTCTTGGTCACTCATGGTTTGGGCTATTCGTCCTTCGACCATACGCGGGCCGACATCCGCCATTCGATGACCGTCTTCGTCCCGTTGGACGATCCGGTCAAGGTGATGCGCGTGCGGATGAAGAACACTTCCTCCGCGCCGAGACGGCTGTCCGTCACCTATTATGCGGAGTGGGTCCTTGGCGTACAGCGCCAGTCGAACGCTCCGTTCATCGTGAGCGAATGGGACGCGTCCGCACGAGTCCTGACCGCCCGGAACGGGTATCAGGAGAACTTCCGCGACGCGACGGCGTTCCTGGGCATCTTCCCTCAGGGAGGTGCCCCCGCTCCCGCTCCCGCACCCGATTCCGCTTCGGATCCCGGTTCCGATGATTTGTCCTGGACCTCGGATCAGCTCGAGTTCATCGGCCGCAACGGGACGGTGGACCGTCCCGCGGCCATGGGCCGCAGCCGGCTGTCCGGGCAAACCGGCGTGCGCCACGCCGGATGTGGGGCGCTGCAGCGCAAGCTCCGGCTCGAGCCCGGCGAGGAGGCCGAGGTGCTCATTCTGCTCGGCTGTGCCTCCTCCGCAGCCGAAGCGGCGGACTTGGCCCGCCGCTACTCCTTTGCCGCCCAGTGCGATGCGGCCCGGCAGGCTTCGAGCGACTACTGGGATCGGACGCTCGGCCAGATTGCGGTCGAGACGCCTTCGCCCGAGACCGACATCCTTCTGAACGGCTGGCTTCTGTACCAGTCGCTCGCCTGCCGGATGTGGGCCCGGTCGGCCTTCTACCAGGCAGGCGGGGCGTACGGGTTCCGCGACCAGCTGCAGGATTCGCTGGCGCTGCTGCATACGGCGCCCGAGTTCACGAGGCAGCAGATCGTGCGCCATGCCTTGCACCAATACGAGGAGGGCGACGTTCAGCACTGGTGGCACGAGGAGACCGAGCGCGGCATCCGTACGCTGTTCTCCGACGACCTGCTCTGGCTGCCGTACTCAGTCGCGCGGTATGTCGAGCATACGGGCGACGCCTCCGTGCTCTCCGAGCAGGCCGCCTACATTACGAGCGAGCCGCTCAAGTCCGGCGAGCACGAGCGCTACGAGCCCACGGTGCTGTCCCCTCAAATCGGCTCGATCTACGAGCATTCCCTCCGGGCCATCGATCGGGCCCTACAGCGGATCGGCGAGCACGGCCTCCCGCTCATCGGCATCGGCGACTGGAACGACGGCATGAACTTGGTCGGCGATGAGGGGCGGGGCGAGAGCATTTGGCTCGGCTGGTTCCTCATTGACGTGCTGCAGCGGTTCGAGCGGCTCTGCGAAGAGCGCGGCGAGGCCGAGCGGGCTGAGCGTTATAGGACTACGCGAGAGCAGCTCGCGCAGGCCATTCACGAGCACGGCTGGGACGGGCAATGGTACCGGAGGGCGTTCACCGATGCCGGCGCTTGGCTCGGTACGATCTACAACGAGGAGTGCCGAATCGACGCCATCGCCCAATCGTGGTCGGTCATCTCGGGAGCGGCGCCGCCGGACCGCGCCCAGCAAGCGATGCAGTCGTTCGACCGCGAGCTGGTGGACCGCGAGCGGAGCATCGTGAAGCTGCTGACCCCGCCGTTCGACCGGACCGAGCCGAGTCCGGGGTACATCCAGGGCTACCCGCCGGGCATACGAGAGAATGGGGCCCAATATACGCACGGCGTCATCTGGAGCATTATCGCCTGGACGAAGCTGGGCCGCGGCGACAAGGCGTTCGAGCTGTTCCGGATGCTGAACCCGATCAACCATACGCGGACGGAAAGCGAGGTGCGGGAGTATGTTGGGGAGCCCTATGTGATGGCGGCCGACGTCTACACGTCCGAGCCCCATCGCGGGCATGCCGGCTGGACCTGGTATACCGGGGCGTCCGGATGGATGTACCAGAGCGGGATCGAGTGGATCCTAGGCCTGCGGCGGCATGGAAACCGCCTCTACCTGAATCCGTGCGTCCCGCCGGAGTGGCCGGGCTTCAAGGCGGTCTACCGATTAGGCGAAACCAAGTATCGCTTTACTTTCCGCCGCTCCGAACACGGCGAATCGGCCGATAGTGACAACGGACTGTTGACCGCGGGACCCGACACCTACGTGGAACTCGTCGACGATGGGACGGAACGGGAAATCAAGGTCCGGTTGTAAAGTCAGCAATTTAGAAGAAATGCCGGAGAACGGGATAGGGTACAATGGAGTAATCCAAATGAGAGAGGAAGTGGCCTGAATGGCGAAGCACGCGACTTATTTCTTCAGCCAGGATGCTCAAGCCCAAGCGGCTTTTTATGTTCAAGCTCTAGGAGGAGAGGTCGTTTCCGTCCAGAAGTTCGATCAAATGCCGAATACGAGCGAAGCCGACAAGAACAAGGTGTTGCATCTGCACTTAGTGGCCGCCGGCGTGACGTTCTATATGTGCGACAGCTTCGGACCGGTCCATCAAGGCAATGCGATCTCCCAATGCCTCGAGTTCGAAACGGAAGCGGAAGCGCATGAGGCGTTTGCGAATCTGGCGTCTGAGGGCGGCAAGGTGACGCACGAGCTTCGCAAGGAATTTTGGGGCGCTCTATTCGGGCAGGTCGAAGACAAGTTCGGGGTGCAATGGATGATTACCACCACCGCTCCTGCCATGCAAGCCTAAAGCGTACCCGACGCACGCGCAGCACCGAAAACGCCGCACAGCCCCGAACCAAAAGAGGGCTGTGCGGCGTTTTCCACTTACAGCTTAATGATCTGCTCGCGATACGAGCCCGAGCTCGTCTTGCGGAAGTCCGGCATCTCCACCGGCCGGCCGCCGTTTGCGATCGACAGCTCGGACAGCAGCGCGACCGCGGTCCACTCGCAGGCGTCGTAGACGTCGATCGGCGGCCGGGTGCCGTGCCGGATGGCGTCGATGAAGTCCTGCACGATGAAGAAGTCGCCGCCGTAATGCCCCGCGCTGCGCTGCTCCTCCGTCGCGTTGCGGTACCGCTCGGGGAGATACCGCTCGAATTCGCGCAGCGGCCGCCATGCGGCGGTATCCGAATGGTCGCCGTCGGCCTTCAAGTAAATCTTGGCCTCGTCGCCCAAGCCTCGCGGCGCCTCGTAGCAGCCCAGCGTCCCCTGAAGCGTATAGTAGGCGGCGTTATGCGGCCGGTTCGAGAGGCAGTCGACGCGCAGCCGAATGAGCTTGCCGCTCTCCAGCTGGCACATCGTGACCGACGTGTCCTCCTGGCGGAACTGCGGCGCCGTATGCCAGCCGGTCCCGAAGCTCGACACCGACTGGATCCGGTCGCCCTGAAACCATTGCATGACCGGGCCGAGGCTGTGCGTCGGATAGAATGTCCCCCGCTTGCCGAGCTGCCAGTAGTGGCGCCAGGACGTCTTGCTCGCCGCCGCCTGATCGCCCGGTACCCGCCGGTTGTAGCCGCTCGCGAGATGCTTGATGTCGTGGATGTACTCCCCCTCGCCGTAGTAGATGTCGCCGAACAGCCCTTGCCGCACCATGTTCCCGATCAGCTGGTTGGCCGGAATGTAGCAGTAGTTCTCCGCCATCATGTAGACCTTGCCGCTGCGCTCCACCGCTTCCTTCAGCCACCACAGCTCATCCATCGTGACGCCGGCGGTGACCTCGCTCATCACATGGAGTCCGGCTTCCAGCGCTTGGACCGTCTGCTGAAAATGCAATTGCATCGGCGTCGAGATCACGACCGCGTCGAGCTCGGACTCCAGCATGTCTTCGTAGATGCGGTAAGTCCGCGGGATGCCGAAGCGAGCCGCCTGCTCCTGCAGCAGTCCCTCGTGCATGTCGCACAGGGCGGCGACCTCCACATCCGGGATCGCCTGGAAACCCTGGATGTTGCTTAACCCCCGCGCTCCGACAATCCCTACCTTGATCGTCATGAACATTCACTCCCCATCCATAAAATGCAGGGCCTTCCAACCGCGCGCACCTGAATCCCGTGCACACGATGGAAGGCTGTTCCTCTGCCACCATTATACCACGATTACTTTTTCAGCTTGCCGTACCAATCGTTCGCTTCCTTCTCCAGCTGCTCGCCGCCGCTCGCTCTCCACTTCTTCACGAACTCGTCGAATTCGGCCAGCGGCTTGTCGCCGGTAATGATGGAGATGTACGCTTGATCCTGCAGCTTCTGCAGCTCGGCCTGGTACTTGGCTTGCGCCGGGAGCGCCGTCAGCAGTTGGTTGCGGATGCCGCCCTTCTCGAAGCCTTTGTCCGTCGCCCACTGATTCCGCTTGGAGAACGAGACCGCCCCGAACTCCGGCAGCTCGAGCGACTCCATGACGTTGTTCGCCCCCATTTTCTCCATGTCCTGCGTCGTCATAGTCGGATTTTTCAGCACCGGCGCCTTATCCGTATTGAACGTCCAGTCCTCGCCTTCGATCCCGAACATCGCCGTCACATAATTCTCGTACGATGTGGCACTGATGTAGTCGATCACCTGCAGCACTTTCGCCAGCTTATCCTTGTCCTTCTCCAGCTGTTTGCCGAAGGCGATGAAGTTGCCGTTCAGCAAACTTCCTTGCGCTACGCCCATCTTGCCGGTAGGGCCTTTAGGGGGCATCCCGTACACCATCGCGTCGGCTGCGGCGGGGTTCACCTTCTTCATCTCCACATAATCGTGAGACGCGACGTCGCCTTCGAACAGCAACGGCTTCCAATGATAGAACGCCCCAAGACTGGTCAAGCCGATCCGTCCGTTGATGAAAGCATGAGACAGCGCCCAATAGCCCCCGTTATTCTCCCCGGTAATGAATTCCGGATCGATGACGCCGTCCTTATACCACTTGTTCAGCAGCTTGAGCGCATCCTTCATCTCCGGCTGCACCGCGCCATAGACGAGCTTCCCGTCCTTCGCCGTCCAGCGGTCCGGCAAATACCCGTACGCGCCATAGACGAGCGGGATCGACGATGTAGACAGGCCATACGTATCCTTCTTGCCGTTCTTGTCCGGATCCTGATTAGCCAGCTTGTAGATCGTTTGCTCGAACTCGTCCAGCGTCTCAGGCGCCTTCTCCACGCCTACATTTTTCAGCCAATCTCCCCTCCAGACAACCGGACTTCGGAACCGGTCATTCATGGTGAGCCGCGGAATGCCGTAGATTTTCCCGTCGATCTTGGCATATTCGAATGCGTTCGGCATTTCCTTCTCGGTCTTGGCGTACACGTTCGGCGCGTACTTCTTCAGCATGTCGAGCGGGATCTCGGCCAGAATGTCCTGATCCACGTACTTTTGCAGCAGCGCGAAACCGCCCACCGCCATCCGGTCCGGAATTTCGCCCGACGCGAATTTCAAGTTCATCATTTCATTGAAGTTTTTCGAATCGATATTCCAGACGTCGAACTTGACGTTCAGCTTATCACCCCAATACTTGACCATCTTGGCGTTCGGATCGACCGGCGTCGATTGGCCGGACACCCAGGAGATCGTATACGTTTTGCCGGCTCCCGGCGCAGCGCTCGCGCTTGTATTCGAGGCGGTGCCTCCGCTATCCTTCGAACAGCCTGCCGCCAGCGATGTCAGCAGCACCGATGCCGATGCGACCACGGTCAACCGTTTTACCATTTTTTTCTCCATCTTTATGACCTCCTCCAAGTTTAGCCCCAACAAATCAATCTATATGGTTAAGCATGAAGCCGACCCGGACTCGGCCCATGTTGCACCCGCAAGCGGTTCACCCGACTAGCCCTTCATCGAGCCGACGAGCACACCTTTGACAAAATACTTCTGCAGGAACGGATACATCAAAATAATAGGAATAATCGTCACCATAATCGTAGCGGCCTTAATCGTGTCGGGATTCGCCACCAGGTTCGGATCGTCGAATTTGTTCACGTCCATCATGTCCTTGGATCCTAGCAGCACGATGCGCCGCATGACGACCTGGAGCACTTGCTTGTGCGCGTCGGACGTATAGATGAGGCTGTCGAACCAGGCATTCCAATGGCCGACCGCCACCCAGAGCGACAACGTCGCGATGATCGGCAGCGAGAGCGGGATGATGATCCGGAACAAAATGACGATTTCGTTCGCCCCGTCCATCTTGGCCGATTCCTCCAGCGCTTCCGGCAACGCCATCATGAAGTTGCGGGTGATGACGAGCGTGAAGGCACTGACGAGCCCGGGCAGCACGAGCGCCCAGATGCTGTTCATGAGGCCGAGGTTTTTGACCAGCAAATAATTCGGGATCAGGCCGCCGGAGAAAAACATCGTGAACACGATATAGCCGGTCCAGAACGTCCGGTGCGGGAAAAACCGCTTGGCGAGCGGATAGGCGGCGAACACCGTCACGCAAACCGACAGAGCCGTGCCAAGCACCGTGCGCGTAATCGTATTCAAGAAACCGCTGAGGATGTATTCGTTCGTCAGCACCTTCTGGTAGTTGACCCACGTAATGTCCGGCGGCAGCAGATGCAGACTAGTGAGAGGCAAATCCCCCGGGCTGAGCGACAGCGACAGCAGATGCAGGAACGGATACAAGGTCAATAGGCACAAGATCGACATGAACACTGTATTGAAAAAGTCAAACGCGTCGAAGCGCTTCAACCGTTGCTTTCCTGATGTAATCGTACTCAAGCTTTTATTCCCCCTTTCGGCAAGCGGTTACCATAACCCGTATTCGTTGATGCGTCTCGCAATGGCGTTGGCGGTGAGCACGAGGGCGAAGGCGATGACGTTCTTGAACAAGCCGACGGCGGTGGAAAAGCTGTATTGCATGTTCTCCAGCCCGACCCGGTACGTATAGGTGCTCAGTACGTCGCCCACTTCCATCACCGCTTTGTTGTACATATTGAACACTTGATCGAAGTCGTCGTTGATGAGCCGGCCGATGGCGATGATGAGCATAATCGTGATGACCGGCGCCATGGCGGGCAGCGTCACGTAGCGCATGCGGTGAAACCGGTTCGCCCCGTCGACGGTGGCGGCCTCGTGAAGCTCGGGATTCACGCCGGCAATGGCGGCCAAGTAAACGATCGTCCCCCAGCCGAGCTCCTTCCAGACGTCGGTCACGACGAGGACGCTGCGGAACCATTCCGCATTGCCCATGAAAAAGATCGGTTTGAAGCCGAGCATCTGCAGCAGGATGTTCACCGGTCCGATCGAAGGCGACAAGAATTGAATCGCGAGCCCGCTTAGCACGACCCAGGACAGGAAATGCGGGAAGTAGCTGATCGTCTGGACCGTCCGCTTGAAGAACGACACCCGAATCTCGTTCAGGAGCAGCGCGAAAAGGATCGGGGCCGGGAAGCCGAAGACGAGCTTGTACAAGCTCAGGATGAGCGTGTTGCGGAACACTTGCCAAAAGCTGCCCAAGGCGAACAGCTCGCGGAAGTGGTCAAGCCCGACCCAGGGGCTGCCCATGACGCCCAGGCTGAACTTGTAATTCTTGAAGGCGATGAGAATCCCGTAGATCGGCATGTAGTGAAAAATAAAATAGTAGACCGCGGCCGGCAGGAACAAGATCGTCAAATATTTGTACTTCACATAGCCGCGGAACGAGTGCAGGAAGCGGCTGCTCCGCAGGCGCCCCGGCGGTCCGCTTGGCTGCGGAAGCGCTTTCGGTGTATGCATAAGGGGTCTCTCCTCTCGGTAGGTGTCGACTGGCTTCGGCACCTTCACCATACCGGATGCCGCGGAGGCCTACAATAAAACAAAAATCAGATTATGCAACACGTTCAAGAAATGGCTCGGGAATGCGGTATCTCATTCGTCAGATGATAGAAAGCGATGCAGAAAATATCAAAACGTGCCCTAGGCGGACCTCCCGTATCCGGCCTGTGTGTGCACGTTTTGTTCGTTCGTCCATTCATTTGTTCGTTGTGTAATTGAACTTGTACGTCCGAGGAGTGACCCCGTAAGCTTCCTTGAACTTCTTGATGAAGTAGGCCGGCGTGTTGAAGCCGACCTGGGCCGCGATCTGCTCTACATTGAGATCGGAGGCGATCAGCAGGCGGGCCGCCGTCTCGATGCGCCTCCGGTTCACATAATCGACGAAGTTGATACCCGTCTCTTCCTTGAATAGCTGGCTCACATAGCGCGGGTGCAGCGAGACGCTGTCCGCGGCCGCCTGCAGGCTGAGATCGCCGGCGAGATTCGCCTCGATGTAGCTTTTGATGATCGCGACGGCATCGCCGGCCTTATTGCGGGCGCGTCCTTCGAGGTAGCGGAACGTCACCTCGGCCGCCTGCGTAAGCCAATCTTGGAACTCCTGGATGTCCGAGATCGCTCGCTCCTGGTGCGCCAGCCGCTCGCCGAGCACGTCGATGGTTTTCAAGTGCATATCTTTCAAATATTGATGGAACAGCCCGGCCCACTGCCTCCACTGCTCGTGGCTGTACGAGACCGTATACCGGTCAGAAGCGAGAAGGCGGACGAGCTCCGCCACCGCTTCCTTGAGCGGCTCCAGGCTTCTCCCCTTGAGCGATTCGAGGTAAGCCTCTTGGACCGAAGGCGGGATCGGCTCCGTACCGGCCTCAGGTCCGGCCAGCTGCGAATGCAGGAACACGAGCGTATCCGGCCGGAAGAAGCGCCGCTCGAGCCCGGCCTGCGCCTCCCGGAACGACCGGTATAGCTGGAGCGGCTCCTCCACCCAGCCTCCGGTCGACGCGGATAGCCGCACTTGGAACTGCTCGTAAGCCAGTGCAGACAGTGCTTCGGCCGCTAGACGAACGAGCGGTTCGTCCCGGTAAGGGCTGTGCACGACTGCCGCAATGTCGTTCGCCGACACTGAGATCGCGGTGAACGCGACGTCGGCGGTCCGGGCCGCTTCCAATTCCCGGATGAGGCTGTACACGACGGTCTGACGGTTCTCTTCGAGCAGCAAACCCATATCCCGCTCATCTAGCCGGATGAGCAGCACGCAGTAGGAAGACTCCGTCCAGTCCAGCCGCAGGAAGCGCAGCCGATCCGTCAGCTCAGCCTGCTGTGTGATGGTCCGATTCAGCAGGCCGAACACGAGATTATGCCGAATAATCGGCATATTGTCCGCCACCGTCGCCTCGAGCCCGCTCATCCGGACCGACATGTCGGCCATGAAGTGATTGATCTGCTTGTACTCGTTCTCATGCTTGCCACCAGGCGGGAGTGGGGGGTTGAACAAGCTCTTGACCGTCTGCAGGAGCGACTTCAGCGGCATGTACATGTTGGAGGTCAGCACCTTGGAGAAGATCAGCCCCAGCCCGATCGCCGCCAGGCAGATCAGGATGAGCGTGCGCTGTACGACGACCGCCTTGCGGTTGTACTCATCCGTCGGACTGGCCTGCACGAGCAGCCACCCGGAATAGGGGATTTTCACGTAAGACACCAGTGAGGCCAGCCCGCCGACCGTTTCTCCGAATTTGCCCTTGTCCGAATCCTTCATCAGCGCGACGAGCTTGGCATTGTCTTCCATGCTGATGCTTGTGTCCGTATTCCCTAGTGCGATCATATGTCCGGCATCATCCGTAATCCACATTTGTCCCCGGTCGGATTGGTCCGTCGATCGAATCATCTGATAGAAGGCGTCCGCATGCAGATTGACGGCGATGAACCCCTTCGCCTTTGTGCCGGTCGAATGATACGGATATCCGCCCACAAAGGAGACTACCTTCACGGCGAACGTGCTGGAATTCGCGCTGATCGGTACCGTACGCGTCTCTATCCAGAGCGAGCCCGTCTCCGCGCGGTTCATCCGCTCGATCCAGTCGGTGCTGATCGTGATTTTATCCGGCAGGCTGTCCAGCAGCGCCAAGCCGTAGTTCGAGGAAATGACGGCATTGCTGCCCCGGTAATACACGGAGATCGATTCCACCAGATTCGGGTAGAGGGCGACGGTCGCCTTCAAATATTGATAAATGTCCATCACCTTGGAATTGTTGCCCTGGATCGGATTGTCGAACAAATAATGTACGTCCGGATTCGTAACCATATCGGCGAACACCTTGCCCGCCCGCTCCAGCAAGTTGTCCTGAATCTGCTCGCTCGTATGGGACAGCAGGTGGGAGTGCACCTTCTCGACTTCCTCGTTCAAGCTGGAGGTGAAGATGAGATAGGAGGTCATGCCGACGGCGAGCGTCGTGACGAGGAGCAGGGAAGCGTAGGAGAGGAACAGCTTGGCGTACACACCTCTTAGTTTCACAAGCAATCTCATAAAGCGACCCCCTGGAATGTTCTGACTTCCATTTATATGTAAACGCTGCCAAACGGACCGATCTTAGAACCGACCGCATATTTGCGGATATCTTTTTCTTCTTAGCGGTTCAATATTCGGAACGTCGTTCAACCTAATAATAGTGGAATCGTTTTTTTGTTGTCAATTGTTTGTTCGGCATGCCAAAAAACTCTGGAACAGGAACGTCCCAGAGTTTCATCTCCATTGCCGTTATTCCGATGTCTAGGTCGGAGCGTCGCTCCCCTTCAGCCGGTCGTTCTTCGCCCGCACCGCCCGCATGAGCTCGACGTTCGCATCCCGTTCCTCGGCGAGCCCGATGAGCGCGCTGACGTCCTTCGGCAAGCACTTGCCTCCGTAGCCGCGGTTGTCCACATAGACGAACGTGTGGCTTCGGCCGATTCTAGGATCCTCGAGCCATACTTCCCGCAGCTCGTTGTAGTCGACCCCCACTGCCCCGGCGATATCGTAAAATTCGTTGCAAAACGTCACCTTCAGCGCCAGAAAGCAATTCTCCATATACTTGGCGAGCTCCGCCGTCCGCGCGTCCGTCTGCCGAATCCGCACTTCGGCGTTGTACACCCGCTGGAAGGCGCGAATGACCGGGGCCGTGTCCGCGGAGTCGCCGCCCAAGGTGATCCATGTTCGCGACTTCAGATCGGCAAACGGATGGTCCACCGTCTCGCCGTAATACTCCGGCTGGAATACGATGCGCTTGCCGGTCCGCCGCTTCTGCGCATCGGTGAATCCTACCGGCACCGTGGATCGCAGGACGATCACGGGCGCTTCCAGCCAATCGAGCACCGCTTCCACGATCGACGTATCGCAGGCGCCGTCCGGAAGTGCCGGCGTCGGCACGCAAATGAACGCCACATCGCAAGCATTGGCGGCTTCCCGGGTTCCTACCCGCAAAGGCTCGTCATACAAGACGGCGTCCGGGAACAGGGCGTGCATCGCTTTGCCGACGTGCCCGTATCCGATAATGGCAATGGCTTGTCTCATCGTTAGGCGCTCCTTCCTTCTACGCTTGCCGCGTTATTCTCCTGACGTTTCCGCTGCACGGCGAGCAGCACGAATACGAAGAAATAATACCCCCAGTAGAGCACGAACTCCTCGAGAGACGGATTTTGTGTGTAGCCGAGGAACGCTTTCATGAAAATACCCACTTGTCCGTTAATGAGCGGCTCGCGCCCGGTGTCGCGAATGTACTGGGTTTCGTCGATTGGATGCTCCGGCATGAACCCGGTGATGTTGTAGATTTCCCCGATCTCGCCCCCCGCGGTCCTGTAAAGGCTGCCCATGATGCCCAGATCCTGCATGATCCCGACCGCCTGCACGAACAGCCCCGCCGAGATGAGCATCAGGAAGACGCTTGTCACCCGGAAGAACGTCCGCAGCTTGATCTTCTTCGTGCCTTTGAAGAACAGGAGCCCTACGATGAGCGCCAGGATGAGACCGCCGAGCGCGCCCCAGCTCTGAAGCGCCTTCTGGATGTCGCCGCCCGTGATCGCCGCGAAGAAAAACACCGTCTCCACCCCTTCGCGCACGACGACGAGGAACGAATGGACGATCATGTTGATGGCGCCGCCGACGGTCAGGATGTGCGCGATCTGCTTCTGCACCTTGCCCTGCAGCTCGCCCGACTGCTTGCTCATGAATAGAATCATGTGGGTGAGTAAGCCCGAGGAGACGAGCATGATGCCGATCTTCAAATAATTCTGGCTGCCCATGGCGGCGAAGCCGGTGAGCATGATCTGGAACACAAGCGCCAGTCCGTAGCTCACGAGCAAGGCTAGGAACACGCCGACCCACACCCACTTGTTCCAGCGCGTCATCTCGATGCGGCTCAAGTAGGTCAGGATGACGCCGACGATCAGAATCGCCTCCAGCGCCTCGCGGAATGTAATGAGAAATGCTTGCAAATCCAACCTGGTCTCCGCCCTCTCCCCATAATGAGACACCTGCGCCGGGCGGCGCAGGTGTCAGTCTCTTATCGAAGAATGATGATTTCGCCGTTCTCGAAGAACACGCACTTCCCGAACAGTTCCGCTACTGCGCGGAGAGGGATGAACGCGCTGCCGTTCACGATCTCCATCGGCTGGTCGAGCTTCACATTCTCATTGATGATGCCGTCCTGCTCGATTCGATCGGAGCCGGGCACCAGTACGGTCTTCTTGCCGTCTTTTGTAATGACCACGGACTGGGTCGCATGAATCCACTCGACTTCCGCATCCGCTTGAATCGCTTGCGCAATCGGACGTACCGGGACGAGCGTACGGTTGCTCTTGAGACTGATGTACGGCGCGTTCTCGGCCGTATAGGCGGTGCCGTCGACTTGATAGGCGGTGTCCCCGATTTTCAGGCTCGTGCCGTCTTTGCCGACCAGGAACTTCAGCACTTCGAAGCTGGATTTATTCGCCGCCGCAAGATCCGCTTTGTCGACCGCTTCTACGAATTGATTCGTTACTTCCAGCGCCGCTTTATAGTTCTCCTTGCCCAGGAACACTTCCTGACCGACGAGGAACATGCTGCCCTCCGCCGCGTAGCCGCGCGCCCCTTGCAGGTCGCCTGCTTCCAGCTTCGTGAGCGCCTGTTTGACGTACTCGGATACTTTGCCGATATACGTGCGCTGCAGCTGATCCTGGATCGTCGTGAGGTTGATGTTGCTCGGATCCCCGGAGGCGAAAGCACCCTTCACCGCATTGGCGTCGGCTGCGCTGCCGCCTCTCAAGTATGTATAGACCGGCATGTAGAGGAAGTATCCTTCCGTGATCGCCGTCGGCTGATCGGCCGCAGGCTTCGTCGGAATGCTCTCCGCGTAAGTGAGCGTAGCGAGCGTGTAGACTTTGATGATCGTCTTATCCAGAATTTGACGGTGTACGTTGAAATCGTTGACATTGTTATCCTTAATGTCCTTCTGGATCTGCTCGATTGTCCCCTTCAGGATGGCAACCATATCGGTGCCATACTTCTTGTCGCGCTTGTCGACCGTGCTCTGCAGCGCACCCTCGTACACTTGAATCACTTTGTCAAAGGCCGCCGTCGCTCCGGCGATGTCGCCCTTCGTCAGCAGTGGACGCACTTGGTTGTTCATCTGGTCGCGGATGAAGAAGTAGAAGTACCATTGCAGCCCTTTATCGACCGCTTGCTGCGCTTGGCCGACCGTCAGGTCGCCCTTGATCGCGGCATCCAGCACGAGCAGCAGGTTTTCTTCAATCTTCGGGTCGTCCGCCTTGATCGTGGCGTCGATCCGCTTCACTTCGGCTTGGAACTTGTCTAGATACAGCTTCTTCACGTCGGCCAGTACCGTCTTCTCCGTGAACAGCGCTTTGATGTCGGCGAATGCTTTGACGCGGTCGGCTACCGTAGCGTCTTCCTTGATCTGGAATTTGCTCTCGGCTACGGCGATGGACGTGAACGTCGTGACGCTGGAAACGGCGAGCATCGTGCTAAGTACAAGTGCGGCTAAAGGTTTGCGCATGGGGGATTCTCCTTCTCCATCTGATATTTATAATATGATGCTGTTTAGATCCACTTCTTCTTGCGGGCGAGCCAGAAGCCTCCGCCGCCCAGGACGAGGACGGCCGCGATGACGCCGACGCTGACGAGCGGGTTCGTCTTGTCCGACCGCTCCATCGGCGCGTGAGCGGCTGCGCTCGTGGTCGCCGCGCCTCCGCCGGACGCGGCGGCGGTGTTCCCCGCGGCGGCCGGTGTCGCGGTCGCCGCCGCTGTGGCCGTCGCCGCCGGCGAGGCGGTCGCGGCCGGTGAAGCCGTCGCCGTCGGGGATCCGGACGGCGAGGCGCTTGGGCTGGCCGTCGGAGCTTCCGACGGCTGCGCGGTTGCGGCGGCCGGCGCTTGCGTGGCGGCCGCCGGAGCTTGTGTTGGCATCGGCGCGGCGCTAGCCGCCGGTGTCGTCTGCGGCACCGGAGGTGCCGGGGTTGGCGCCGGCGGAGCCGCTTGGGCGGCGGCCGGCTGGTACGGGAACAGCGGCTTCACCTTGCCGTAGATGAAGTCGACCTTCTCCTTGAACACCTCCGGTTGGACCGCTTTCTTCCCGACGCCGAACAGGCCGGGGTTGCCTAGCGCTTCGAGCGCCTCGTCGAACGCCTTCGTGATGTCCGACGTGTCGCCGCTCATGTAGGGGGCGAGCCTATCGAACGTCGCCTTTGCCTTGGCGAGCAGCAGCTTCGCTTCGGCGTATTCCTTGACGCCCTCGTAGGCATACTTGAACCGGCGGTCCAGATTCATGACGAGCACGGCTTTGAAGTTCGCTACGACGAGCTTGCTGTCCCTCGCCTTGAAGTTGCTGTCGAGCGTCACGGCGACTTCTTCGCCGAAGTGCGCTGCGATCTCGGACCGTCGCACCTTGTAAGCTTCTTCCGCGGCGGCCCAGCCGTTCGCCCCGCCCGCGAGGCTCGATTCCACGAGCTTGAACGTCTCGGCGACATCTTCCGTATTGGCATCGCCATACGAGTAGGCACCCGCCGTGGAAGGAATTATGTATAAAGCCGTTAGGACGACCAGCAGACCGGCCAAAAGCCTTTTTCTCATGTTTTCACCTCTTGGAAATGCTCCGTCTATGTCCTCACCCAACGGTAATGATAATCATTATCAAAGGGAATGTCAACCACATTTTTCCGTTCTGTCGGATAAATATTTGTTCAAGCCGCTACCGGATCCACTCATACAGTGCGATATTCCCGTACACCGGCTCGAACCTCGGATCCGAATGGAACTCCGCTATTTTCCGCACATGCTCTCCCACAGACTTGCCTTCCTGCTCGAAGCCCTTCAGCACATGATCCGTGAGCAGCACGGTCCGATGCGGGTCGGCGTTCGCCAACGCTTGGAAATAGCCGAAGGTGTAGATGCGCCTGTGCTCGTACGTCGCTCCGACGTACTGGAGCAAGCGGGTCTCTTCCCACGTGAACAAAATCAGCGGCTGCTGCATGGCGTCGACATAGCGGTGAAGCTGGTACACGGCCGGCTCCTCGACGGCTTGGCGTTTCTGAAGCGGCGCCCCGTACAGCCATTGTGCGGCGATCAGGACTGCGAGCGCGGCGTAGAGGGCGGCGGCCAGCTTCTGGGTGCGGCCGTGCGAGATCGCTTGCGCCGTCCGAACGGTGAAGACGTGAACGGCGAGCAGGATTGGCGCTACGACCGGGACGATGTGGCGGGGCTTCTCGATGTTTTGGCCGAGCAGCGCCCAGAGCCCGTACAACAAGACGCTGGCGGCCAGCCAGATCCAGTAGTGACGGTTGATCTGGTGGCTTTGGCCTTCATGGGCGCTTGGTGATGGTTCTGCTCCGCGTGCGCCGGATCCCGATCGTTTCGTTAACACAGCGCCGATCAGGAGTGCGAGCAAGCATACGAACAGGCACCCGACCCATACGGAGCCGCACAGAAGCGCCGACCCCGCCAGATTGTGTGCGAACAGGCGGATGATCCGCTCGTGAAGCGACATCGGGATGGAGACGACGCCCCCTCCCCATTCGGAGAAATGGCCCTCGACGAATGCCATGGCCAGCTTCCAGAAGCCGAACAGCGTCCCTTCGGACAAGACTAGTCCTGCGACCCAGACGAGCTGGAGCAGCATCGCCATTGCGAGGGACAGCAGGAGCTTCCAGCCTCTGTGCGACCTCTTCCGGTTGCGTTGCCACAGGCCGAGCCAGAGCGGCAGCAGAAGAAGGCCGAAGGGGAAGAACGACAGTCTAATGCCCATCAGCCCGCTGAACAGGAAGAGCGGCCAGAAGTGGCGGCGCAGCGACTCCGGCCGGTCCATCGCACGCCGCACGCTCCACAGGAACCACCACAGCGCGGCTAGCCCGGCGGCCTCGGACATCGGGCGGGACGCCATGAGCCAGACGTAGGGGCTCGTCAGGACGAGCGCCGGCAGCAGCAGGCTGGCCGCGGCGCCGCCCTCGCTCTGCGTAAGGCGTCTCGCCAGCAGCGCCATGGGCACGGCCGCGCTCAGCCCGGCGACCGTATTGAAGACGGAGAGCGCCTGCGCGGGATTCGCGATCCCCTGGTGCGCCAGCCACCCGCCGAGGATGAAGTACGGGTACCCCGGAAAATGCGGCTGCATCGCCAGCAAGTCGTACCGATCCAGCGCCAGGACGAAATCGACTTCGTCCCAAGTACGCGGCATCGGGCTGGCGTAATAGAGGCTGATCGCAGCGGCGGACAGGATGACCGCCAGCGCGAATAGGACCGTGACTAGTGCCACGATCCTGGCATATCGATGTTTATTCGGGCTGGAGTTCTCCTCGAGTGCAACACTCATTGCCGGCGTCTCCTCACTGGGCTTCGCATTTCGCGGTACATCGCCGGCAGCACCGACGTCACGTATTGCTTGAATTTGATGAACGACTGGCCTCTGGTCCGCACTTGGTAAGAGATCGGGATCTCCTCCAGCCGGAACCCTTGACGAATGAGATTCAGCGTCAGCACCTGCGCGTAGTTATAGTCGTGAATGATGCGGGCATGCTCCATCGCTTCCCGTGAGAAGCCCCGCATCCCCGATTGCCCGTCGTAGATCCATCTGCGCAGCAGCAGCATCTGCAGCAGCGTGAAGACGTAGTTGCCCAACCTTCGGTGGAGCTTCATCCCCTGGATGCGGCCTTTGAACCGCGAGCCGAACGTATAGTCCGCCCGGCCCTCCACGATGGGCCGCACCACGTCGGGGATCTGCTCCGGGGGATACTCGTTGTCGGCGTCGATCATGAGGCCGATCGAGGCGCCGAGCACGACGCCTTGCCTCAGCCCCTCGCGTACCGCGGCGCCAAGCCCCCGGTTGCGCGGGAAGGAGACGATATGGTCGGCCCCCGCCTCCCGGGAAGCCTCTACCGTGCCATCGGTGGAGCCGTCGTCGACGACGAGCACCTCCACAGTGTAATCTGGGTGGAAGTGCCGCGGGATGCGGGCGATCACCTCAGCGATGTTCGCCTCCTCGTTATGGGCTGGCAGGAAGACGAGGATGGTCGGCTTGTTCGTGATCTCATTTTTCATTCCGAAGCGCCTCCGTCAAGACCGGTCCCCGGCTATGACTCGGGAAAGGCGCCCCAAGCAAATAGGCGAGCGTAGGGGCCATCGAAACAAGCGAATGCTTGTCGTCGACGCGGTGCCCGCGGCGGATCGTCGGACCGTGCAGGAAGAACGGAACGTACCGCTCCCCTTCGTCCAGGTGGCCGTGCCCCCCGATGCCGTCGGCTTGACCGTGGTCCGCGCAGATGATGAGCGTCGTGTTCTGCATCATCCCCCGCTCTTCCAGCCAGCCGACGAATTCCTCGATGAGCCGGTCCGCCTCCGCGATTTTTTTCGTATAGTCGTCATACAGCACGCCCCTGCTGTGCCCGGTCTGATCGACCCCGATCAGCTGCGCCACGAGCAAGTCCGGGTTCTGCTCGTCCATGATGCGCTTCGCCCGTTCGATGATGTTGCGGTCGGCCACGTCGTTATGCATCACGGCCGTCACACTCTCCACGTCGTCCCCCATGGAATCGATTAAGTGGGCGATGCCGAGCAGCCGGCCTTTGCGTCCCACCTTCCGCAGGGCGTCGAAGATGCTCTCCACGCGGATGCCGAGCCGCCACACCATGTTGGAGCGGATGCCGTGCTCGCGCGGATAAGTTCCCGTGAACATCGACGAGAAGCAGACGACCGTCCGGGCGGGATACACCGTCTCCATTTGCGTGTACTCCGTGCCTTCGGCCCTAAGCTTTTTCATGAATGGAGCATCCGCTTCCTCGAACCGTTCCTTGCGCATCCCGTCGACGACGATGACGATCACTTTGTCGTTCACCCGCTCGAGCGGACGCCCCTGGAACGTGTCCCGCGTGTAAGTCTCGATCTCCGCCGGCTTCCAGTCGAACAAATAGCGGTGCAGGATGAAGCTCAGGACCAGCACGCCTGCCGCGAACCCCCACCCGGTCCACAGGTCTGGCGTCTGATCCGCCCGGAACAGCGTATAGTAGTGGTCCCACACGTACAGCAGCAGCAGGAACTTCGGCATTTGCTCTTGCGCGTTGCCGCTTGTGGAGTCGCTGTTTTTGAGCACCAGCTTCCAGAACCGGGTGAAATTCCACCAGGACGTGCCGATCCGCAGGTGGTAGTAAAACGTGCCCCAGAAGTAGACGGTGAAAAAATAAAACAGTCCGAGCGCAACGAACGACAGCCCCAAGTCCGGGCGCTCCCAGATCAGCAGCGCGGCCACGAGCGGCAGCCACAAGTAATTGCGCAGGAACAGCGGAAAGTCATAAATGTAGTACAACACGAACAGAGGCAGCGTCACGAGCAGCCCTACACCCGCCGAGCTCCAGAACTCGCCCTGACTCCAAACGCCGGCATGATATAGAACGAACACCCCCACCGTGAAAATGGGCGTAAACGGCTTGCCCTCGTTCAGCATGTTCCAGCAGCGGGCGGCGACGATTTCAAATGCGGAGGCTTTTTTCATCCTTTAAAATCCTTCCTCGATATGTACTGGGATACGTCCCGTATGCGAATCGGCAGCCGAAGCAGGGCATATGCGCCTGCGGCATAGGCGAATGCGAACTTGAACGTGTGCGACAGCAGCGCCGCCCGGTAAGCAAGCGGCCCCTCTATGCCGAGCAGGTAGAGCGAGCCGCTCATGGTGCTCTCGTACGTGCCGATCCCACCGGGAGTCACGTGAAAAATTTGCCCCGCGATCGTCATGCTGTTCGCCCAGATGAGTGGCGCGCCTCCAAGCGGGATCGCCAGAATGCGGGCAACGCCGTAGATGACGCCGGCCTCCAGCAGCCAGCTCAGGGCGACCAAGGCGAAGATGGCCACTCCGCGGGCGGACATCATTCGGGTGCGAAAATAGTCCGAGTGCTTGCGGACGAATGGCAGGCGGCTGAGCCAAGGCAGGAACCGGGCGACCGCGACGAGCGCGAGGAGCCCTGCGAGGGCGGCGAATCCCCACCAGGATGTGGGCAGTCCGAGCAAGATGATGCCAGTCCCGCCGATTAGGCCGAGCACGGCCATGTCGAGCAGCCGCATGATGCCGACCGAGTGGAGCGCTTCGTCCCACCGCTGGCCGGCCTGCTTCATTAAGACGCCCGCCCGCACCGCATCGCCTGCTTTGATCGGCAGCAGGTGGTTCACGAGCAGGCTGTACAGGATCGCGTGCACATACACGCGGAACGGCGCTTGCGACGGGGCATAGAGACGCCATGCGCTGGCTTTGAGCGCGAACGACAGGCCGTAGACGGCCAACATGAGCGCCAGCCATCTGGGCTGCGCGGCCAGCGTGCGCAGATCGGCCCACCACTCGCCCGCATCGAACCAGCGCCATGTTATATATATCGAACCCAACACGAGCAGCAGCGCGACTAGGCGGATCCATTTGGTTAGCAGGGTGGTCATAAGTTGGGCGTAAACCTCTGAATCTGGGATTGACATGGGATAGATAGGATATGACGGTCATTTACAACTACTGCCGGTGTTATATCTATGACCTCGATAACCCAAGCTCATTGATAATGATTCTCAGAGACAGTATAGGGGGAACCTCAGGGGCGCGTCAATATGCAAAATTGTGTATGGAGATCCAGATGTGAACTTTGGGGCGCGGAAATGGGGGGTGGCGCTGCAGTAGATTAGAAAAGTTACCTTGGAGCGCGGAATTGGCGGTTGAAGCTGCAGTAGAGTAAAAAAGGTACCTTGGAGCACAGAAACGGGCGGTCGGCGCTGCTGTAGAGTAACAAAGTTACCTTGGAGTACAGAATCAGTCGGTCGGCGCTACTGTAGAGTAACAAAGTTACCTTGCAGCACAGAATCAGTCGGTCGGCGCTGCTGTAGAGTAAAAAAGTTACCTTGGAGAGCGGGATCGAGCGGTCAGCACTGCCATAGCCGGGATCGGGTGCCCGGACCAGCCGAACTCCAGCCAACCCGACTCCCTCCCCTACCCAACACTCCCGCCAAGCCGACCCTCGCCCCGCCCCAACCCAACACCCCCTCCTACCCGCCGCTGCTCTCCCGCCGAGCAACGCCGCCACCAGAAGCAGCAGGGCCGGCCCCGTGCGTCTCGCGGTAATTTTTACGATACTGCCCGGGCGACACCCCCACCGTCTTAGTGAAGATGCGGGTGAAGTTGTGCACGGTCGTGTACCGCAATCGCTCGGTCATCTCCTTGATCGGCATCTCCGTGTGCAACAGCCATTCCTTGGCTTTGCTGATCCGATACTGAATGAGGTACTGGCTGAAATTCGTGTCCAGCTCCTCCTTGAACGCCCGCCCGATCTGCCCGGTCGACGCCTGGAAGTGATCCGCCACGCCCTGCAGCGACAAATCCTGGTCGTAGTGCTCCTCGATGTACGCCAACACCTGCTGCAGGAGCCGCTTCGGCTTGCCCACCTGCAGAGTGTCAAGCTTGTCCCGGATGGAGCGGAGCACCGTCTCCTTCAACCAGCGCTCCACGTCCTCCAGCGAGGTATGGGCATAGAGCGACTGATACAAGTCAAAGTCGAAAAAATCATTCGGCTCATACCCGAGCTCATGCAGGAACCCGGCGATCTCGCCGATCAAATAAGCGAACAGGGCTAGGGCGGTCTCCTTGTTCGGTACCGACCGGGGCACGAGCTGCATGAACGCGGAGAGACGCGCCTCCGCCTGGTCGAAATCCCCCTGCATGATGCTATGCAGGATCTGCTTTTGCGATTCGAGCAGCGGTTGGCTGGAGGACCTCACCGAGGATGCCAAGTTATCGCGAGAAATCGTCACGTTCGAGCCGAGCAGCATCCGGTACCCGATGAGCGACACCGCCTCCTGGTAGCTGTCGATAAGCCCCTTGTAATCCCGGCCGGGCCCGCTGACCGACACCGAGACCGAGAATGGGAAGTACTGCTGCACCTTGGTCCGAATCTCGTCGCCAATAGCGCGCACGGAAGCGTCCGTCCCCTCGCCGACGCTCTCCATCCCGATCATAAGCGCGAACTGCCCGGAACGCGGGCTGACCGTGATGCTGGAGTACTGGTCCGCGCTAATCTCCTCGATCGCTTTGCTAAGCGCATACACGATGAGCGAGCGGTCTTTCTCCCGGTACATTTGCTGAAACTGGGCGATCCGGTCAACTTCGACGATGCAGACGTAGAACCAGATCCCCTCGAGCGGAAAGCCGTGATGCTCCATCTGGAGCCGGAACTCCTTATCCGACATATCGCCGCGCAAGAGCCGCAGGAACACGCTCTCCCGCCAATAGGGCAGCTGCTCCCCCAGACGCACCTGCAGCTGCTTGTTGGCCGCGATCATCTGGCGCATCGTCTCGTCCAGCGTCTGAATCGCATCGCTGCGTCCGGACGGTTGGGGAGTGAAAATCGACAACAGCCGCTGGATCGGATCGTACAGCTTATTCGAGCCCGCATAGGCCAGCACGATCCAGACCGCCGACAGCAACGCGACCATCCCGAGCGTGACCTTCTCGATCTTGTTCAATTGCCGGTTCAGCTCGGCGGTCGGCGTCATCGTTACATATGTCCAGTTCGTCACGGTCGAGCGCAGCGCCGACAAGCTATATTCCTTGTCCTCGAACCGGATCTGCTGCGCTTCACCCTGGTGTGACCAGTACTCGTACAGCTTCACCGAGGCGGCCAGATCGGCTTCCGCCGCATTCGCGTTGCTGCCGGCCACCACTTTGCCTTTCTCGTCAAAAATAAATAAGATTTTCTCCCCGATATTCAGCTGCTTCAGAAAGGCGGTCAAATTGCTCGTGTTCACATGCAGGATGAGCGTGCCGATGCCCGGGATGCTCGTGACCGGAATCGGCCGGACGATCAGAATCTCGTCCTGATTCGCGTAAGTATTCGGCGAGATGACGACGAAGCCGTTATACTTGAGCGAACTGTTCTGCACGACGTCGCGGTATGGGAACGCACTGAGATCGATGTACCCGTAGCGGTTGGAATACACCTTGTCGAACCGGCTGAGGACGACGGATACGTCGAACGCGATGTCGGACAAGCTGCGGTACTTTTGAAGCGTATCCATCATGTCCAGCGACTCCGTCAAGTAACGATCGGTGGAGACCCCGATCCGTGCAGCCTGTTCCACCGAAGGACTGGAAGCGATTTCGAGAGAGGATTTGCCTAAGCTTTGCAGGAAAGCATCGACATGCTGCTCGATCTGCGACAGAATCATCTGGTGGTTGCGGTCGACTTCCTCTTTGACGCTGCTGGACACGGTGTAGTAGGAGAACAGACCGAAGAGAGGGATCGGCGCGATGCTGAGCAGCACGATGACGGCGAGCATTTTCCGCTTGAAGGTCCATTTGGATAATATGCCGCGCAAGTAGTTCATGTCCCGTCCCCCTTCAATCAGCGATGACTTCGAGTACATCTCATATACATGTATAGTACATTCTTGCACCGTTCCGGGAAGCTGTCAATGGCGAGTCCAGCAGAGAGACACAGGTAATGATAATTGATCCTATACTAAGAAAAAACACCTCTGCCGATGGTAGGGGAGGTGGGGAGGTGGGGAGGTGGGGAGGAGTAGGTGTCAGAGTGTGCTATTTTTTTACTTTGAGTTCACCGTTCTCGAATTCGCCTTACCAAAACACGAGGGTTAGTCGCATTGTGGTATATGATTTCAAGCAATATTTTAGAAAAAAGAAACCACATTCGAGTGTTGTGGTTTATCTATTGTTTGTTCTATTTAGCACAGCAATGTAGTTATCAACGTAGACAAGTTCTCCAGAAGATTTCATTTGACGCGAAACATTAAAAACTAAACTTGGATTGTTTATCGGATGAACAGTAACTATGTAATCTTGGTTTTTGAAGCTAAAATCAACACTAACTACTTTAACGTTAATATTATATTCATTTTGCACATATTCAACTGCTCCTTTCTTTTCTCTAACCTTACCCCAAATTGTTCCGTTGAAGACTGTGTAAATATAGCATGCAAAAAATAGTATTAATAGGGTGCAAATAATAAGAATTATTTTCCTCATATTTACTCCTTTCGGCATACTAGGACGCGTATACAGAATTAAGATAGAAGACAGTGTTCTCAAGTATAAACACTTCCTTCATAAAATCATATCCTAATCCGGGGTAGCCGAACAGATTATCCGGTCCCGGCCAGTTCACGTCGAATTTCATCGCATCGGTAGGGATACCGAATTCGTCGTAGTGGTATCGCGAGACACCCGTCCATCCTACTCGATCAGGCCGAGCGCGCTGCCGAGCACGTCGTTCAGGTAAAACTCTTTTCCATAACCAGGTTTTTTCGAAAAATGATCGTACATACTCGTGGAGTGGCTTGCTGAATCACAAGAACCATCATGAGAATATGTTTTACCATTTATTTTGGCTCTGCAACATTACCGTTACCATTACCATTCCGGTCGTGACGCGGTCGAACGCATAGGTCGCCCGAGTCTCTGCGCCGCTGGCATCCCGGTAATAACTCAGATTACTGTCCAGGTCGTAATCCGAACTGCTCCCGCTCGTTCAAGGCATTGACGCGTGCCTTCACCCAGTCTCTCGCATTATGGTGCACATACACATACCATCGTCGTCGCCATGTACAAATGTTGAGCATTTTTTCGTGTTGTATTTAGTGTGCAAGAGGGAAAAAGAAAACCGCAACACGAGGGTTAGTCGCATTGTGGTTATATCAATATTGCTATCTTCTTTTATATCGAACATAACCAACTATTACTAGAATAACCCCTATTATACAGGTACCAGTAGGGTAAATAAGTGGAAATAAAAGATTGGGCAGTACGTACGAAATATCCGATTTATAGCCTATAAAAGATGAAGATTGGGAAGACAGCTGTACTAATTTCACACCTAGTAAGTGCTCCCCTCGTTCTTCATACGAAAAGCCTTCCTCTTTAATTTGTTTGTCTTTATTCACATAAAACAGACGCCATTGTTGAGATTCTACGTCAACATCCCCTGTTAACCTTTGAACTATTACAATTTGCTCTTCGTTGTTCTTCTTATCCTTTATTTTTACAATATTTAGCCATGATAAAAATCGAGCATCCCTTATGTCATTTACAGGTAGCCATGCTTCTGTCGGGGATGATATTTCCTTACCGTTAATTTTAATTTTGATCTTCGTTATGTTTTTATTTATTTTACTATATGATGCCTTTGGAGCAGCAACCCCTGTATCCTCTGTCAAAACTTCAATACTGTTGCCTTCCCATTGAAATGGAGATGTTAGAACTTGATGCTGTTGAGTCTGCTTCCCCATCTGCCCCTCATTACGTATATTAATCAACTGCTCAATTTCATAATGAGAATCAATATACGTTTCCAATACAGATTCACGAAGCATTAAGAACAATGGATAAATCGAAAAAAAGAATAATATACTCCCAGTGACAATAAGGGTTATTCCTTGTCTAATTTTCAATTGCATTCACTCCTACATTAATTGGGAAAAGCTAAGAATTAATTTTCCCAGCTTTTCCCCAATTTCAAAAAACAGTTAATGATTTTTATTTCTCATACGTAAAACTGCCAGTAAATGTCCCTCTAGTAACTGCCAAATTAAAGAAAGGATTTATAGGAGCAGGAATAGCGCTATATTGATAAAGCGTATTGAAACTCCCACCATTGATACTAATATATCCCTCATAAGAGGGAAATTTATCTAACCTAACTGTAAATGAAACTTCACTTTTATTTCGTATTTGCACGTTTGTGGTATAGTCAAGCGGTGGTGAACCAAAAACTAACTCGTTTCTCTGAGAAGTAGTAGCTCCTATACTAGTGTAATTACTTCCTCCATCTTTATCCAGATTATATTCAGTCCAGTACATACCTTCGATACCATCACGTTTGGAATTTATTACAGTACCACTAGAATCAATTTCTTCTGTAATCGTATCATAATTAAATCCAACCACTGAATTATAATCGAGATTGACGACACCATATTGCAAAGTCTTACTGTTCAAATCATTTGGACCAAATTGTCTATCTTTTCCATTGCCCAAAAACTTCCTTCCAGTGATTGGGGCTTCCCCAGAATCAACAGGTAAAAATGTGTTCAGAGTAATAATTGCATAATTCGTTCCGCTATCCGCTACATATCGTAAATAGCTCGCAGTTGCATGTATTTGGGAGCGCATTTTTCTATCTGTATCGTTATCCAAATTAGAAGCATCCCACGCACTTGTTATAAATTGCAACTGGCTGTAAACAAATGGGTTACTCGTCCTGTACTTTTCATCACTATCTTGCATATGACCCGAAGGATCGATGTATCGTAACGGATTATTCGCTACATAAGTATACCCATTCTGACTCTGCGGATTCCACAGACTGCCCTTGTAGCTGTCCTCACTAATAAACCGCCCGATCTCGGGCTGGTAGTACCGTGCCCGGGCATAAATCAGGCCGCTGTAATAATCATAACCTAAACCAGTGTATCCGAAAAGGTTGTCCGGTCCTGGCCAATTGACGTCGAATTTCTTCGCATCAGTTGGGATACCGAACTCATCATAATGGTAGCGGGACGAGACTCGTCCGTCCTTCTCGATCAAACCTACCGCGCTGCCTAGAGCATCGTTTAAGTACCACAATGTTCTTGGCGCAACGCCCTTTTCAGCTCCCGCTGTACCGTCATGAGGATCCCATCCATTGTTGGCATCGTAGGCGGGAAGATACGTCATGCTGATCCGCTCTCCACCGGCTCCATACGTATACGTTTCTTTCCAGCGGTAGAAATCGTTAGCTCCGCTCAATTGTGCTTTGTCCGTTACTTGAAGCGGTTCGGGATTCGCTAGGCTGACATCATTGGTGTAGTTGAACTCCCAATGCTTCTTCTTGAACTGCTTCTCCCAGCCTTCGCGCGGTCCGCCCGGATGCATATCCGGATATGGCTCCTCGACTTGTCCACATTTCTTGGCCAGCCCGGGCGGGATAAAGCCAGGAGGTACTACATGGCATTTGGCATTTCCGTTTCCATTGCCATTGCCATTACCATTTCCGTTTCCATTGCCATTGCCATTTCCATTTCCATTGCCATTGCCGTTGCCGTTGCCGTTTCCATTGCCATTCCCATTTCCGTTGCCATTACCCTGGCCATTCCCATTGCTGTGATCCGTCGGACCATGGTCAACGTCCACAATCATCTTGGTTCGATTGCCATCTCCGTCATAGAAAAATTGCGAGATGTCTTTCTTCGCGCTGCGATGCTGCTTCAAGCGATTGGCTGAATCCCAAATGTATTCTTCCATCAGCTCTGGGGAAGAAGTAGTTGCAGTGCTCATTAATGTGTGATTCCCATACACGCCGCCAACAACTGTGCTTAGGTCGTAGACCCCACCCGTTACTGAATTCGATCCATTCACTTGGTTCAATACGGAATTGCCTAACATGCTTGTAACCGAGGCATCATCTAGGCCGTCAATGCCTATTACTTTTAACAGGTTGCCTCGCGGATCATACGTAAAGTCCTTGTAGTTGCTTCCGCTTTGCCAGTGCAGCAGCTTGTCTGCGGAGTCGTACGTATATTGTTCCACGTTAGACAGCGTGTCCCAAGTGCTCTGTTTCGTTAGACGATTGCCCACCGCATCATAGCTGTAGCTTGTCAATGCTGGCGTAGCGGCTGTTGTCTGATTGTATTGCTTCACTTGGGTTAATTGGTTAAGTGCATCATACGCGTATTCGGTAATCATCGATTCCGGATGGTCGCTGCTGTCCAGATCATCTTCGTCGTTGCCGTCTTCCAACCGTTCCATTCGCGAACGGTTGCCCACAGGATCATACGCATAACGCAGTTGTTCCACGACTTTACCGAATTGGTTCGCGTGACGCAGTTCCAACACTTGACCAAGTGCATCGTAGCTATAGGTGGTGATTCCTTCTGTAGGCAGATTCTTCTGAGTTAATAAGCCGCGCTTGTCGTAGGTGTAGCTTGTGGTTAACCCATTTGCATCCGTTACACTCGTCATCCGATCCAACAGGTCATACTGGTAAGTAACGGCTGTTTGATCCGGATACACGATTTTGCTGCGCTGCCCAGTAGGCGTCCATTCATAACCGATGGATTGGTTGGCTCCATTGGTTACTTGGGTAAGTCGATTCAACGCATCGTAGCCATACGATGTGGTTCCGGTTGAATCGATCATGGACGTACGTCGACCGACTGCATCGTACGCATAGTTGACCTTTTCCCCATCGGGATAGCCGATTTCCTTCAGTCGGTTCATCGGATCGTATTGGTAGGCCGTTTGCTTGTTATCTGGATATTGAATATGATCTACATTGCCATTGCTATCGTAGCTTAGCCGTGTAAGCTGATCGAGCGGATTTTTCTCTTTAACGAGTTGATTTCGGTTGTTGTACTCGTATCCCGTTTTCCGCATAAGTGCATCGGTTTTACTAGTAATATTCCCAACAGCATCATAAGTGTAGCTCGTTGTTGCATGCAAGGCATTGGTTACCGATGTTAGCCTTCCAAGCGGATCATAGTTATAGGCTGTCGTTTGTTGCTTGGCATCCGTAATACTTGTTAAACGTCCCAACGGATCATACGACATCGAGGTTACATGGTTCATCGCGTCTACAATAGATGTTACATAACCTAGTGCATTATAACTGTACTGTGTCGTTGCTCCGGACTCATCCTGAGATGTACGGACTCGGCCCAATTCATCCCGTTGTAAGGAGGTGGTATTACCGAGTGGGTCTTTGGTACTCGTCAATAATCCACGAGCATCGTACAACATTTCCCAAACAGCGCCGTTTGGTTGAATTGTTTTGGTTACACGTCCGGCTTTATCGTATTCAAGGGTCGTTGAGAAATTCAGCGCATCCGTTACTTTAATTAAACGCCCTACTGCATCATACCCATAGGAAGTGCCATAGCCTAATGCATTCCTTTCACGGGTTAAGCGGCCCACGTGATCATAAGTATAGGTGGTTATAGCACCGGAGGCATCCTTGACCTGATCAGGCAAATTCCGCTTATCGTAATGAATCTCCGTAATGCCGCCCTTAGGATCTTTGGTCCAGATCAGATTTCCATTACCGTCATACCTGAATTCCCTCACTATCGTAATGTCTTGACCTTGTTCATTCTTATCCTTGACGATCATGGTCTCCATACGATTTACATGATTGTAAACATATTCAGTCTCCGCTCCGTTCGCAGCGATTCGTTTCGTCAAGTTGCCAAGCTTGTCATACTCCAAATTTGTAGTCTTGCCCAGCGCATCCGTGATCGTGGCAACCCGGTTAAACTCGTAGCTGATTCGGGTCTCTGCACCTGTGGCATCTTTATGGTACGTCAAATTGCTGTCATGGTCGTATTGGAATTCCTCTCGCTGGAGAAGCGCGTCAACACGGGCCTTCACACGGTCACGAGCATCGTATTCCACCTTGCTCACTTGGCCGAGCGCATCGATCATGTCAGTGACACGGTGAAGGGAGTCGCGCTGCAGATGCTGCTTGTTCCCTTGTGCATCTATAATCCACTCTGCAAAACCATAGGAATCGTTTTGTAACGAAACGCGTTCCCCCATTGGGTTCGTAATGCTGGTTGGCACGCCTTGTCCATCCCGCTGAATAAGGCTTACTTCTCCTAACGCATTCGTTACTGTATCCAGGTTACCTTTACTGTCATAGCTCATAATCGTTTGGTTTCCGACCGCATCCGTTATCGTCTCGGGCTTGCTTAGATGGTTATATTCGATAACGGTCAAAGAATCATAAGGATCGATGATGTGGCGCAAGTTGCCTGATTCGTCGTATTCATATCTCCATGTGTTCCCGTTGCGGTCGATCTTGGAAGTCATGTTATCGTTAGCATCGTAGGTGAACCGCTCTATTATGCCATCCGCATAATGAATTGCCGTTTGCAGATATCTGTTGTTATATTCGTATACCGTTACAATGTTCCTGTCGTCTTTGGTAATGGTTTTCTTCTCTTCCGGTACATAGGTAAGCTCAGTCCATGCTCCATAGAAATCTCGCTGCTTAATAACGCGATCCTGATCGTCGTAAATATTGAGAAGAGTTGAGCTTTGATTCGGGTTATTAATCTCGGTCATTCGGTGCTGATCGTCATAAGTGAAGCGAATGGTAGCCGAATCCGGGAGCCGAATCGCGTTCAACTCATGCCGAACCTGATTGTATTCATACTCCACATACCGACCCGTATGATCGGTAATCCGTTGGATTTTGCTAGCATTCCCGTACGTAATCGACATGCTTGCACCAAGAGTACTTACGTTCGTTAACAGAGTTCCCTTATAGGTAAAATCGATCTTATTTCCATTTGTGTCCGTAATCCTGTATAGCAGGCCATCTTCCCTGAAGATATAACTCCATTTTTGTGGAGTTTCCATGCGGTAGGTACCATCGTTTAATTTCTCAAGCGTATTATACATACCTAGAGGAGTTATATATTTGCCATTGTCGCTTGGCACATAAGGATAACTGGCTCCATCGGGAGATGTGACATAAATGATCTCCTGATCCCGCTTTTCCAGCTTCCACTCAAACGAATGGTGCCAGCCGACGCCTAGCGCTCCATCATAGGTATCTCGGCTGTGATACGTTGCCGTAAAGTCTAGCGGCATGATGGCTTGCAGGCTCATGTTCGTATGGCTGAAGGCAAAGTCACCCGTTGCTAAGTTGATCGGATCGCCTTTTACCGGAATGGGCTTGCCGAATTTATACGCAATCTTCTCTAACAAATAGTTACTCGCATTATCTACTACATTACCTGAGCGTATGGGGTCGAATAAAAGGACGCTCCAAGTTTTCTGAATGTATTGCGGGCACGGCTGTTCACCCACACACGTTTCTATCTCAACTTGATTGGTTTCCGCTATTTCCTTTACTTTGGCATTCATCTCATTTATCTCATAGGCTTTGTAGTAATAGCCTGCCAGCGCTTCCCAAAGCACGCCATAGTCGGGAGCATAATATCGCAGTACCTTAATGTCATCGGAGAGGACGGATTTCTTTCCGTCATAGCCGCGAGTCACGTAGGCCTTAATAAAGGCAATTTGATAAGCGTTAAGCTCCAATTCCACAGACCATTTTCCAGTCATGTCCTGCGGGGTTTTGGTCGTTTTATCTGGGAAAGAGCTAAAGTAAGCGGCATCTACCGATTTCCCCTCCCAAAAATTCGGGTGCTCTGCCCAATAGCCAGTATTGTTGTCTCTAGCGAGTACTGGCGTCGTATAAGTCTTGGTCTCCAGCTTTGCTCCCAGTTGGCCGTTCTCATCGGCATAATAGTAGTCAACTTCAACGGTAACGACGTTTTCGGAATTGTTCGTGATATCCGGGTTCGCCAACTCCGCTATTCCGCTAACTATGTGTGTAACCTGGTCTACGTTCGGCTCCAAGGACATGTATTTGGGAGCTGGAGGGTTCGGATTGAAGATTTCAAAAGAACCTATTTGTCCGTAGTACACTTCGTTGCCTTCCTCATCTTCTGTAGGTGCATCGGTTGGCGTCACGCATAAATTATACGAACCTTCCGCCATAGGAGACCCGCCTGTATATCCATTCCACGTAACAACGTTGATAATAGGAGGTTGCCCCACTGGACTTGTCGGATAGCTTCCGCTTGCAATATGTTGCTTCATTTCCGGTGTTACTCCATTGGGCTCACAAACATTAATGGCTGTAGAGTGACTGGTCTGGCCTTTGTCTGGATCATCATAGGTGAACTTGATATCGGTCTGTCCCCCATAAACAGGACTAAACACATGAGGTTGAACCTCTAGTACTGTAGCAGCGTGCGCTTTGTCGATATGATCTCCTGGGTACAAGGGCAGTCCTGATAAAACCATTGCCATAATCAATAAGCAAGAAATAAGGGATTTCCTTTTAAAAGAGAGCCATTGTCTACTTTTATGTAAGATTCTCATAGCCTATTCGTTTCCCCTATCCTATAGTTTATTCGTCTGCATAAGAAGACGCATCATAACGGTTGCGGCCTGTGCCCGATTGCTAGAATCAACGGGATGAATGCCGAGTGAATCGCCTTCTACCAGCTTTTGTCGAGCGGCAATCGCCACATAAGGCTTCGCCCACTCACTGATGTCGCCCCTATCGGAAAAGGGCAAGATCATATCTGTATCAAGGATCTGCTGGGCTTCTTTCTCTAGGTTAAGCGCACGCACCAGCATAACCATCATCTGTTCACGAGTGATGGAGGCATCAGGATTAAAGTTTCTCCCGTCACCTTGAACCAGGCCCGCTTGATAGGCCGCTTCGACCCAGCCATAGCTCCAGTGGGAAGAATCCACATCTAAGAACGAAGATGAGTTTGGCTTCATTTCCTTAAGCCCTAGGGCTCCACCCAGCATCTTGGCGAACTGTGCCCGGGTTAGTGTGGATTCTGGCGCAAATAGCTCATCCGTCATACCATTCACAACCCAGCGGGAAGCAAGGATTTCGATCGCGTTCTGCGCCCAGTGACCCTGAATATCTTGGAAGCTTACATCATATAGGATGAGAGCGTATACGCCAGGTTTATGAACATCCATGGAGACTTGCTTAGCATCTACCTGTACTTTCCCACCTTCGTACACCCAAGCTCCTGTTGTTTCATCCCATCGGTAGATGCCCAGCTTCATTATTTTTTGCGGAAGCAGCTTCGAGGCATCAAAACGAATGGACAGTGCAAGCAGCTGATTCCCTTGCTCAAAGGAAAGCTTCCAAATCGAGCTGACTTGCTTCATTTGTGGCTGAAACGAACCACTCTTGACTGCGTCATCACCTGGTTCAACAGTAACGAGTGTCTCCTTCGTGTAGGTCCCTTTATTTATAACCAGATTGACCTCTTTGTCTGCTGTTTCCAATTCCCCACCGTCTGCTCCAACCATTCTCTGGACCTTCGTAGAATGCCCAGGTACATCATTGAGAGATCCAGAACCAGGATTATCTGTAGTCTCGGTGCGCACAATAGTTCGATATAAAAGTGTATCTCCCGGCCCCCGAATAACTGCGCTACCACCCACAAGAGAGTACAGCATATTGTCACTCGAGCCCGGGGCAATTTGAAAGGTTTCCGCTTTGGGAAGGTAAGCACCCTTAATGGCAGGCAGCCCGTTCTGATCTTCTATCCAAGCGGCATATGTGTCACTGATTTGAATACCCATGTATTCGACCGTGTTTGGTTTTAACGGCATTAAGTCTCTCGGACCATCCGCTAGATTGTTAATGTCCATCATTACGTATTTATGTTGATATCCTACGTTATGTCTCCACACCGCAAAGGAGCCGTTGAAATTGAGCCAGCCGGTAGAGTTGTCACTTTGTAAATCAACTACTTTCTCCGTCTGCCCGGTTGCAATAGTAAAAAGGCTTAGCCCTTCGTTGTGAGAATTCACAAAAACAACCTTGCCTTTCGCAACAACAGGATTTCTGCCCTTGCCGATCGCTTGTGCCTGTTGGGAGACACTATCATACAGGAACATCCCGAGATTGAGCGGATTATACCATACGACATGCTGGCCATCCGTTCTCGGAGAGGAGTAGGCCCCTGAGATCGCGTTCAGCTTTCGAGTATCGCCTGTTGAGATGTCGTAACCGTAGATATCCCAAAACATGCCACCGGCAAACTGCTCCCACACAACGAGCGATCCGCCAATGGACGGATTACGCTTGGCTTGGTTTGAATAGGTAATAGCGGTAACGGTATTCGTTATTAAATCTCTTACGAATAACTGTGTTCTTCCATCCGCATCGTCATCACCGTAAATCATGTAACTTCCTGATATGCCAATGTCCGACCCAGCAACCGGGGTAGGGGTTGTCATATCCTGGTTGGAGAAGCTTACGGCGGCATTGGTGCCCGGTAGCGGTAGAAGGATCCATAACAACACCCCTAATAGTCCAGCAGCTATCTTTCTTTTTGAAAATAATTGTCTCAAATGCTTGATGCTCATATCCATAACACTCCTTTTTTCTTTGCAAAATAAAAAATCAAGCTCTAAAGAGCAACCCGGCTATCCTCCCATGAGATGTGACTCATGGCTTTCATCAATGACCCTGAGTGCTCTAAGGCGATCAACCCGATTACCGCCAACATCGTTAGAAGGATGACCCTTCCTATTCGCTGCAGCCCTTGTTTGGTTTGTTGCATCCTTCTCTCTCCTCTTTCCGATCGTTTTTGGACAGCAAAAAACCAAGCTCCTAAGAGCAACCCGGCTATCGTGATCGGAAATGTGTGACCGATGGTAGACCCGTGGCTTTGCGCCCCCGACTTTCGTACGAGTTTGCCTTTATTCATAGACTTGGTTTTGCGTCTTCGGAATCATTAACAAACATGTATCTAATAGTTCAAAAGAAGTGTAATCTACTACATATTGCCATAACTTACGCAAAGTTTCTGTGAAATTCGACACATTCTGCTAAAAAACAAAAAAAAGCCCCAGCCGCTATCTATAAGCGACCAGAGCTTCTTAGCCATTTTATTGTTGGGTATTACCTTACTTCGTATCGTCGTCCTCATCATCGTCCTCATCCGACTGACCGGCCTGCAAGCGGCTCAAATATTCCGCCGTCGCCCGATCCCGCTCCCGGCCCTTTTCCTTCAGCCGTTCGATGGCGGGTTGGATGAGAAGGTCGACTTCCTTTTGCACGGTGTAAGACAGATCGTATCGGGTTTGACTCTCGAGGAACGACCCTACCTCCATCAAGGCGTTGTAGCGGTCGAGCTCTTCTCGGGTCAATAATCCGCGAACCTGCACGCTGCAATGTCTCACGGCATTCGCCTCCTACTCTCGGTTAGGCGCAGGAACTTCCATCAGAACTTGCCTTTGCGCAGCACGAGCGGAATGCCGCCGATGGTGTACAGGTAGCGCATGTCGATGAGTTTCTTCATGATCGCCGCGGTACCGCCCTTCAGCTTGCGGCTGCCGACGACACCGATCGCTTCGCCCTTGCCGAGGGAAGCCACGGTGCCTTTGATCGAAGGCTTGAACTCCTTGAGCGGCTGGTTGCGGATCGCAGCGACCAGGTTGCTAGCGGTGGCGATGCCTTGCTGCATGGCGATTTGGGCCGTTGGCGGGAATGGGCGGCCTTGATCATTGAAGATCAGGGAGCAGTCGCCGATGATGAACACATTCTCGTGGCCCGGCGCGCGCAGATACGCGTCTACCTTCACACGGCCGCGCATCGCTTCGAATCCGGCTTGCTCGACGAGCCGGTTGCCGCGGATGCCGCCAGTCCAGATGACCGTCGAAGCCTTGATCACTTCGCCGTCAGCGAGCAGGACGCCATCCGGCGTGCATTCCTTGATCGCCGTGGCTATTTTGAACGTAACGCCTTTATTGGTGAGCACCTGCATCGCATATTCGACCAGCTCCGGATCGAAGCCGGGCAACGCGGTTGGGGCCGCTTCAATATTGTAGATCTTGACAAGCGCGGGATCGACGTCGAATTCCTTGCACAGCTCTGGAATGCGGTCCGCCAGCTCGCCGATGAATTCGATGCCGGTGAACCCGGCCCCGCCTACGACGAACGTCAAATAATCTTTGCGATCCGGCTCGCGCTTGAACTTGGCGAATTGGTATTCGATATGCTCGCGGATCAAGCGAACGCTGTTAATGCTGCGGATATTCATCGCGTATTCGGACAGCCCCGGAATACCGAACGTCTCCGATTCGCCGCCCAGCCCGATCACCAAGTAATCGTACGACAGCGTGCCATCCTCCAAGACAACCTTTCTCTCTTGCGGCTTAATCTGGACGACCGTCGACTTCACAAAATCGATCTTGAATTCGTCGATCAGCTTAGAGATGCTGACACGCGCGTTCTCGGGATTGTCCGTCCCGGCTGCGGGCATGTGCAGATGCGTCGTAATGTAGTGGTAATCGTGCTTATTGACCAGCGTGACGTTGGCTTCGTTGTAATTCAGTTCCTTCTGCAACCGCAGTGCAGTCAGCACTCCACCATAGCCGGCTCCCAATATGACGATTCTTGGCACTGTACTCATTTTGGATCCCTTCCATTTCCGTATCCGTAGTAGTTGTCTCTCTTTTTCGGTTCTCCTGCATTCATTGTGAAAAATTACACAAGCGGGTACAAGAGAGACCGTATGTTCCTTATTCTAAACGTTTCTCGACGTCTTCATAACCTGATTTTGACACGTTTTTTCAAGAATGAACAGTTTGATTTCAACTGCAATCATATCTCGAATGGAGCCTAAATGGCAAGCCATAATTTGTCCAAAAATTGTCGTAACTTGTTACAAAGGGGTTTCCATTCCCCTAGGATGGAGATTATAATAGTAGGGATTGCTTAATGTTGACGGAGGTGTAGTTTGGCGTGTCGAATCAAGATCAAACTCAGGATCAGACCGATATCGTAGTGATCGGGGGCGGTCCTGCGGGCATGTTTGCCGCATTCTATGCAGGTATGCGTCAGGCTTCTGTGAAAATCATTGAAAGCATGCCGCAATTGGGTGGGCAATTGTCCGCGCTCTATCCCGAGAAATATATATACGACGTGGCGGGTTTTCCCAAAGTAACGGCGCAAGAGCTGGTCGACCGACTGCGCGAGCAGATGAAGCTGTTCAGCGGCATCGGGATTCATCTGGAAGAGAAAGTGGTGCAAGTGATCAAAAAGGACGAGCGGAACTTCGAGGTCGTCACGGACAAGCGCACGCATAGCTGCAAATCGGTCATCATCACGGCCGGTGTAGGCGCCTTCGAGCCCCGGAAGCTGGAATTGCCGGAAGCGGCTTCGTTCGAGAAGAAGAACCTTCATTATTTTGTCAGCGATCTGAACCGGTTCAAGGGTCAAAAAGTGCTGGTCAGCGGAGGCGGCGATTCTGCGGTTGACTGGTCTCTGATGCTGGAGCCGATCGCGGAGCAAGTTACGCTCGTTCACCGCCGGGATAAGTTCCGCGCGCATGAGCACAGCGTGGAGCTGCTGAAGCAGTCCAAGGTGAACGTGATTACGCCGGTCGAGATGGAACGCTTGAACGGAACCGACCGGATCGAATCCGTCACGCTCAAGCACGGCAAAACCGGCGAAGAACAGACGATCCCGGTCGATGCGGTGATCGTGAACTTCGGCTTCGTCTCCTCGCTCGGGCCGATCGCCGAATGGGGCTTCGAGATCGACAACGGGTCGATCGTCGTAGACTCGCGGATGGAGACGTCGATTCCGGGGATATTCGCGGCGGGCGACATTACGACGTACCCGGGCAAGCTGAAGCTTATCGCCGTCGGGTTCGGCGAAGCGCCTACGGCGGTGAACAACGCCAAGGTTTATTTCGACCCGGATGCGAAGCTATCGCCAGGGCACAGCAGCAACATGAAGTTTTCATAGTAGAGCGACTTTATTCAGGGCATTCTATCCTAAATGATCCATCCGGATTTTTTAGGAGGAATGCCCTTTGTCATACGGTTGTCCGGTCTGCAACGGCTTGCAGACCTTAACGAAGCATTGTCCCGGGTGCGGCGGTTCGCTCAGCGACGGCGGCCGGGCGGAAGATTATCTCGGGCCGTACTCGCCCTATCGCCCGATCGACGACATGAAGCTGACGAACGGGATTGCCGATCTGGCGAATCACATCTGCGTGCACCAGCTGTACTGCACCACCTGCGGCTTCACCGCGTCGGTGGATGTGCAGGAGTGGCGCATGTAGGTGGACCCCTTCGTTTGAACGAGTATTTCCGAAAATAACGAATGCCCGCCAAAACGGCGGGCACTTTTTTTACCTGGAACCGTTCAATTAGGCAATGCAAGGAGCTCGAAATTATCCAATAATCTTCGTAGACCGTTTGTTAACACTTCTCCTTCGACGGGCTTTCCGTGTCCCGTTATGGCAAGAGTCGGATCCAGCTTCGCCAGCTTTCTTACAGATGCTTGGGCCGCCTCCCAGTCCGAAGTAAAATATTTCGGTGGACCGTTGATTTCGAGATCTTGAATGAATACTTTATAGATCGATTCCTGTTTGACAGTAACGAATGCATCTCCGGCGATAAGTGCCCGGGTGCTCTCATGAAACAATGAAATATGTCCGGGGGTATGCCCCTCGGTGAGCAGCCACTTCCATCCGGGCAGGAATGGGATCGTGCCGTCCTTTGGCAATTTATGCACCCGATTGACGAGTTGAATCGGTTCATTCGGGAACCAGGGGGACAATTTGGCGACCAGTCCCGAATCCACCGTCGGATCCGGGGGCATATAGGATTTTTGCCCCGTTAAATAGGGGAGTTCCGCTTCATGCGCCCAAACGTCGACGTTCCAATGCCCGATGCACTCGATGATCGAACCGACATGATCGAAGTGCCCATGAGTCAGAACGATGGCTCTAGGCGGGTTGCCGATGCCGAAGCGCTCCTCCGCAGCTTCGATGATATCATTCGCCCGATGCGGCATCCCAGCGTCGACCAATACCCATTCTCCGCGTTCGGGATCTCCGATGAACGCGACGTTGACGATTTGAACCGTCAATTGGTACAAGTCGGGCCTAATTTCGATTCCCTCGCCGTTTCGCATGGACGTTACGGGCAGAGAATGATAATCTTTTCCGTAATTCATTTCCGTTTCCATTTAGCCGTACCTCGTTTGCTGATATTCGCTATACATGGTTTAGCATGATCTCTACCGCCATCATTTATTAGGATGCTCCCTATCATGGCGGGCGAGCGAGCGGCTCCTCACGATAATGGAATAAGGAATTCTCAACAAAGTTAAACTAATCGGGTGTCAAACAACGATAAGGAGATGGATACAATGGGTATTTTAAGTGGAAACCCGAAAGATGAGCCGTTACATTACGGGGAAGTTTATGATCTTTGGCAGTTCTCGATGGCAGCGAAAGGGTGTATTTCTACATACCGTGCTCTCAGCCACCACGCGGGGGATAAGGATTTAAAGAAAAGCTTGAATGCCCTAATTGATCAGGCAGAGCTTGAGGTCAGTGAGTGCGACAATATCCTTCTAACTAATGGCATAGCGCCTTTCCCTGCTTTACCAGTTAGACCGGAGGCGAAACTGGAAGACATTCCGATCGGAGCACGGTTCACCGATCCAGAGATTGCGGCGAGGATTGCTGCCGATACGTCCCTCAGTATGGTTAGCTGTAGTCAAATAATGGGGAAATGTATCAGAGAAGATGTCGGGGCGTTATTTGGCAAGTACCATGCCACGAAAGCCGCCATTGGCTTGAGAATTCTTAATATGAGCAAAGAGAAAGGCTGGCTTGTCCCTCCTCCGCTGCAAATAAAACGCCCTGAATTAGTGGAAGCCTAAAATCGAATGACGAATGCTGAGAGTCGGGCCTGTAACCGGCTCTTTTTTAATGCCCAATCGTCCCAACTTCTAGGCCTGGCTTTCAAAGTCTAGCATCCTTGGCAGTGGATTTCTCCCGGTACTCGCTGGGCGTCATCCCTTCCGCCTTGGCGAACACTTTCGTGAAATAGCGCCGCTCGGCGTAGCCGACCGCCTTGCCGATCTGCGTGACGCTCTTGTCCGTCATGAGCAGCATCGACTTCGCCGCATCGAGGCGCTGCCGCTTCAAATACTCTACGAACGTCTCGCCCGTATGCTGCTTGAACAGCAGGCTGAAGTAGCTCCCGCTGATGCCGAGATGGTCCGCCAGCGCATCGATGCAGAGATCATGCGCCATGTGCCGCTCGATGTAGTCGAGCGCGGCATGCATGAGCAGCTCGCTCGGCTTGCGGCTCATCCCGGCCTGCATGATCTGCTGCGCGAGCTGCCGAACCGTCTCGAGCAGCTCCTTGGCGTTCACGCTGCGATCGAGCTGTGCCCAGACGGCTGTCTCATGTTCGCCGCTCAGGACGCCGATATCGCGCATCTCCCGCAGCAGATGCAGGATCAGGAAGTGGAGCATCTGCTCCACACGCAAGTGCGAATGCTCCGGGATCGCCTTCAGCTCCCGGTTCAGGGCGGCGATGGCCTGCTCCATGCGGGCCGCGTCCTTCTGCTTGAGCGCGCCGACGAGCTCGTCGGTGATCGCCCACAGCGTCAACTTCAGCTCGCTCCGCTCCGCGGTCGCCGGCTCCTCGTAGGAGAGCACCGCCTCCTTGCGGAGCGACAGCTGCAGCGCGCGCTGCAGCTTGCGGTAAGCTTGGGCGAGCCCCTCCAGCCGCAGCGGCTCCGGATAGCAGCCGACGCTTACCGTCAGCTTCGTATGGAGCTTCACTGCCTGCTGCAGCTCCCCGCCCCAGCGGCGCAGCGTCGCATCCGCGACCGCTCCCTCCCCCGGCGGTTGCTGCAGCAGAATGCACCATTCCCCTTCGCGCGTCTGCAGCGCGGAATACACCATATCCCCCAACGCATCCTGCAGCACGTTGCGCACCGCGAAGTTCCACAGCTTGCGCTCCCGCTCGTTCCAATAGCGGGCGAGCTGCGAATAGTCGTCGAGATCGACGATCAGCAGCGTATAGTCCGCCAGCTCCGGCAAATCCTCCTCGGGGAGCAGGAGCACCGAGGTATAGTCCATGAGCACGTCGAGCAGCAGCTTCTCATACGCGACGGTCGACAGCTTCTTCCACTTGTGCTCCGCGTTCCGCTTCTCCCGCTTGCGCAACCGGATATGCCCGGCGGCACGCGTGACGACGCCCTCCAGCTCCTCGTAGTCGATCGGCTTCAGGATGTAGTCCTTCGCGCCGTATTTGATCGCCGTGCGCGCGTAATCGAACTCCTGGTAGCCCGTCAGCATGACGACTTCCCCGTCGAAGCCCCGATCGCACAGCTCCTTCAGGAGCTCCAGCCCGTCCATGACGGGCATACGAATATCGCTCAGAATGAGATCGGGCATCTGTACATCGACCAGCTCCAGTGCCTTCGCCCCGTTAGTCGCAGTGCCGATGAGCGAGATGCCCAGCTGTTCCCAAGGAATGACCTTCTCCAGATTGCGGGTAATATGCGCCTCATCGTCCACGAGCAGCGCTGTCACGGGCTCCTCGCCGAAACCGGCCGACCCCTTGCTCATCGCTATCGCACCCCTTTCCTCCACGGACTCCTATTCCTCCACGATCAATCGTGTATTCGCTCCGATCCGGCGTCGGCTCGCTGTCTCGGGATGACGAGACGAATCAACGTCCCGCTGTCCTCGCCCCGCCAACTGCAAACGTAGAGACCGTACCGGCTCCCATACTGAATCCGAATCCGATCGGCCACATTGGATAACCCGAGCCCGACCCGCTCGATCCCCACCGACTCACCGGACTCCACCGACTCCACTTTATCCCTTGCCACCTCAGCTTGCCCGCCTTCCCGTCCACCGGATAGTTTCACCTCCCAGGTGCTGCCGACCCGGTAGCGGAACCGCGCAAGCCGCTCCTCCGGAATCCCGACACCATTGTCCTCCACCCAGATCACGATCGCCTCGTTCGTTTCCTCGGCGCGAACCCGAATCATGCCCTTGCGCTCTATCCCCTCGAACCCGTGCTGGATGCTGTTCTCTACCAGAGGCTGCAGCGTCAGCTTCAGGACCGGATTCGCCGCCAGCGACTCCGGCACGTCGATCTCGAAGTCGAACACATCTTCGAACCGATATTTCTGAATGTCCAAGTAACTGCGCAGGTGGTCCGCCTCCAGGGTAAGCGGGATTTGCTCTCGGTGGTGGAAGCTGATCCGAAGTACGGTGCCGAGCCGCCTTACGATGGCGCTGACCTTCTTGCCCTCGTTTTGCGCGGCGAGTGCGTTGATCGACTCCAGCGTGTTGAATAGGAAGTGCGGCTTGATCTGCGCCTGCAGCAGCATGAGCTCGGCCTTGTTCTTCCGCTCCTGCTCCGTCTTCACCTCGTCCAGCAGCGCGCTGGTCCGCTCGACCAGGCTGTTGAAGCCGCGCGCCAGCACGCCCGTCTCATCCTTCGCGTCCATCTTCTCCCGGATGCTCAAGTCCCCCATCTCTACCCGCTTCATCGATTGCACGACCCGCAAAATGAAACGGATGTTCCGGTTCACGAAGAGCAGATTGAACAGCAAGGCGCAGATGAGACACAGCGTCATAATGGCGCCGACCCATTTCAACACGAGCTCAGTCGTACCGGACAAATACGCCCAAGGCGTCACCGACACGAGCGTCCAGTCCATCTTCCCCGCGTCCTGCAGTTCCAGATGGTACAGTGAAACAACACTATCGACCCCGTCGAAATCCACCTTCTCGCTCTGGTATTCCAGCGCCAGATCCAGCGGCTTCATCAGCTCGGGGAACAGCATCCGGCCGTCCAGCTGCTGCTTGTTGTCCACCATGATAAGCCCATCCCGGTTCACGATCATGAAGCGAATGTCCTTGCGCTGGCTCGTGCCGAAATAGTTGAAAATTTTATGCAGCTCGTTGAACTGGAACTGCTCGAGCAGGACGCCTTTGTTCATTTGCGTATACTTGTCGTTGACGACCCGGATCATCGTGAACAGCCCAACGCCCCCCGTAAGCGCCTCGTTCTCATGCGGCCCGAGCCAGCGGGGCACGCCGTTCAGTGCGATCGCCTCCGCATACAGCGGATGCTCGATCAGTGCCTCGTAGGAGAGCGCCCTGTAGCCGATCTTCCCTTCGCTATACGCCTGACCGCGGAAGTTATACAGTGACGCCGAATAGGCCGGGGTATACGACAGAAATTTCCTCTGCAGCAGCCGCCCGACCTCGGTCCGATCGATCCAATCCACCTGCTCCCTCGCGCTTAACGCGTTCTGTACCTCATCCTCGAACATCGCTTGCTCGGTCGCTCGGTTCGCTTCCTTCAAGACGTACGTCAGGTTGCGCCCGACCGCCTTCAGCGTGAACTCCGACTGATCGGCGAAGTTGTCGGCGATGATGTGTTGGGAGACCATATACGTGATCGCGCCCAGCACGAGAAGCGGAACGATGATGAACGCGGTGAAGGCAAGAAACACTTTTTTCCGAAGGTTCATACTCTCCCCCATTACGGACAGTTGGCGGATGCATCCGTGACGCACTCAACACACAACCGGCACGCACCAACTCACCCCTTGACGCTCCCTGCCGTGACGCCCTCGATAATCTTCTCCTGAAGGAACGCATACACGACGACGACCGGCGCCACACTGAACATAATCGAGGCCGCGAGGCTGCCGTAATTCATGTTGAACTGGTTCATGAACGCGATCATCCCGGTCGGCAGCGTGCGCAGCTTCTCCTTCGACAGAAAGAGGTACGCCATGACGAACTCGTTCCAGTTGGACAGGAAGTTCAGGATGAACACGGTTACGAGCGCGGGCACCGTCACCGGCAGGATGAGCCGCCAGAACAGCCCGAATGCGGTCAGGCCGTCGACGATCCCCGCCTCCTCCAGCTCCTTCGGAATCGCCTTCATGAAGGCCGACACGATGAACACGGTGAGCGGCAAACCGAACGTGATATAAGGAAGTATAAGGGCCAAGTGCGTATTATACAAATGCAAATCGCGAATCCACACGAAAAGCGGCAGCACGAGCGTCCCGCCCGGGACGAGCAGCGCGAGCAGCAGCAGCGCCCGGATGATCGTATTCGGCAGCTTCACCTGCATCCGGGTAAGTGCATAGGACGTTGCCGAGGCGAACAGAATCGTCACCACGCTGGCGATCGTGCTGACGTACAAGCTGTTGAAGAAATACGTACTGATCTTGCCCACTTTCCAGGCGTTCAAATAATTGCTCCACGTAAAGTCGAGCGGCAGCCCCCAAGGGTTCGAAATAATCTCCTTGTTCGCCTTGAATGAGGAATTCAGCACCCACACGAGCGGATAGAGCGTCACAACTACGTAAACCCAGAGCAGAGCATGGATCAAGCCGGTTTTCCAACTCGCCCGGTTGGCCCAATTGGTCCGTCGCCGCGCAACCGAAATCGCAACCGCGTCCCCTTTTCGCATCAGCTCTCCACCTCCTCGACCCGCTTGGACACGAGCTGGAACACCAGCGTGAGCAGCAGCGTGAACAGGAAGATCAGGATGGCGATCGCGTTGGCGTAGCCATATTCGTTCAGACGCGTGCCTTGCTTGATCATATACGTCGCCATCACCTCGGTCAGGCCGGCCGGACCGCCGTTCGTCATGACCATGACGATGTCGAGCGCCTTCATCGCGCCGGTGATCGACAGCAGCACGATGACCAGGATGACCGGCCGAATGAGCGGCACCGTGATCGTCCAGGCTTTGCGCACACCCGTCGCGCCATCGATCTCCGCCGCTTCATAGATTTCCCGCGAAATCCCGAGGATCGCCGCCAGCACGAGCACGACGTAGAAGCCCACCCACTGCCAGCCGTTCGTGAACAGCACTGCGAGCATAGCCGTCCCATCTTCCGCGAGCCACGTATGCTTCCACTTGTCCAGCCCGACGGAATGCAGCAGCTGATTGAGCAAGCCGATCTCCGGGTGGTAGATGAACGACCACAGCACGCCCACGACGGCCGTCGAGAGAATGCTAGGGACGAACACCGTCGTTTTATAGAACCCTTTCAACCGCTTGATGTTCGAGATCAGAATGGCCAGCACGATAATGACGGGAATTTGCAAAAACACCGAGAAAAAAATGAAATAAACATTGTTTTTCAAAGCGCCCCAGACCCGCTCGTCCTGGAAGGCTTCTATAAAATTGGCCAGCCCGGTAAACTCCGGAGTGTTCACGCCATCCCATCTGGTAAACCCATACTTCACGGAATTCGCCAACGGGATGAGAAAAAACAGCCCATACAGGAGAAGCGTCGGCAGAACAAAAGCGAAGTAAGTCCATGGGTTGCGCAGCGTCTTGTTCAAGATCCGTCACCTACTTTCTCCCCACAAAGTAACGATTACGGGTACCACTTTGGGGGTGGTACCCGTCGCCTGTTTCGGATTATTTCTTCGTTTCCTTGTTCGCGTCCTCCTGCGCCTTCTGCACCTTCTCGACGACCTTCTCAGCCGTCGCTTTGCCGCCCAGCAGCTCCTGCATGGAAGTCTCCAACGTCTCGCGCACCTTCGCCTGGACGATCGAATCGAACGCCGGGAATTGCTTCGAATTCGCCGCCTTCAAAATCTCACCTACGATCGGGTTGACCCCCGACAAGTCGGACAATTTCATCGCGGGAACGAATCCGGATTCCTTCAGCTGCCGCTTCTGCGTCTCCTCATTGAACATTTGCTTGATGAATTCCTTAACCGCCTTCTTCTCCTGGTCGTTCAGGCTCGCGGAGAAGCCGTAGCCGTTCGAGTAGCTGCCGTTGATCAAGTTGTCTCCTTTGCCGCCCAAGTTCGGGAAGCTGAAGAAGCCGACGTCGTTCGGAATCTTCGATTTCTCCGGATCGACGATGGCCGAGTTCGCCCAGCTGCCGTCGAACATCATCGCCGCTTCGCCATTACGGAATTTATTTTGCTGCTCCGCATACTTCAAGCCCAGATTGCCTTCCTGGAAGTAGTCCTTCTTCACGAGCGTCTCATAGCGCTTGAAACCGTCGAGCACGTCCGGGTCCGTCCATTTCCTCGTGCCGGCTACGAAGCCGTCCACGGAGTCGGCGCCTGCGGTGCGCACCCAGAGCGTGTTAACCATCATGTTGATGACCCAGGCGTCGGCCGAAGCCAGCGCGAGCGGAGTAATGTTCTTCGCTTTGGCCTTGTCGGCGACGGCCAGGAACTCATCCCAAGTTTTCGGCACTTCTACGCCCAAGTCTTTGAAAATTTTCTTGTTGTAAAAGAGGCCTTCCACAAAGCCCGCGGTCGGCAGCCCGTAGATTTTGCCGTCCACCGTGAATTCGTCGAGATTGAAAAACTTATCCTTCAATCCGAGCTCGGTCAGAATCGGGGTCAAATCGAGCAGCCGGTTCGCCTTGGCATACTTCTGCGTGTCGGTGCCCCCGAACAGGTCGAAGATTTTCGGCGGTGAGCCCGCCGCCATCTCGGCCGGAAGCTTTTCGAAGCGGTTGACCTTGTCTTCCACGCCTTCCAGCTCGATTTTGAGGCCTGGCACGTTCGCTTCGGTCTTCTTGGCCACGTCCTCCAGAAGCTTGAGTCTCAGCTTGGCGTCGTCCCGGACTTGCGTGTGACGCAGCGAGATCGTGAAAGGTTTGACATCCGGTGCTTTGGTCGCGCCGCCCGGCGTACTCGTCGTACCCGCATTGCCCGTTTGTTCCTTGCCGCATGCGGTCAGCACCGTAGACAACAGCAAGACGCTGGACAGCACGGCCACTGTTACTTTGGTTTTCATCTTCCTTGACCCTCCGTTTAGATGAAGTGTTAACGCGCTTTACCCTTTTTATTATAGGGAGCTCGCTCTCCGTCCGGCAGGTTCTCATTTCCATCATGAGGGGATACAATCCTCTAATCCGCCGGACAAAATTTTATGTCCGCTTAAGGTTGCCGCCGGTTTCTCTAAAAGTAGGTTAAGGTTCGTGAGCTATAATGGGGCGAATATCTATGGACTTTATTTTTGCCGAAGGAGCTACATAAACCATGAAAGTGTTGATCGTCGAAGACGAGCTTCCGCTGCTGGACTCGATCGCCCAGCTGTTCCGCGAGGAAGGGTACGATGTGGACACCGCGACGGCGGGCGATGAAGGGCTCATCTATGCGGAGACCGGTATCTATGACTTGCTTGTCCTGGACATCATGCTGCCGGAGCTGAGCGGGCTGCGGCTGCTTCAGAGAATACGGGAACGATCGCTCGCGACCCCGACCTTGCTGCTGACGGCCAAGGATAGCGTTGAGGACCGGGTAAAAGGGCTGAACGCGGGCGCCGACGACTATGTGGTCAAACCGTTCGCCGTGCCGGAGCTGCTGGCCAGAGCCCGGGCGCTGCTGCGCAGGAAGCCGCAAGCCGGAACGGAAAGCGAGTTCACCTACGACGTCCTAAGAATCGAGCCGCAGCAATCCGACGCCTGGTATGCGGATACGCTGCTCCAGCTGTCGGCCAAGGAATACGAGCTCTTGCAGTACTTCGTCCGCAACCGGGAACAGATCGTGACGCGCGAGCAGCTGTTCGACCGCGTCTGGGGACTGGATTCCGAGGCGGGCTTGAATCTAGTGGACCTGTACGTCCATTATTTGCGCAAAAAACTGGCGGCTGCCGGCTGCCAAGGATGGATTCGCACCGTCCGGGGCGTCGGCTTCATGCTGAGGAGGAATTGACGTGTTCCGCCAAACGAAAACGCGGCTCGCCATCAGCTACGCGGCTCTATTCTTGTTGATCTTGTCCGCCTTGGGAGCCGCCATCTATGTCTTCGTACAGAACCACTTGCTATCGAAGGTGGACGAGGTGCTTACGGAGCAAATTCGAGTCGACAGTCCCATCGGCGGGAGCGTCTCGATCTCGGCTCAAGGCGTCGAGGCCCTCCCGACCGAAGGGACCGTCTCCGTTCCCACGATCCTCCCGATCGCCGCGATCAAGCCGGCCGCCATCGTGATGGATCCGCGCATCTTCCTAGTTTACAAGAGCACGAATGGCGCCCTTCTGACCTCGATCGCCAACAACATGGAGCTCGAGCCCGACACGCTCGACGCGATGCTCGCGGAGGCGGATGAACGCTCGCTCAGCACCGTACGCGTCGGGGGCCACAGCTACCGGATCAGCGCGCTGCCGGTTCAACTTCCGGTGATGCCAGCAGCCAGCTTCCAGATGAATGCGACCAAAATTAAAACCGACATCTTAAGTGGGACAAGCGCCTCTATCAACGGGACGAACACCCCAAGCATTACAAGCTTCAGTGGCACTGGCGCCGTTGCCGTAGCGGAGGTCACTTCGTCCTACGCCGTCATGAGCATCGATTCGGAGATGAACATGCTGAGGAGCCTGCTCATGGTGCTCGCGATCGCGGGCGGTGTCGGCTGTATCCTCGTCGTGCTGGCCGGCTACTATATGGCGGGCCGGGCGCTGGTGCCGATCCGGAACGCCTGGGAGCGCCAGCAGCAGTTCGTGGCGGACGCGTCCCATGAGTTGCGGACGCCCCTCGCGGTCATGGGGGCGAACGCCGAGATGCTGCTGCGCCACCCCGACCATACGATCGAGCAGGAGAGCCATGTCATCGCTCCCATCCTGAAAGAGATTCGGCGGCTCTCGAAGCTCGTTACCCAACTGCTCACTTTGGCGCGTTCGGACTCCAATCAGCTGGAGCTGCACCGTGTCCCGCTCCTGTTGAACGAACAATGGGCCGAGTCCGCCGAGACGTTCCGTCCGCTCTGCGAGATGAAGTCCATATCGCTCGAGACCGACTTGCAAGCTCCCCTGCCATTCCACGGAGATGAAGAGCGGCTGCGACAATTGCTCGTCATTTTGCTGGACAATGCGGTCAAGCATACCCCTTCTGGCGGCACGATCCGCGTCGCCTGCTCCCGAACCGGCTCCCTGATCCGATGTATGGTCTCGGATACGGGAAGGGGCATTCCGCCACAAGATTTGCCCCGTATCTTCGACCGGTTCTTCCGAGGAGATAAGGCGCGTTCCCGGACCGACGGGGGGACCGGGCTCGGCCTCACGATCGCCCAGTGGATCGTCGAGAAACATGGCGGCACGATCCAAGCTTCAAGCGTGCTGGGGCAAGGGACGGTCATGACGATTCAGTTTCCGGCGAAATGACGACACCGGCTCCTCAAAAAAAACATTAAGGTTGTTCAAAAAAATGCTTAAGCTTGATACGCCATAATGGGTCATGTCGGCGGGATACCCGCTCGGACAAAAATCCGATTGAGAGAAAGAAGGTTAGAACAGATGAACAAAAAAACAAAAGGCTGGATGGCGCTGGGCGTAACGGCGGTACTCGCGGCGGCCCTCCCGATGGGAGCGAATGCAGCGGAAGTCAAAACGGGCGGAGGCGCGAGCAGCTTGGCGATATCCGTGAAGCCGATCGCCTTGTCGAAGGATCAAGCGATCTTGCCGGGGAAGGCAGCTGTGGCCGGTTCCATCACCAGTGTCCGCATCGGGGCGCCGGCCGAGATCGCCAAGCTGCTGGGCATGGACGGCGAAGCGCTCGGCAAGGAGCTCGCATCCGGCAAATCGCTGCTGGAGATCGCGGAGAGCCGCGGCGTAAGCAAGGAAGCGTTGATCGAGGCGCAAGTGAGCCTGCTCGCCAAGCCGCTGGAGGAAGCGGTGAAGGCCGGCAAGCTAACACAGGAGAAAGCCGATCAACTGAAGGCGGACTTGGCCAAGCATGCCGAAGCGATGATTACAGCCAAAGGCAACGCTCCGTTCACCATGGCTCTACCGGCAGCACCGTTAACCGGTGGCGAGGGCCCGACCTTCTCCGTGCAGATCGGCGCGGATCAAGAGCTGCTCAGCTTCCTTGGGCTGGATGAAGCGGCGTTCGCTTCGGAGATCAAGAGCGGCAAGACAATTCTGGAGATCGCAGAAGCGAAGGGCATTACGAAGGAGCAGCTCGTCGAGTTCGAGACGAAGCGCTTCAATGCGAGAATCGATCAAGCGGTAAAAGACGGCCATATGACGGAAGAGCAAGCCGCCAAGGCGAAAGAGGCGTTCTCCAAGCGCGCGGAACAAGGTTTCGACGGCAAGGGAGCGATCATGATGCCGGCAATCGGGGTGGACGGTGTGAAGGGCAGCATACGCGTGTTCAACGGGGGCCCATTGGCGGAGCTGACTCCTTCGGGCGAACTGCCTGAATTACCTATGATGAAGGACCATGCGATTGCCGTGAGCCTATTGCCGGACGATGAGCTGTTAAGCTTCCTCGGGATCGATAAAGAGACGTTCCAAGAGGAAATGAAGAACGGCAAGACGCTGCTCGAGATCGCCGAGTCCAAGGGCATCACGAAAGAGCAATTAATAGAGTTCCAAACAAAGCAATTCAATGCGAAAATCGACGAAGCCGTAAAGAACGGCGCATTGTCGGAAGAAGAAGCGGCGAAGATCAAGGAGACCTTCTCGGCCGGCGCGGAGCAGCGCCTGAGCGGGGGTCCGTTCGCTCTTCCGCTTCATATTCAGCGAATGGATCGCGTCGAACTGAACGATGAAGCCTATGAAGCCGGTGAGGCCGGTGTCCTGCTTCCGGCTCTCCCGCTGGAAGGCCAGGCCACCTTCTTCTCGACCTTCACAACACCAGCCGCAGATTTGCAGGCTTAGCAAAGTCCATACTTAAGCAAAAATCCCGACAGGGGCCTCTTAGAGAGGTTGAGTCGGGATTTTTACGTCTATACCTAGAAGCCGTTCCACACCGTGATCTCCTCGACCTTGAAGCGCGGGGAGGAATAGGCCGGTTTCAGTGCCTTCCCGATTGTAACGAGCATGATAGGCAAATATCGGGACGGGATGTGAAACTCCTCCACGAGCTTCGCCGGGTTGTAGCCGCCCATCGGGCACGTGTCGTAGCCCTTCGCCTTCGCCGCCAGCATCAATTGCATCGCAGCAAGCGAGGCGTTGCGGATCGCTTCGTCTCGGCCTACCTGCGGGGACGACTTGTAGACACCCTGAATTTGCCCGACCAGCGTGTTCTTCAGCTCCTCGCTGATCGCCCCGGCCTTAACCGCGCCGCTGTAGAGGGGCTCCGCGTGCCGGTGGGCCTCCAAGTCGCCGAGGACGGCGACGACGACGGACGCGTCCACAACTTGCTTCTGGTTGTTCGCGATCGGCAGCAGCGCCTGCTTCTTCCCCGGGTCCTCGATCACAAGAAATTTCCAATGCTGCAAGTTCCATGAGGAGGGCGCTTTGCCGGCCATCTCCAGAATCTCCATCAAATCCGCCCGGCTGATGCGGTGATTAGGATCGTAATGCTTGACCGCATGCCGTTCGTTCACGACCGCGGTGAAGGAATGCTCCATCGTGCTTGTGTTGGCCATGAGTTCGTGCTCCTGTCGCGTGGAATAGGGAGGATCCAATGAGTCCTTTATGCAGATCGAACCTCTATAGTGTGCGACAGGCCTTTGAAGAATATTGATGCTCCAGAAAGAACAACAGTTTGTTATTTATTTCCACCACCGCCCTACTGGGCAGCTCCTCCGGCCTTCTTGGCGGCTTTCTCATTTAATTGATTCATGACGCTTTGGTAATCCGGATTTTGTTTTACTTCGTTCACGACGATGTCCCACTGATCGAGCGGCAGGGCGCCCAGGATAATTTTGATCTTTGTCTCGTACAGCTTCTTGTTCGTGTCGGCCAGCTTCGCGCTCAGCTCGTTCGTGAACAATCCCAGCGTAGGATCCTGCAGCGATTCCGTACCGATCTCCTCCCTCAGCTGCCATGGCGCCTCCAGGTCTGTCCGGGTAGAATGGAACCCGCCTCCACCCAGATACGGCTCCAGAGGCTTTAGAGCCTCGCGTTCGGCGGCCGGCAGCTCGCTGCGGCCGAGCCACGCTTCCATCCAGGCGAGGATGCGCCTTACCTTCGCCTCGGACAGCGCCTTTGGAATCGCGAAGACCCCGGAATGGCCTAGCGAGGCGGGCACCACGCGGGGACCGTCCGCCTTCGCCTGCAAATAGGGGATCGGGGTGAACACCGCCCCTTTGTATGCAGAGCTCAACTCCATGGTGGCCGCTTCTGCCGCTTGGCCGGTCATAGCGATGACGCCTGCCTTGTTCTCCATTGCAAGCCGTCTCGCCTGATCGGCATTCGCAACCGGGAAGTCTTTGGAGAGCAAGCCGTTCGCATAGATCCCATTCAGCCACTTGAGCGCTTCCTTCGTCCCGGGCTCGAGCCACGTATCGACGATCCGGCCGGACCTCGAGACATACCGTCCTCCGCTGGAATTGAAGACGTTCTCGACCCAAGCCAAATCTCCCAACCCAATAGGGCTCGAGGAGGCAGTCAACCCGAGCGTATCGTGCTTGCCGTTGCCATCGGGATCTTTAACGACGAAAGCCTGCATCACTTGAGCGAGCTCGTCCATCGTGCGGGGCATGGCCAGCCCGAGGCGATCGAGCCAATCTTGGCGAATGGCGGGGAAGGCTCCGTCCGCCTTGTTCTGCAGCCGCGGGATGCCGTATACGCCCCCATCGTCAAGCGTCACTTCCGCTTCAAGCTCGCTCACCGCTTCTCGAAGGCGCGGGTAATCCTTCAAGAGCGGAGCCAAGTTCCAGAACACACTGGACGTCAAAGTTTTTTGCAGGAAGAACGGATCCGGGATGAGCAGCATGTCGGGCATATCGTTCGCCGCGATCATCAAATTGACCTTTTGCTGATAGTTCGGCAGCGGCATCGCATCCAGCTTCAGATGGAGTCCTGTCAACGCGCCGGCCGCCTTCGCCAATCGCTCCTGCTGCTCGCTCTCGAACGACTTGTCGATCGCGGCAACGACCCGTACATGCAACAGCGAGTCCGGCTCCCGCACTACAATCGTCTTGTTGTACTCGCGCCAGACGACTTCCCGGTTATCCGCTTCCGCGGCGAACCGAAGCGGAATGTACGCCGAATCGCCTACAAGGCGGGACACCGCCGGCATCGTTTGCGCGGCGCCGTTCACGGACGCGTAGTTATGATCGAGCGGGAAGGTGAGCGACCCGCCGGTCTTCCGAGCAACGACGGACCGGGCCTGCTCGTCCCATTCGACCTTGTAGCCGAGACGTTCGAGCAGCGCGCGGGCCGGTACTAGCAACATGTCCTGCTCCACGACCACCCCCTGAGGAAACGCGATCGTTCCGGGTCCCTCCATCACGGTGAACGGCGCATACTGTTCAGGAGGAGTTATTACCGGTATGCTCTCCCAGGGGGACACCGGTCCGGCTGGCGTATCAGCCAGCGCCATCCCTCCCCCGGCCTGCAGCAAGACGGCCAAGGCCGCTCCGGTCAGGAGGACCCGCTGTTTATTCGTCTTTTTCCATTTATTCGACATTCCCGAACTCATCATAATCTCTCCCACTCCTCCTCAATTCCAACCTATATCTCCTTTATATAGACGAAGGGCGAGTGGAAAAGTTTCCACTCGCTCCCAATTATCCGCACGATATGCAGCTCCCCATACGCGCAGCGTGAATACGGTTATGGTGACCTCAGTTCGCCTGAGCGTCTTGTGTATAGTACAGCACATTCAGCTTGCGACGCTTGATCTCGGCCAACAACAGCGAGATGAAATCCCGGTCCAGCTTCAAATCAATAGCCTTCAAGTAGGAATCGATCAGTGCCTCATTGCTTAATGATTTCATAGCTTATCACCCAACTTCGTTTCCAAATTTTCTCTATAGTAGCATGGACCTAAAATCGGAACAAGCTGGACCCTGTCCACATTTCGATGTGGATATCTTGTGAATACTTTGTTGACAAGTGTCATAACCTGTATGCTATCAAGGTCGAATTTTGTGAATAAAGTTATTCACAGGCGAGAATCCGCTTTTTCCCATAGAAAACTTTTATCACAATCTATGAATCTAGCAATTTCGATTTTCACTCGACGACTTCCCACGTGACACTCAGCTGCTCGTCCAGCCATTTTCGCACATAGATCTCCACTACGGCTTCCAGCTCTTCTTCCGGCAAATCCGTCAGCTTCTTGTCGGGAATGTCGAGCCAAGCCTCCTTCATCTGCTCCGGGCCTATCGATAGGCTCACCTTTACTTTCATCCGCTCATCTCCTAATCCGGTTTCTTATGCAAACTCGTTCAACGCTTCCGCCGTCCAGTTTCGTACACCGTTGTCTTCAATTATACCCAGGACGACATCGGTAATGTCCGGATCCGCTATCAATTTATCCTGCACTCTGAATTTGATGTCGTCCGCATCGGCCAACGTTAAGCCTTTGCGCAATTCAATCATAGCATCCACGTGGTAATAACGTCCCTCTTGCGTGATCCGAATATCATTGATGTCCGTAACGTCTTCGTCGGACAAAATGATCTGGGCCACCTTATCCGCTACATCGCGAGGAGCCGCTACGCCGATTAAACCCACCATATTGTCATAACCTACTCGAAACGCAACGCCAACCATGAGGAAGCCGATCAGGATCGTGACAACCCCGTCGAGCGCTTCGAATGAGGTAAGAGAAGTGATTAAGACCGCGATCATGGCTAGCAAGGCACCGGTAACGGCAACGAGATCTTCATAAAACACCAGCCGCGTAGGAGGCGCCGAGCGTCCCACGTGTTTGAACGAGGCTGCCAAAAACCCGAGTCCCTTGGCTTCCACTCTCGCTTCCTTCAAGATTTCCTTCATCGCTTTGATCAGAATAAAGCCGTCGATCACTAGATTGATCACCAGGGCGGCCATGTTGATCCAAAACGCACCTCCGCTGCCTGCTTGAACCGGGTGGTGAATCAAATGCCAGCCTTCCTTCACGGTTTCGTAAGCCATGATGCTGACTACGATCACTGCAATCATACAAAAGATGTTGATTACGCGTCCAAAACCGGTAGGGAATTTACGGCTTGGTTTTTTCTCCGCCAACACACTGCCTACGAACACAAACCCTTGGTTGATGCTGTCGGCCAAAGAGTGCATCGCCGAAGCGAACATCGCTCCGCTGCCGCTCATGGCGGCGCCTATCCCCTTCGCGACGGCAATAAACGCGTTGCCCACCATCGCAATGGCGGAGGATTTGTTTCCTTTCTTGATAAGCTGAAGCCAAGTTTCTCGTTCCGGTACGGGGTCCATTGTTCCTCCTAGTGATGTTCGATCATTTTGACTATTGTTCCTAATCCAACCTATTTTATAAGGCGGCTTGGATAATGTAATACGAGACAACCGACCGCTCGTTTCCTCCTTTGAACAAAAAACCTCCCTCGCATGCATTGTCGCAAGACATTGCCGCGAAGGAGGTTCCTAAGTTATAGGAGGCTAATCATCTCAGCTTATCAGCATTGCTCCGGATTCGGCTTCCCCGCATCGTCGGCCGTACGGAACGAAGTCCCGCACCCGCAGGTCGCGATAGCGTTCGGATTATGCATGGTGAAGCCGCCGCCCATGGCCGCTTCCTTGTAGTCGATCTCCAAGCCGTTCAAATACTTGGTGCTGTCCTCGTCGACCACCACCTTGAGCCCGTGGATTGTGTAGACGCGGTCACTCTCGCTCTGATCCTCGTCGAAGCCCATGCCGTACGTGAATCCGCTGCAGCCGCCCGACTTCACGCCCAGACGCAGGAACAGGTTCGGGCTTTCTTCGGCTTCCAGCAGTTCTTTTATTTTATCGCTTGCTTCCTCGGTTATCGTAATCATCTCGGATTCCCTCCTCGTCGTTCGAGTTCACCTTCAGTATACTCCTATTTGCTACCTCGCTCAAGGGGCGGGATGGAAAGGAAAGGATGCGTATTGCCCGTTCTCGGGATCAAGTTTATAATAGGTAAGTCAAGCAATCGGCTTCTTATTTTCGGTCTACCTTGTGCAAGCTTTCACAAGCGTGGCCGCAACCTACAAGAGTTCCTTTGGAGAGGAGAACGAACGGATGTCTATTGTAACGACGAACCCGGACAAGCGGATGGCCGACATTGCCGACAAGGTGGAACGAGGCGAACGGCTTACGCCGGAGGACGGCGTCTATTTGTATGAGAGCGAAGATTTGCTCACGATCGGACAGCTGGCGAACAAGGTGAATCAGCGCAAAAACGGCAACAAGGTGTATTTCATCGAGAACATGAGCCTGTATTTCACCAACGTGTGCGAAGCGCATTGCGCCTTCTGCCATTTTCGCCGCGACGAAGGTCAAGACGGGGCCTACACGCTAACGCCGGAGGAGATTCTGGCTTATGTGGGCGAGCACTTTCACCCGGGCATGAACGAATTCCATATCACCGGCGGGCACAACCATCATGTGACGTTCGACTACTACGTCAATTCCATTCGGGTCCTGAAGCAGAATTATCCGAAGGTGACGATCAAGGCGTATACCGCGGCGGAGATCGACTTCTTCTCGCGGCTGAGCGGGCTCTCTTACGAGCAAGTGCTCTCCCGCTTGATGGAAGCCGGTCTCGATACGATGCCGGGCGGCGGCGCGGAGATTCTGACGGACCATTACCGGAAGAAAATGAACGTGGATAAAGCGTCGACGGATCAATGGCTGACGGTGCACCGTACGGCGCATCTGCTCGGTATGAAGACGCATGCCACCATGCTGTATGGGGCGGTCGAATCGAAGGCTGACCGGATTCAGCACATGGTGCAGCTGCGGGAATTGCAGGACGAGACGAACGGGTTCATGGTGTTCATTCCGAACGCCATGCAGCCGGCCAATACGTCGATGGGTATCAAGCGCCGCACATCGGCCTTCGACGATCTCAAGACGATCGCGATCAGCCGGCTTATGCTCGACAACTTCCCGCACATCAAGGCTTACTTCATCAACCTGGGGACTCAGCTTGCTCAGCTTGCCTTGACTTTCGGGGCTTCGGACGCCCACGGCACGATCGTGCAGGAACGGATCAGCCATTCGGCAGGCGCATTGTCCCCGGACGGTCTGACTCGGGACGAGCTGATTCATCTGATCAAAGGGGCCGGACGCATTCCGGTCGAGCGGGACACGTTCTACAACGAGCTCCGCGTTCACGCCTAAGCGCACTGGCCCGTCCGGCGCTCCCGTCCCATACAATCGGACGGCGCTGGACATCCTAAGTTAAAGCGATCATCGTCTAGAAAGGAACTACGTCAGGCATGAAGAAATTTGTTATATTGGGCGGCGGCTACGGCGGCCTTACCGTAGCACAGGAACTCCTGGAGGGAGACATTCCGAAGGATACGGAGATTGTCCTGCTGGACCGGATGCCTTATCAAGGGCTCAAAACCGAATATTATGCGCTGGCCGCCGGAACCGTGAGCGAAGCGGAAATTCGCGTGGCCTTCCCCTCCGACCCGCGCATCATTCTGAAGTACGGCGAAGTGTCGAGCGTGGATCTGGAGAAGAAGCTCATCTACCTGGAAGGCCAAGACCCGCTGTCCTACGACTGGCTCGTTATCGCTCTGGGTTGCGTCGATAAGTTCCACTGTATCGAAGGAGCCGATGTGTACGCACACAGCATCCAGACTTTATCGGCCTCGCGCAAAACATATCAGGCATTGAACGATCTGAAGCCGTATGCCCAAGTGTCGGTCGTGGGCGGCGGATTGAGCGGAGTAGAGATCGCTTCGGAGCTGCGAGAGAGCCGGCCCGACTTGAACGTGCGGGTGATCGACCGGGGCGCGAGCATTCTTTCCGCGTATCCGGAAAAGCTGCAGTCGTATGTTCGCACCTGGTTCGTGGAGCATGGCGTAGAGATGCGTTCCCATGTGTCGCTGCACCGAGTGGAGCCGGGCGTGCTGCACAATAAGGACGAGGAAATCTTGACCGACCTGACGGTCTGGACGGCCGGCATTCAGCCGAGTCCGGTCGTGCAGCAGTTGGATGTACCGAAGGACAATCAAGGCCGTGTGTTGTTGAACGAGTATCATCAAATTCCGGCGCATCCGGACGTGTACGTGGTGGGGGACTGCGCGAGCTTGCCCTTCTCGCCGAGCGCCCAAGCGGCGGAAGCGCAAGGCAAGCAGGTCGCGGAGGTCATGACGGCGCTATGGAAAGGAGAAACCCCTCAGCTTAGACCCATTAAGCTGAAGGGTGTTCTCGGGTCGCTCGGCAAAAAAGCCGGCTTCGGCATGATGGGCAGCCGGATGATTATAGGAAAAGTGCCTCGGGTTCTGAAGAGCGGTGTGCTTTGGTTGTCCAAGCACCATTTTGGGTAAGATCGGCTTAGAGGTCGAAGTCAAAGGCCGTTTCAAGCTCTTTGATCTTGGCCATAATAAGCTCGTATAGCTCGTCCGCGTCTGAGGCGGCGACGATCTCGCCGTTCACCAGCGCGTAAGGCTCCATATAGCATTGGCCGCAATTGCCCAGGCAGCCGTACTCGATGACGTCCAGGCTCGGATCCTGTTCTAGCCGTTTCATCGTGACGTCGCTCCCGTTATGCATGTTGCTGGCGCAAAATTCTACGATCGGTCTCATTGGAACGGCACCACCTTGTCAGGCCATTTAATTTTTGCATTCATTGTATTATAATATACTTAAGAAAGGAGATGAATCAAATGGCGGATACACAAACTAGCATGTATGATGAAGTGCTTGAAGTGTTGGATAAACTTCGTCCGTTCCTGCAGCGCGACGGCGGCGACGTCGAATTGGTCGACGTGGAGGACGGTATCGTGAAGCTGAAGCTGATGGGAGCGTGCGGCAGCTGCCCAAGCTCCACCATTACGCTCAAGGCCGGGATCGAGCGCGCCTTGATCGAAGAAGTAGAAGGCATCAACGAGGTCGTGCAAGTATTCTAATTCTTGCGCTAGAACGAACGCCCTTGTCCGGGATCCCGGACAAGGGCGTTTATTGTTGGGCCAGCGTACGGATCGGGTCGAACCCTCCGGACACGTCCAGCATGTTGCCGGTGATGAAATCGCTGTGCGTCTGACACAAGAAGGCGATGACCCTCGCGATGTCCTCCCCGCTGCCCGGCCGGACGCCGGGCATTTCATCGTTCACGAGGTGGCGCACCTCGTCGATCGTCTTCTCCTTATTCGCCCCCCGGATGTCGCCGGGGCAAATCATGTTCACGGTGATGCCGTGCGCGGCTTGCTCCTCGGCGAGCGTCTTCGTGAACGAGACGAGCCCGACCTTCGCCGCAGCATAGACGGCGCGGTGCGGCCACCCGCGGGCTTCCGCCGCATGGCCGAAGCCGAAGTGGATGATGCGGCCCCACCGCTTCGCCTGCATGCCGGGCAGCACCCGGTGATCGAGCTCCATGACCCCGAGCAGGTTGCCCCGCATCAAGTACTCGATCTCGTTCAGCGCGTATTCGTGGAAGAAGCGGCGCTCCCGCACGAACGGCCCTGCGTTGTTAATGAGAATGTCGACCGTGGCGCCCCAGCTCGACTCGATCGTGTCGATGAGCCGCTGGGCCTGATCGCGATCGGCGATATCCGCCTGAACGGCGATCGCCCGCACGCCCTTGCCGCGCAGCTCGTGTACCAGCTGGTCGGCGGCCTCCGTACTATGCACATAATTGACGGCGATGTCGCAGCCCATGTCGGCCAGCGTGAGCGCCGTCATTCGACCGAGACCCTTGGCGCTTCCTGTAATGCAGGCCAGCTTGCCTTTCAGCATGATGCTCCCTCCAGTCAGATCGGCCGGTCCCGGCGAATGTAGTCGAACGCGATCGCGATTGTCCGGCACACCATCTCGTATCCGCAGCGCAAGTCGTTCAGATTGGCGGCCAAATCCTCGATATACGTCCGATCCGCCCGGCACAGGTCCGTTCGGGTCAAGTCATCCAGCATTTCGGCGTTGATGTGGTGAATCTCCATATTGCGCTTTTGGCGCAGCCGGTCCATCGGAACCTTGAACCGCTGTTTCTGCTCGAACAGTCGCTCCTCGAGCTTCGGTTGGAGCTTGCGATCGTGCATCTGGCGCAGCACGGTGAAGTAGGAGAACTTGGCCTTCACCCGCTCCGTCTGCAGCCGGTACATGTCGTTCAGGAAGTAGCCCAGCTTGTCCAGGATCGAGAACAGGCGAATAAACGCGTTTTTGTAAAAGTACAAGTGGGTGTGGTAGCAGCCAAGCTCCTCCTCGCCCATCGCTTCCTCGTATGTATGCGAGACCTGCTGGCCGAAATTGCCTGCGCCTCGCACGCTCCACTCCAATTCCACCAAGGCGGAGACGAACCCGCGGCACCACAGGTCGAAGCGCGTATACCGCCCGCACTCCGGCCCGCCCCGCTCGATCAGCTTGTGCAGATCCTTCCGGTACGCTTCGATGGCGCGCACGGATTGCTGCAAGAGCGCAGTCTCGGTTTCATTCGGTTTGCCCAGGATCGGACTTAGCAAGCCAACACCGCCTTAGTAGATAGTAATCGGGGTCCCCGCAAAGGATTAGGAATACGCGTCGTAAGCATTAACTTCACTTTGTGGGGTTTAGAAGTATTCCTTCCACCGCGAGTCAACGAGCTTCACGATATCCTCGCGCGGGACGAGCTCATCCGGGTACCCCGGCTTCATCCGCGCGTCGATAATCAGCGGCAGCTCGTAGCTCAGGTGGTGGTGCCGCACCTCGGCGTCGGCATAAATGTCCGTCGCCGGGTTGAACCGCGTGAACACCGACCAGAGGAAGCTGCTCTGGCGTTCGGCCACGGCCGCATCGTCCGAGACGATGACGACCGGCCAGCCCGCCAGCTGCGCCTTGGCCTGCTGCAGCAGCCGCTGCGGCAGCTCCGGGTCGTCGACGAACGACGCTCCGGAGACGACGAGGCAGCCGCCGCAGAACGGCCGCGCGTCCCGGATGCCTGGCAGCGCCCCGCCGGCATAAACGCGCGGCAGCTCGCGCACCGGCTCGCCTACGCCGGCGAGCACGGCCTTGCTCCCGTGATTCAGCCGAAGTCCTGTATAGTCTAACGTATCGTTCGACGTTTTATTAAAAATGTACAAATCCTGGCGCGGATCGAACCGCTCGAGCACGAGCTCGAACAGCCTCGGGAAGTCGGCCAGATCGACAGGCTGATCGGTGAGCAGCAGGAACTTGGTCAGCGACAGCTGCCCCTCCCCCAAGATGCGGAACGCGCTCGTCAGCGCCTCGCGGGCATAGCTCTCCCGCACGACGGCCGATGCGAGGGCGTGGAAGCCGGTCTCGGCGTATGTCCAGAGCGACTTGACGCCCGGCATGACGACCGGGAACGCCGGCGACAAGAGGCGCTGGAGGAAGTCGCCGAAGAAGTAGTCTTCCTGCCGCGGCTTCCCGACGATCGTGGCCGGGTAGATCGCATCCTTGCGGTGCCACACGCGGTTCACGTGCAGCACCGGGAAGTCATGGATCAGCGAATAGTAGCCGAAGTGATCGCCGAACGGCCCTTCCGGGCGGCGCTCATGAGGCGGCACGAGGCCGCTGATCGCGAATTCCGCCTCGGCGACGAGGCGGTGCCCCCCGTGCGGATCGTCCGCGAGCGGGAGCTTCTGCCCGAGGATGAGCGAAGCGAGCAGCAGCTCGGGCAGATGCTCGGGGGCCGGCGCGATCGCCGAAGCGATAAGCGCGGGCGGCCCGCCCAGGAACACGGTGACGGGCAGCGCCTTCCCGCGCTGCTCGGCTTCGTGGTAGTGGAAGCCGCCGCCCTTGTGAATTTGCCAGTGCATCCCCGTCGTCTGGCCGTCGTACACCTGCATGCGATACATGCCGAGGTTATGGTGCCCGCCGTCCGGATGCTCGGTGTAGACGAGCGGCAGCGTGATGAACGGACCGCCGTCCTCTTGCCAGCACGTCAGCACGGGAAGCTTGTCCATGGGGCGGTCCGTATCGCATACCTGCATAACCGGCGCTTGCTGGGCGGGCACCGATTTCGTCCCGACCTTCAGCGCGTCGATCAGCAAGTTCCGCTCCCCCCACAGCCCTTTCAGCGTGGGCGGCATCAGCCGTTCCATCGCGCCTACAGCCTGGCGCATGAATTGCTCCGGCCGCGGCCCGAACGCGAGGTCGATGCGCCGAGGCGTGCCGAACAAGTTCGTCGCGACCGGGAAAGCGCTCCCTTTCACATTCGTGAACAACAAAGCAGGGCCTTGTTCCTCAATGACCCTGCGGTGAATCTCCGCCAATTCCAGGTATGGATCGACAGGAGCGTGAATTTCAATCAGTTCGTTCTCGGCGCGCAGCAGCTCGAGATGCGCGCGCAGATTCGTCAAGTTCATGGGTACCCCCTGAATGGATTAGCCGGCCGCCATTCGGCGCACCCGGACGCACAGATCGCACAGGATGCCGAACAAGCAGGCGATTAGGATAACGTGCAGCAGCGCGGCGAACAAATACCAGTCCGTCCCGAGCGCATACACAATGAGCGCTCCGCTGATGACCTGGAGTCCAGCGAGCGTAAGCGCCCATCTTGCGCTAGTACGAATGAACGGTATATCGGCATACGTACGGTTCGCACGGAACGCGATGTAGGCGATCGCCAAGAACAGAATGGCGGCCGCGATCCGATGGGCGAAGGCGATGCCCGTCGCCCCGGACAGCTCGGGAACGACTTCGCCGTTGCACAGCGGCCAGCCGAGGCAGCCGCCGGACGATTCCGTATGTCGCACGAACGCCCCTATATAGACGACCACATAACTGTAGCCGGTCACGAGCCACACGGTATTACGAAACTTCCGGCTCACCGTTCCAAGCTTCCCGACGGTTTTATCTCCCGAAAACTCGTCCTTCCAGACCCCGATCGTTAATAAGAGAGTAGCCGCGAAAGCAACCAACGAAAATCCGAAATGCAGCGCCAGCACCGCGTCCGAGGTCGGCCACACGACCGCCATCGCCCCGAGAATCGCCTGCAGCACCGTAAAGAACAATGCGCTATAGGCGAACAGCTTCGCCTCCCCGCTATGGCGGAGGAGCTTGTACGTATAGATCGCGGCCGCGAGCACGAGGATGCCCACCAGGCCGCTGACCGCACGGTGACTGTATTCGATCATCGACTCGATTGTGTAAGCCGGGATGAACTTGCCGTTGCAGAGCGGCCAATCGTCGCCGCAGCCCCGGCCGGACTCGGTCTTGGTGACGAGCGCCCCCATCAGGAGCACGAGTCCCATGCCAATCGTCGTGAGGAGAGAAACCCATTTATATGATTTTTGCATAAAAGCACCTACTTTTCGTTCAATCCGTCATCCTACATTATAGCTTGATCGCCCAGCTAAAGCCATTTCCGAAATGTGAACAAACCTGTTCGCCACCAAAATGACAAAAAGCCGCCATCGCTCCCCTATAAGGAAACGAATTAGCGGCTTGTTACACTATATTGCCAGTCGGGCGTCCAGTTAAGCCTTTTTAGCAGCCACAGCCTCGCTCACTTCCACGACCCGGTCGAAAAACTCCTCGATCTCCTCGCGCGTCTTGCGGAGCTTGCTCACGAAGCGGATCGTCTCTTCGCCCTTCACGAAGGCGATGAAGCTCGGAATGCCGAGCACGTTGTACTTCTCGCACAGATCCGGCAGCTCGTCGCGGTCGATATGGACGAATTGCAGCCGGTCGCCGTACTTCGCTTCCACATCCGGCATGAACGGTTCGATATAATGGCAGTCTTTGCACCAGGTTGTTTTGAATACCGCTACGGTAGGCTTATCTTGCCCAATGGTATCGTAAAAGGCTTGCTCGGTTCTAAGTTGTTCCATCGCCAATCCCTCGCATTCCCATTCGTTTTCCCTGTTATAGCATGCCCGAGAGGTGCTGTCAATGATAGACGGCCCAACTGGGATGTGTGGGATACACCAAATTTTATGAATTTACATTATTAGTAAAAAGTGATATCATAAAAGTATCAAAAAGAAATCCCCATACCAACTAAAAAGGGAGCGTTGTGGAATGAAAGAACAAAAAACGATGTATATGAACGGCTACCTCGGTATCGTTCTAATTCTCGGCCTGGGCGGATTAGGCTTGTATGCCTTGGTTCAAGAGAAACTGGTAATAGCGATTCTGCTCGAGGCAATCGCCTTCCTTCTCCTGACTTCCATTACCGTCATTCAGCCTAATCAAGCTAACGTCATCACGTTCTTCGGCAAGTATCTCGGCACCATCCGCGAGAGCGGTCTCTGGATGACGGTTCCGCTCAGCGTGCGGCGCAAAATGTCGCTGCGCGTCCGCAACTTTAACAGCGCCAAGCTGAAGGTGAACGACATCGAAGGCAACCCGATCGAGATCGCCGCCGTCGTCGTCTTCCGTGTGATAGACACCGCGAGGGCCTCGTACGACGTCGACAACTATGAGCAGTTCGTCGAGATCCAGAGCGAGACTGCGCTCCGTCACGTGGCCACCCGCTACCCGTATGATAACCTAGATCAGGCAGGTTATTCGCTCCGCGGCAACGCTGAGGAGGTTGCCTTGGAGCTGGCGCAAGAGCTGCAGAATCGCCTCGCCGTAGCCGGCGTGGAAGTGATCGAGGCGCGGCTCACGCATCTCGCCTACTCCACCGAGATCGCAAGTGCGATGCTGCAGCGCCAGCAAGCGACCGCCATCATTGCCGCCCGGGAGAAAATCGTAGAAGGCGCGGTCAGTATGGTGCAGATGGCGATCTCCAAGCTCGAGCAGGAGACCGGGCTCCAGCTTGACGAAGAGCGCAAGGCAGCCATGATCAACAACTTGATGGTCGCTATCGTGTCGGACCGGTCGGCCCAGCCGGTTATCAACACCAGTACGCTCTACTAAGCGTGCGGAGCGCCATATGCCAGGAGCGAACGGGAATACCAAGAAGAGCTTCCCACTGCGCATGGATCCGAAGCTGTATGAGATCATCGAGCACTGGGCCGCCGATGAGCTGCGCAGTGTGAATGGGCACATCGAATATTTGCTGCGTGCTGCCGCTTTCCGCTCGGGACGGCTGAGAGGCCCCCGGCCGGCCGGCATACCGGCAACCGAGACTCAGGCGGAGCCGCGGGCACATAACGACGGAACGTCGGGAGAATAATACCTTTCAAAACCGCAAGGCAACCATGCTGCACCGGCCGAGGAAGGAGACGTCCCGATGAACGCCGAAGGAAATGCCAAAGCTGCGACCGTAAGCCGCTTCGTGAAACGGATGCTGGCCATCCCTCTTCACGCCGCCCATTACCTTCTCGGGAAAGCGTCGAATTACCGGCGGTCCGCTCAGTTGGCGGAGTCCGCCACGGCCCTTGCCATTCCAAGTCAGACGCTGCGCCGGATCCGGCATGAGCTGGCCGCTCAGCTGCGTCGCGACGCTTCCTTGCCGCAAGAGACTGCTTCCATCCAGCCGATAGCGGCGGAGGAGCAGTCTCTTGTTCGTGCAATCGCAGCCGAGACCGAGCGCATGAACCGCAACAACGTAACCCGGACGCAAGCCTACTATGAGCTGTATTCCCGTCATCCCGAGCTCCATTGGGCATTGCTCGCGCATATGGTATCCCGGAACGGGGGATGGAACATGACCGACCTACGGGGGGAGCTCCTCCCGCGTCTGTTGACGGACGATCGGCTTCGGATGAGCTTTGCTTTTCTGGAGCGGGCGAACTCGTTTATATTCCACGATGCGTATCCCCAACTGCTGCTGTATGAAGCGAGCAAGTCGCACGGCAAGAGCTTGTTTCACCTGCTGCCCTTGTTCCGCGTATCCGCCTTTATGAGCCCGATCTGGGACGCGTTCTGGCGCGATCGCTGCTCCGAGCTGCTGACCGCTTCGCTCATCATCAATGAGCAGCACTATATTGAAGATCGGGTCGTTCGAAGCGAACCGTTCGCCTCCATGCTGAACTCCGTGCCCTATCGCGCTCAAACGTGGCTGCAGCTCAATGTGCTCGCCTTCCCCTATACCTCCAGCCTCCCGCACCCCCGGCTCGCGGGCCGGGTCCTTGAACATTTCGCCAATCTGCAAGAGCGTATCGGCATCGGCATGCAGCTGTACGCGATCCTGTTCGGCGTCCCGGACATTCGGGAAGGCGTGCTGAAGTTCGCCTCCTCCACTCCTCACACAGGGTCGCGGGCCGACTATTGGCCGCAGCTGTTCGCTCCCGAGCGTCCGTCCTCTCCGGAAAAGCCTTACGCCGAGAAGCTGAACGGATGCAGCCTGCTGCCCGGAGCCGCGCGCTTATGCAGCCCGAAGCTCGCCGACGCCTGGCCGGATACCCCTTTCGACTCCCCTCCGCGATATGACTGGTTCGACTCCCTCACGGTCATGGAATATTACGACGACCTTACGGTCCCCCACGCGTTCGAGATTACGAACGAAGCCTGCTTCGCGCTCAATAAAATAGAGCTGGCCGTCTTAACCGACCAACTCCTCTGAGATTAACCTTGGCTCGCGCTGTTGCTGCGGCTCTTGTCGCGGCGGAAGCGGCGGTACAGCTTCTGCAGCGGTCCCGGGAAGCTGCCGATCTCGCTCTCCGTCACGGTTCGCGTGAGGAAGAGCAAGAGCACATACAAAACGCAAGCGAGTCCGCCGACGATCGCTGCATTGATCATATCGTTCACCCGCGCGGCCGCGAACGGCTGCACCCATTGGCTCGTCGCCCACTCGAGCGCCGCGCCGACTGCCGACGTTCCGATCACCGTCACGATGATGCCTCCCCATTTGCTGCCCAATACCGTGTAATCCACCATTCGTTTCAACACGCGCAAGTTCAGCTGCGCCATCGCGATGAAGCAAAGCGCGGTTGCAGCGATGATCCCGTAGATGCCGAGCCATGGCGAGAGCAAGTAGCTCGCCACCAGCTTAATGACGATCCCGATGGCGACATGCAGGATGAGCGGCTTCATTCGCCCCATGCCCATCAGGATGGCGCCGGAGGTTTGCATGACGATCTGGAACAGGACGCTGACGGTCAGGAATATAATGATGGACGTGCCGTCATGATTGCCGAACAGGAAGCCGTTCAGCGGCCGCGCCGCTACGCAAATCGCGATGACCATCGGCAGCCCGGTGACGACGGACATGTACAGCGCCTTGGACGCTTGTCCGCGTACAAGCTCCATGTCCTGGCGGGCGAAGGCGGCGGACACGACGGGCACCGCCGACTGGCTGAGCGCGATCGCCAGGATGATCGGGATGCCGGCGAGCGACTGGGCTCGTCCGCCCAAGACGCCGAGCGCCTCCTTCGCCGCGTCGTAGCCGAGATCGCCTTGCAGCAGGCCGATCGTAATCGACGAGTCGATCAAGTAGATGAGCGGCACGGCCGTCGAGAACAAGACGATCGGCACGGCCACCCGGAACAGCCGGCGATAGATCGCGCCGTAGCTGGGCGACTGGACCGGCTTCGCATTGCCGGTCTGTCCGGTGCGGGCGTCCTCGCGCCGCATGGCGAGCGCGTAGTACGCCATCACGAGGACGGCGCCGATGCTGCCCATCACGCCTCCGAACGAGGCGCCGGCCACAGCCTTAACGTGGCCGTAATCGAGCTGGAGCAGGAGGAACGCGAGGCCGACTGCCGTGACGAGCCGCAGGATCTGCTCTACGATCTGCGACAGCCCGTTCGGCAGCATGCGCTGCCGGCCCTGGAAATAGCCCCGCATGATCGCGATCAGCGGGAACAGGAGCAGCGCCGGCGCGAGCGCGCGGATGGACAACGCGGCGTCCGGGTCGTGGCTCACTTCATTCGCGTAATACGGCGCGAACACGAGGAGCAGGAGCGTCATGACGACACCGGCGCCGAGGGCGAACAGCCCGGCCGCTCTATAGATGCGGTTCGCTTCCGCATGCTGCCCGAGCGCCGTCTCCTGCGAGACGAGCTTGCTGAGCGCGCTTGGAATGCCGGCGGTGGCGATGACGAGCAGGAAGCTATAGATATTGAAGGCGATCGAGTACGTCGCCATACCGGCGTCATCGAGCAGATAGACGAGCGGAATACGCTGCACCGCGCCCAATACCCGGGCGATCAGGGCGGCGAGCGCGAGAATAATCGTTCCTTTGACAAGCGAATCCTTGGACAATTGAGACCCTTCTCCCTGTAATAAGCATGACTCCTATTATACTAGGATTGTTCCCCCTCCGCCATGAACGATGAACCAAATCTGGGCGAATGCATATGATGTGGATGACTAGAAACGGAGGTGCAAGGCAACATGGAGATTTACAAGGCGAAGGCGGAAGTCCATAAGCTAATTAAGCAATGTAAGGAAGAAGCCTATCACGCGTGCAAGCAGTACTTGAACCGGTATGTGCGGTTGGAGCGCACGAACGGGGCCGTTCACGAAGGATACATCGTGCATGTCGATGCCGATTACGTATACTTGCATTTGCCCCAGCAGCAAACGCGCTATTTCAACCCCTACTATCCTGGTTATGGAAACTACTTCTACAACAGCACGGTACTGCCGCTGGTGCTGTTCGACCTGCTCGCCATTACGCTGCTGTTGTAGGGAAGAGGGCAAGAGGAACGGGAAAGCCTGACAGAGGCTTTCTTTTTTTCTGCGCGGATTTGCGGTACAGTGGTGGGAAAGGACGGTGGGTACAGGCATGACTGTAGACTGGAAAGCACCTGACGACATAAAGACCGTAAACATCCTATTGGCCGGCTTCGGCACCGTGGGCCGGGAATTCGTTCGCGTGCTCCACCGGCGAGAGACGGAGTGGAAAGCGAGATACCGATTGCGGTTCCGGCTCGTCGGAATCTTGGGCAGCGGTGGGCTGCTGTACGACGCCGAAGGCATACAGATCGCCGCTCTGCTCGACGCCCCGGGGCGGGGCTCGAAAGCGCTGCGCGACTACGCCGATAACGAATGCGGACGCACCGCGACTTGGCTCGAAGCTTCAGCATCGACGACGATGGCGATGCCGGACTGGGGGCAGCTCGCCGACGTCCTCGTCGAAGCGACCCCGACGAATATCTCGCATGGCGAGCCGGCGCTCTCTTACATGATGAAGGCGTTGAACCGGGGGCTCGACGTCGTGGCGATCTCGAAGGGCGCGCTGGTCTCGAACTTCGGCGCTATCCGGGACGCGGCCCGCTCGAGCGGGACAAGCCTCCGGTACAGCGGGGCGACGGCCGCCGCGCTGCCGACGCTCGATCTCGGAGACTACGCGCTTGCCGGCTGCAGGATCTCGAAGATCGAAGGCATCCTCAACGGGACGACGAACTACATCTTGACCCGGATGCACGAGGAGCCCGTCTCGTTCGCGGAGGCGCTGCAGGAGGCGCAGCAGCGCGGCATCGCCGAGACGAATCCCGCACTGGACGTCGAGGGGACGGACAGTGCCTGCAAGCTCGTCCTGCTGGCCGATGCGCTGCTCGGCGCGTCCAGTACGCTCCGCGACGTACAGGTGACCGGCATCGATCGAGTCACGCCGGACGCGATCGCCGCGGCACAGCAGGCCGGCAAGAAGCTGAAGCTGCTCGCTTCCGCTGAGCTCGTCCCGCCGGACGCGTCGCCGGAGTCCGGGACGCGCATCCGGCTGGAAGTCGCTCCGCGCGAGCTCGAGCCTGGCCACCCGCTATTCGGCGTCGACCGAACCGAGAAGGGTATCGTGTTCCACACGGACTTGATGGGCACGGTCGCCGCGATCGGCGGCGCCTCCAGCCCTACCGGAGCCGCGGCCGCGGCGTGGAAGGATCTGATCAATCTGTATCGGCCGGACAAGTAGGCTGGAAAAGGCTTGGATGACCCCAAAAAGGGCTCGGGAACCATGCTCCCGAGCCCTTCTCACTATTCCGCTATTGCAGTCGCTCCAGCAACGCGTCGTCGAAGCGCGCCTGCGCGTTCGTCGCCCGGAACCCGAAGCCGCCGCGTGGCAGCGTCGTGTCGTAGGCGCTCAGCTCAAGCGTCCCGTTCACGTATAGCTTCAGCACCCCGCCCTCCACGGCGGCCTTCAGCGTGTAGTACGTGCCGGTGGCGACCGTGTACGCCTTCTCCGCGAGCACGGTCGGCGTCGCCGCGGCCGCAAGGCCGCTCAGGACCTTTTCGATGCGCAGCTTCGTGCCGCTGCCGCTGTTGTACAGCAGGAAGCGGTAGCCGTCATTGATGCCGAGCGAGCGGGCGACAAGTCCGGCGCTGGCCGGCGTCGCGCCCCAGGCGGCGACCTTCACTTTCGCCTGTCCGCTGTAGGCGTACAGGTCGTTCTGCTCCCGCGTTCGCACCTCCGAGTTGGCGGAGCTGAGCGAGTCGGTATACAGCTCGAAGTTGTTGATTATCCAAGGCCCGCGGTCGATCTCCCAATCGTCCCCGATGATCTCCGTCACCTTCACGTTGTCGAAGTACGCATCTCGGCGATGCGCGTCCAGCCCGACGTACCCTTCGGTAATGTCCGAATCGGTCGCCGTCAGATAGAGCGTCCCGTCGACGTACAGCTTGAGCGTATTGCCGCTGATCGTGCCCTTCAGCTTATACGTCGTGCCGGTCGCCATCGTGAACGGTACCGTAGCGAGCACGGTAGTCGTGCCGGCGAATACCTTCTCGATCCGCAGCGACGTGGTCCCGCTCAGCGAGTAATAGCGGAACATGTACGTATTGAGCACGTCCTGGTACCGAGCCAGCAGATGCACCCCGTTCGTCCCGGTCGTGGCCGACACCGTCGTGACATCCGCCTCCACGAGCACGTCCGTCCACTTGGACGTCGTGACCGTCTTGGCGTCCACGCTGGCGTTGTTCGTCTGGCGGTACACCTTGCCCGCGCCTTGGGCCGTGACGCTCCATGTCCCGTTAAGCGGCCGCCAGCCAGTCGCCGAACCGCTCTCGAAGTCATAGAACTCGTTCGTCAGCGGAGCCACGTCGAAGCTATCCGTCAGCACCGTCGAAGCCGTGCTCGCCCCGGCCGCCGCGACGGTGATGTAGCTGCCCGCCGTCGTAAACCCGACGCCGGCCCCATTGAACGTAACGGCCGTCACCCCGGGAGCGTAGATCGTGACCGCGTACGCCAGCTTCTCGCTGCTGGACAGCTGCAGCGTCGTACCGCTATATTTCACGGCCAAGTTCTGCACCGTGCCGGTGGCCGAGAGGAGATTCGTCGCCCCGTCGGTCAACAGGCTGCCCTCGTCGATCGCGATCTGGCTCAGCGCGCCGCCGGACGTCTTTTCGATATAGGCCAGCTCGCCGTTATAGCCGTACGTTCCGAAGCTGCGGGTCGGGTGCGTCGTCTCGTGCGAGAGATAGTAGGCGGCCACATTCCCGTTGTTGCCCGAATCGAGATTGATCGTCAGCGCCGTAGCGGTGTAAGGACTGACGCCCGCCATCGCGAGGCGCGACACCGTCACGTTGTGATTCTGCCCGGCATCCTCGGGGAAAATCACCGTGTCGTAGGAAGTGCTGCCCGTCGCCGATTTCGTATAGGCCAAGTATTGAGCCGGCGAATAGGAGGCGTAAGCGTCCGAATAATACCCGTTCCGAACCGCCGCCGTGACGGTAGTCGGGTCGGCCGGCACGATCTTCACGTTCGGCTCCCCGACGAACTGCGTCGTCACCGCCTTCGTCGTCCCGTTCAGGCTGAGCGTATTCGGTCGGAAGTGCCACAGTTGCTCATACGTGTTCGCAATCGCGCTGCCCGTCATCACGTCGGACACGATCCAATAGTTCGGCTTGGCGAAAAATACTTTGCGGTTGTGATAGATCGGCGCGTAATCGCCGTGCTGGCCGTCATAGAAGTCGAAGCCGGCGTTCGTGATCCACTTGTTCAGCTTGCGGTTCACCAGGCTTTGCGGATTGTTGTTCACCTCAACCGTATTGTGGGCTTCCGTGGTGCGCCTCAGCCAGTCCCCCACTGTGTCAGGAGAATCGTAGGTGTAAACGCCCGGGTCGGCGATCAGCCGCTTGCCGTAAGCGTACATGACCAGACTCAAGTCGTCTGGGTGGTTGTGGGAAGCCCCGTAATCCGTATCCTCGTTCTCGATGAACATGTATTTGTCATTGTCGTTCCAGCCCGTCCGCATGATCGCGGAGCTGTTCGGATACACGACCGACGTATGGTCCGGCACCGTCCCGCTCGCTCGATGGGAAGCGATATACTCGAAATCCGATCGTCCGTAAATTGTCGCATAGTCGGCCAAAAGCCCATGGGGAGCGAACTCCTTTTCCGAGGAATCCCCGATCATCGGCCCTTCCTCCAGGTTCGGGAACAAGGCGTCCATGGTGAATTCCGCGCTGCGCTCGAGCAGCTCCTTGGAGTCCTTCAACACATCGGCATAGCCGTTTAGCTGCCCGAACTGCTGAATCGTATTGGCGAGCGACAGGCCATACAAATGGTAGCCCTCCGTAGGCTCGTCGTTCATGCCGTCGCCCTTCACGTTTTTGTTCATGTACTTGCTCATCGCGCCCTCGCCGCGCATCCGCCAGTTCTCCGCATCCTTGAACTCGGGGAAGTAGACGCCGGCGATATAGATCGCGCGGGCGATGCTCGCATACCAGTTGTTGCCGTTCGCCGATTCGATGTTCGCATAGGCGTAGTCGGCCATTTGCCAGATATGCTTCAGGTAAGCCGCGTTGCCGGGCGCATCGATCGAAGGACTGTTCCGGAACACCGAGTAGGCCATGTTCCAGTTGGTCAGCCGTTTCGCCAAATCCAGGATGTTCTCGGACGTGCCGTTGGCCGTATTGCCTTTGTCCGTGATAAACTCCAGGGCGAATTTCATCCAAGTGTCGGAGTATGAGGTCCGTTTCGGATCGCCTGGTGCAAGCGCGTTATACCCAGGGGCGAGAATGTTGTACATCAGGAAATCTTCCAAATAATTATTGAACGAGGAGTTCGACCAGGAACCGCCCGTCCATGTCTGATCCCACTGGATGCCGCCGGATCCGCTGAAGTTCTTGGTCTCTCCGAGAATCGTGAAAATGTAGTTGACCAGATCGTCCGGACTGGATTCCAGCGGGCCTCCGGAGGGCGTCGTGCCGACCGGGAAGTAGACGGGGGCGGAGCGGCTTTGAAAATAACTCAGCAGATGGGTCTTGGCCGCTGTGTAGTTGGCAGCGGCTACGTCCGCCTTCACGGTCGCGAGACCGGGATAATCCAGATTAAGCTTGGCGAAAAAAACGTCGTCAGTCATGTTGCTGGGGTCGGTGTAGGCACGTGCGGCTTGGGGAGGAAGGAGCATAACCGTAAGGAGTGCGACAAAGGCGAACAACAGCAGCAGCATCGGCCTGAACGCCGACAGGCGAGGCGCGTGGTCCATCATGGGATCCCTCATTTCGCGTCAGATTGGGTGCAACTGGACGGCGAGCATGATCTGGGATGTCGACTAAGAAGCTTAGCAAACCGATAGGGTTGGGCTACCACCTCCTTTTGCTTTCATTCTATCACATCCATTTATTTCAAAATACCTATCATATACATGTATATAAATAAACTATTTCTATCACACATAAATATTTTAACAATTATCATTTATCAGCGCTTCCGAGTATACTGAAAGAAACTCATGCCATTCTCAGGAGGTCGAGCTTATGCTAGCCAGAGGTTTGGAAGGAATCGTCGCCGCCGAAACGTCGATCAGTCTCGTCGACGGCGCCCAAGGCCGTCTCATATTCCGCGGGCATCGCGCCCAGGACTTGGCCGTCCGTCGCACCTTCGAGGAGGTCGCGCATCTGCTCTGGTACGGAACGCTGCCGGGTGCCGACACGCTTGCGGCGTTCACCGGCAGCATGAAGGAAGCGCGCACGCTGCCGGCGTCCGTCCGGCTCGTTCTCGACGCCCTGCCGGCCGATGCTCCGATGATGAGCGTGCTGCGCACCGCCGTCTCGGCGATCGGCGATGCCCGCTACGCTTGGCCGCCTACCGCCGAGCAGGCGCTCGAGCTGACGGCCGTGCTGCCGTCCATCATCGCCTACCGGTTCCGCCGGCTGCAGGGAGCACCCTTCGTCGAGCCGCATCCCGAGCTGCGTCATGCCGCCAACTACTTGTACATGCTGTCGGGCGAGGTACCGTCTGAAGCGCACGTGCAAGCGCTCGAAGCGTACTTGATCCTAACGATGGAGCATGGCCTGAACGCCTCCACGTTCGCCTGCCGGGTCGTCAGCTCGACGGAGTCCGACCTCGTGTCCGCCGTAACGGCCGGTATCGGTGCAATGAAGGGGCCGCTGCATGGCGGAGCCCCCTCCGAGGTCATCGCTATGCTGGAGGAGATCGGCGCGAGGGAGAACGCCGAACCGTGGATCCGCGGCAAGCTCGAGCAGCGCGAGAAGCTGATGGGCTTCGGCCATCGCGTCTACAAGACGATGGATCCCCGGGCCGAGGCGCTGCGGGAAGTGACTGCGCGGCTGAACGCAGAAGACCCTTGGTTCGACTTCGCCCTGCACGTCGAGGAGACGGCCATCCGGCTGCTGGCGGAGTATAAGCCGGGGCGCAAGCTGTACACCAATGTGGAGTTTTTCGCCTCGGCGGTGCTGAAGGCGGTACGGCTCGATCCCTCGTTGTTCACGGCCACATTCACAGCGAGCCGGATCGTCGGCTGGACCGCCCACGTGCTGGAGCAGGCGGCGGACAACCGGATCTATCGGCCGCAATCCGTCTATACCGGTGACCTGCCGTAAGGCTTGTCACTGGTTGCCTCACCATTTTCCCGACAAATGGTTGCCTGTCTAGTTCGCCTTGTACATCCGTCTATACGCCCGGTATATGTGGGACATAGCATATACAAGTTCAAAGGGAGGCATAGACGGATGAACGATGTGGAGTCCTTAGACGAGCTTGATCAGAAAAAGCGCCGTCGGCACAAGCGGATTGTGAAATGTCGACCGCGCAAAAAGAAAAGGCATTGCGTGCTCAAATCCAAAAAGAAGCGTAAAAAGATTATTGTGAGAACGATCATTAACAACCCTCCGCCGGACGTTACGAACATCGCGCCATCTCCGGTGACCGTCAACCCGACTGTAAACGTCGATTCGACTTTGACCGTGGCCCCTTTTCGCCGATTGTGCAACCGGGCCCATATCGGGACGTTCGCGAATCCGAACAGCATCGACATCGCCGATCCGAGTACGGACCCGAGGGCCGTTCCGTATCCGTCGACCATTACGGTCACCGGATTAGAAGGCTTTATTACGAAGGTCACGGTCAACCTGCTTGATCTCTCCGGCAATAATTTCGATGCGAGGGAGATTCTCCTCGCCGGACCGGACGGAATTACGAATACGCTCCTCACCTCGGATGCAGGCGGCATGCTTGGCTTTGCCCACGTCTTCTTGACGTTCGACGACTCGGCAGCCGGTCCGATACCGGATGACGGCCCGCTCGTCTCCGGTACGTATCAGCCGACCAATTACGAAGAGATCGAGAATCTCAACTCGCCGGCGCCTCCGACATCGCCAGTCGTTGCGCTTAGCAATTTTAACGGGCTCGCCCCGAATGGAGTTTGGAGTCTATACGTCACCTCGGATTCTCCGATTGGAGGAGCGTTCGTCATCGCGGAAGGCTGGACGATTACGATCACGACGACCGAGCCCGAGGACTGTACGTTTACCCCGTTATAGTCCGCTTGAACGTTTGCCATTTCCGAACCAGTTCGCGATTATGGTTAAGAGAGACGGTCTTCCGGGACCGTTTTTTCTATGCTCCTCCCGCTCCTCCCGCTCCTCCAAGCTTACAGCTGCGCATTTCCAATAGTTCCGGGTAACTTCCTTGAGCTCTCTTTTCCGCTGCTCCGCCTGTTGTTCTACCAAGTAATATTCGTCCAGCATGTCGCTCCCTCCATCCATCCCTTATGGGTCTCTTTTGTGTTTTCTCTTGGTGCTATTTTTACATGTTCAAAAGATGATAAAAAGAGTATAATGAGCGAAAATAATTTCCCCTTTTTTTCATTGTCAAGCTGGCCTAGCGGAGGAGGAAAGGAAGTTTATGCAACTGTCCTTGCAATATTTGCAGGTTCGCCGCGCATATGCATCTCAACCGGAGCAATCGCCATTTCCGATCGGCCTGGACGAGCTGGCCCGCATCTGGTATTGCTCGCCTCGCAATGTGAAGATCGTGCTCAAGAAGCTGCTAGCCGTAGGCTGGATCGCCTGGACTCCCGGGATCGGCCGCGGGAACTTGTCGATGCTGACTTTCTTGATGCCGCACGAGCAGGTGCTCGTGGAGCTGGCCCAGAAGCTGGCTGACAAAGGCCAGCTCTCGGAAGGGCTCGAGCTGATCCGCGAATACGGGGACGGGACGTCGGCCCGGGATCGGTTCATGGAGTGGCTGACGGGGTATTTCGGGTATCAGACGGAGCCCGAGTCCTCTTCCCAGAGCTGCGTGGAGGTGCTGCGGCTTCCGATCCCGCACGCCCTGTATCGGCTGGATCCGATCTCGACGTTCTTCGCTACTGACGTAAACGTAATCCGGCAGCTATTCGATACGCTCGTGCGGTATGATCGGGCCACGGGTACGGTCGTACCTCATCTGGCCCACAGCTGGGAGAGCGAAGCCGGCGAACGGCGCTGGATTTTCCGGCTGCGCAAGGGGGTGCTGTTCCATCATGGGCGCGAGCTGACCGCGGAGGATGTCGCGTATACGTTCCGCCGATTGATGGACCCGGATCCGGGGACGGAGTCCGCCTACCGCTGGCTGTTCCGGGAGCTGGTGTCGGTGCACGCACGGAACGCGACGACCGTCGAGTTCGAGCTCTGCGGACCTCATTACTTGTTCCCGCGCTTCCTGTGCAGCCACGCGGCCTCGATCGTCCCTCAGGACGTCTGCCAGCAGAAGGGAGCGGCCTTCGCCAGGCATCCGGTCGGGACCGGGCCGTTCCAGCTGATCGCCAATGTGCCTTCGTTTTGTACGCTGGAGGCGTTCCCTTCTTATTTTCAAGGGAGGGCTTATCTGGATCGGGTGGAGATGATCATCATGCCGGAGGATTGCCTCACCGCCTGGACCGAGTCGCCCTGGGACAAAATCGCCTTCCACCACGCCCGACTCGAACCGGCTGCCACCCAGCGTCCCAGCTGGTCGGCGGCGGAGGAGCTGTTCCCGGGCTGCTGCGTGATGACGTTCAATCTGAGCCGGGCGGGCGGACCTCAGCATAGCTTTGCGTTCCGGCATGCGCTGCACTATCTGACCGACCGGGGGAAAATGATCCGCGACTTGGGTGAAACCCGGGTGTACTGCGCCCACTCCTATGTTCCCGGCGACTTCCTGTCGGCCGACGACTACGCCTTCAACCCCGAGCTCGGGCTACGCCTGCTGAAGGACTCGGGGTATCGGGGCGAACCGTTCGTGCTGGCGACGACTGCGGGGCATGCGGAAGACGCCGCTTGGCTGCAGCAGCAGTATGCGCGGTTCGGCGTTCAGCTCCAGGTGGTGATCCAATCCCGGGAGGAGATGGTCGACGCGCAAGCGATTCGCCAGGCGGACGGCTACCTGTTCAGTCTCGTCATCGAGGACGAGGGGCCGTTCCAGAACTATCGTTCGGACCTGAGCTACATCCGCGCGCATATGGCGCCCGACTCGCTCCAGACGTGCGACCGGATGCTCGCGACACTGCTGGCCGAGCCCGACCCACAAGCACGCGTGGGCCTGCTGCAGCTGCTGGAGGGAATGCAGAACGAGAACCGCTCGCTGCTGTTCCTGGTGCATACGAAGCAGATCGCCTCGCTGCACCCTTCGGTGAAAGGGTTCCGCCTGAACCCGCTCGGGTGGGTTGACTTTAAGGACATTTGGTTTTTGCCCGAGTAGGCTGGGGGCTGGGTAGCTGGAATGCCGGGGCGCAGGAGTAGAGTAATTTGTGGGGGGTGCGGTTGTTTGCAGGAGTGTAGGAGCGGAGGTGTGTGGGGGGTGCGGGGTACGGAGTGCAGGAGTGTAGGATGTGGGGGGTTGCGAGGTACGGGAGTTGCATGGTGCGTGGATACGAAGATTAAACTCTGTTGATCGAATCGGTGTGAATGCTGTTGCCTAGGTTGAGGATTGAAGTGCTTGGACCTAGTTACTAGAATGCGAGCTTGCTACAGGTTGCCGAGTGCTGGGTCGCAGGTTGCGGGGGTGGATGGTGTTGCCGGGGTTTATCGGTCGCATGGAAGCTCAGGTTGATGTTCATGCGTACGTTGTCTGTGTTGCCGAATTTAGGGGTGTACAGGTTACGGGGATGGATGGAAATGCTAGGGTATATCGGTCGTAAAGGATAGCTTAGGTCGATATTCATACGGAGGTTGGAGAATAGAATCAGTCGGATCGATTTGCCGGAGAATCGCTCAGGTGGATGTGATTGCGATTGCGCTTAATCCTTTCCAGTAACACGACTAATTCGGCTTAATCCCGTCCACCGCCCAAGATCCCGTCCAGAAACACGACTATTTCGGCTTTATCCCGTCCACCGCTCCGGATCCCGTCCAGAAACACGACTATTTCGGCTTTATCCCGTCCACCGCCCCGGGTCCCGCCCAGTAACACGACTATTTCGGCTTTATCCCGTCCACCGCCCCGGATCCCGTCCAGTAACGCGACTATTTCGGCTTAATCCCGTCCACCGCCCCGGATCCTTTCCAGTAACCGACGCCTCCAAAAGAGGAAAACCTCCTCCTCTTTTGCGCAAACCGGCCCGATTTCGGGCAGGAAAGGGAAAACCTCCCTCTCCTCCGGCCAAAAATCCGCTCGATCCGAGCATTTAGCCAAAAAAAGAGGGAGGTTTTCCCCTTAACGTGCGAAAAAGAGGACCATTCGGCCCAAGAAGAGGGAGGTTTTCCCTCTCCCATCAAAACTCCGCCCCGCCTTCACGCCTAACAAAGCCTACACCTACACGCTCTTGATTGGCTCGAGCGGCTCCTTCACGTGGCCGTACACCGGCTTAGCCCCGAGCTTCGGAGCGGCCCAATGCACGGCATTGGAAATCACGCGCAGCACATCCTGGTTATGGTACGTCGGATACGTCTCATGCCCCGGGCGGAAGTAGAAAATCTTGCCCTGCCCCCGGCGGAACGTGCAGCCGCTGCGGAACACTTCGCCGCCTTCGAACCAGCTGACGAAGACGAGCTCGTCCGGAGCCGGAATGTCGAAGTGTTCGCCGTACATCTCCTCATGCTCGAGCTCGATGAACTGCCCGACGCCCTCTGCGATCGGATGCGACGGATCGACGACCCAGAGCCGCTCCTTCTCCCCGACGGCGCGCCATTTCAGGTCGCATGTGGTGCCCATGAGCTTTTTGAAAATTTTGGAGAAGTGGCCCGAGTGCAGCACGATCAAGCCCATGCCCTGCAGCACGCGCTTCTGCACGCGCTCCACGATCTCGTCGCTCACTTGGTTATGGCCCCGGTGCCCCCACCAGATGAGAACATCGGTCTCGCTCAGCACCTCGTCGGACAGACCGTGCTCCGGCATGTCCAGCGTAGCGTAGCGCACTTGCACGTCTTCCTTCGCAATCCCGGCCCCGATCGCCCCATGGATGCCATTCGGGTACAGGGACGCGACGACTTGGTTTTCCTTCTCATGCAAATATTCGTTCCAGACGATAACGCGGATCAAGGTAGTTCCTCCCTACGCATTAGTGACACTCAGTTCCAGATAACCCACCCTATAAATAGCACAATCATGATCAATTGTAAAATGAATTTTACGACGACGCTGGAGAGAAATCCGACCAACGACCCGATCCCGACCTTCACCGCTTGTCCCGGCTGCGACCCGGCGAACAGCTCTCCGATCACCGCCCCGAGAAAAGGCCCGAGCAGCAAGCCGATCCCCGGAATGACGAAGGGGCCGACGAGAATTCCGATTGTGCTGCCGACGACCGAAGCCCGGGAGCCGCCTACCTTCTTCACCCCCAGCGCGCTGACCAAGTAATCGGCGACGATAACCGCGACTACGATGGACGTCTGGAGAAGCCAGAACCAGAAGCCGAACTCGCCGAACCCGATGAAAAACCCGTACACGAAAAAAGCCGCATAGATCGCCAGCACGCCCGGCAAAATTGGGAAGATCGCCCCGGCCATTCCGACCGCGAACAAAACGATAACCAGGATCCATCCCGCAATGGCCATTACGCACCCGCTCCTTCCGGCTCGTCGATCAAACTCATCAAACTCATCAGACTCTCATCAGACACAGATTACACCAGAATATGCTCCCGAATGATCTTCGCCACCGCATGCTCCTGATTCGTCACTGTCACAAGATCCGCAGCCCGCTTAAGCTCCTCCTGGGCATTGCCCATCGCCACGCCGAGTCCGGCCGCCCGGATCATCGCCATATCGTTCAGGCTGTCACCCATCGCCACGACTTCGGACATCGAATGCCCCAGCAGCCGGCACACTTCTTCAATCCCGCTCGCCTTGCTGATGCCTTTGGGATTGATCTCCAGATTGTGCGGGTGCGAGTTCGTAATCTCGAATTCGCCCCAAGCGGTCAGCTCGTCCAGGATTCGGTTGCGGCTTTGATCGTCTTCGGTGAAAAACCCGAACTTCAGCCACTGGGTAGTCTCCAGCTCCTCCGGCACCCAGTTTTCCTTGTTGTGCACGCCCTCGACGGAATACGCCCAGAACCACGTGTCATACTTCACCGACATCTCGTGCAGGCGGCGTATCCATTCCGTCTTCATCAGGTGACGCTTCAGGAGCACCCGCGGCTCCTTCCACACCTCGCTGCCGTTCACCGAGACGATCGGCGTCTTAAGCCCGATCTCGTCCGTATACGGGTACACCTTTTGCACCCCGCGCCCGGTGGACAGGATAACCGAGATGCCCGCCTCCAGCGCTTTGTGAATCCAGTTGCGGTTGTCGTCGGAGATGAGGGATTCCTCGTTCAACAGCGTGCCGTCCATATCGATCGCGAGCAATTTGTAGCGTCCCATGCCTTCTTCATCCTCTCCCTGACTTGTCCAAAAAACGAAATCCAATGGTCCCGGCTACGTCCCGGTTGACTCCAATTGCCGTTCCAAGCCGAGTCCCGGCGAGGTCGCACCTTGCATATACGTCGCATGCCACAGGCCGAAGACGTACACCGCCCAGATCCAGCGGGCGAAGTCTCCGTGACCGGCCGCATGCTGATCGAACATCCGGTCGACGACCTTCAGGTCGAAGTACGGCTCGATGCCGCTCGAACGGATCTGTTCACGCATCATCGCGCCCTGCGGTCCTTTGACCCATTCGCGCAGCGGAACGGGGAAGCCGAGCTTCGGACGGTTCAGGATGAAGTCCGGGATGATCCCTTCCATCGCCTTGCGGAACACATACTTGGTCGTCCCTTCCGCCAGCCGGTACTCCATCGGGATCGTCCGGGCGAACTCGAACAGCTCCTTATCCAGGAACGGGACGCGCAGCTCCAGCGAATGGGCCATCGTCATCTTGTCGGCCTTCATCAGAATATCGCCCGGCAGCCACAGGTTCATGTCGATGTACTGCATACGCGACACCGGATCCAAGTGGCGGGTCTTGCTGTAGAAGTCGCCCGCCACCTGCCACGGGTCGCGGTACGTGCGCAGCCGCTTGCGGTCGAGCTGCAGCAGCTCCGCCTTGGCCGCCTCTCCGAGCAGCTTGGCGTTGCCGAGGAACCGCTCCTCGAGCGGCGTAGTTCCGCGCAGCAAGTAATTGCGCCCCTTCACGCCATCCGGCAGGAAGCGCACCAGCTGATGCACGAGCCGCATGACCGGCCGCGGCAGCCAAGCTAGCGGCCTCAGCGACAGCGGCTCACGGTAGATGCGGTAGCCGCCGAACAGCTCGTCCGCGCCTTCGCCGGACAGCACGACCGTGATGTGCTCGGCCGCCAAGCCCGCGACGTGATAGAGCGCGATCGCGGAAGGGTCGGCGACAGGCTCGTCCTGGTGCCAGATCGCCTTCGGCAGCGCGCCGAAGAAGTCGTCGGCGGTGATCAGCTTCTCGTAGTGCTCCGTGCCGAGCGCCTGGGCGGTCTGTCTCGCGATGACCGTCTCGTTGTTCGGCCCGTCGAAGCCGACGGAGAACGTGCGGATCGGCTCGATCCGCTTCATGTGCGCCGCGATCGCGGTCGAGTCGATGCCGCTCGACAGGAAGCAGCCGCGCTCGACGTCGCTGTGCATGTGATGCACGACCGAGTCCCGCAGCTTCGCCCGCAGCTCCTCGACGACGTCGGCGAACGGCCGCTGCACCGGCGCGAACATCGGATCCCAGTAGCGGCGGACGCTCATCCGGCCGTCGGCGGTGATCCGAATCGTGTGGGCCGGCGGCAGCTTGCGAATGCCGGCGAACATCGTCTCCGGCTCCGGCACGTACTGGAACGTCAAGTACTGCAGCAGGCTGTCCTCGTTCACCCGGCGCTCCATGCCGTCCGCCTCGAGCAAGCTCTTGATCTCCGAGCCGAACAGGAAGCGGCTCCCGTCGGTGTAGTAATAGAACGGCTTGATGCCGAAATGGTCCCGCGCCCCGAACAGCTCCCGCTTCCGGCGGTCCCAAATGACGAACCCGTACATGCCCCGCAGATGGTCGACGCAATGCTCGCCGTATTCCTCGTACAGGTGTACGATCACTTCCGTATCGGTATGCGTCTTGAAGCGGTGTCCCCGCGCGAGCAGGTCCTCCCGCAGACGCTGATAGTTGTAGATCTCGCCGTTGAAGACGATCCAGACGGTATCGTCCTCATTGCTGAGCGGCTGGTGGCCTTCCTTCAGGTCGATGATCGACAGCCGGCGAAAGCCGAGTCCGATCCCCGGATCGGTGAAGACGCCGGAATCGTTCGGCCCCCGGTGCTCGATCACATCCATCATCTGCCGAAGCATCGCTTCCTTCGGCTCTCTAGCATCGAAATACATTACGCCCGTAATGCCGCACATAGCTATTGATCCTTTCAAGTTGAGGTCCTGTTGTTGCATCTGCACACGAGATGGAACACGTTACTGAACATTTAGTATATCATACCTCTCCTCGTTTTCAGAAACAAGGCTTGTTCCATGCGACATTCCCCGCCGGGCCTTGCTGCTCTGCCTTTCAACGGTACATTCATCCTGTGAAAAGAGCCGTAAGAGTAAGATACAGCATCCCCCACCAAAAACGTCTAATCGACGGACTGGTCTGCTTTCGCTTCATGAGGCTCACCCCTTAAACGGGCGACATCCCGATGGTTCCCGCACATCTCGTCTCGCCCTATTGTTATGTATACGCAAAAAAGTTTCATTAGTGCAACATTGAAGCTGCAAAAAAGAGCCGCCGTGAGTGTCTCCTCACTAGCAGCTCCTCCTCTTGCTCTATTCGCTTATTTCACGCCTGCATTCGGATTCGGCGTCCCGTACATGCCGTACTCCCGGTCGTACGCGTCGAGAATGCGGCGAGCGATCGGCCCGGCGCCATACGCACCATAGCCGCCTTCCGGCACGACGACGGCTACCGCGATCTTCGGCTTGTCGGCAGGCGCATAGGCGATGAATACGGCGTTGTCGATCTCCTTGCGGGCGATGCTCTGGGTCGACGTCCCGGTCTTGGCGGCGACCGAGTAGGTCACGCCGTCGAAGCCGTCCTTGTTCACTAGCAGCATGCCGCGCTGAATCGTGTCCCAATAATCCTTAGGCAGCTGCACCTCGTTCAGCACCTCGGGCTCGAACTTTTTGATCGGCTGCATATCGTAAGTCGTCATATAAGAGACGAAGTTCGGCTTCATCCGCTTGCCCCGGTTGCCGAGCATCGCGGCATACTGCGCGAGCTGAAGCGTCGTGTACTTGCCCATCTGGCCCCAGGAGGCGCGGACGAGCGCAGACTGCGAGCTCGCTTTTTCCGCTTCATATTTGTAGTCGGCGATGCCTGCCGACTCGTAGCGAAGGCCGCTGCCCGTCTTGACCCCGAGACCGAATTGCTTCATATAGTCGTCCCACACCTTGATATCGCCCTTGTACTTGTTGTACAGCCGCAGCCCGATCATCTCGGACATGTAGGTGTTGGAGGAGCGCCAGATCGCCTGCCACGCATTAAGATATCCCCACGCGGTGCCGCCGGAATTGTGAATGACCGTGTTGTCTTTCCCGAACGTCATCGCTCCGGTGTCGTAGTACGTCTCGTTCGCGGTGAACAGCCCTTCCTTGAGCCCGATCAGGACGGACAGCGGCTTGATCGTCGAGCCCAGGTACACGAGCGAGGTCGGATGCTTCGCCCGTTCCTTCGGATCCGGATAGTTCGCGTACACCTCGGAGATAGCCCCGTTCAAGTATTGGTACTGAATACTCTTGTAATCTTCGTTGTTAATGCCGCCATGCCAAATGTTCGGGTCATAGTCCGGCATACTCGCCATCGCGATCACATTGCCCGTATCGACTTCCATCGCCACCGCATAGCCGGTAGTCGCATTGGGCGCATAGCGCCACACGTCGTTCTTGACCGAGCGGATGTACGCCAGATGCTCCGTGATCGCTTTCTCGGTCTCGAGCTGTACATTCGAATCGATCGTGAGGAACAGGTTGTTCCCCTTTTCCGGCTTGGTCAGCGTCACGGGACCGACGATTTTCTGCGCAGCATTGACCGGATAGCTCTTCAGCCCGTTTTTGCCCCGCAGCTCGTCCTGGAACAAGTATTCGATGCCGTCAAAGCCGACTTCCTCCGTATCCAGATATTCCACGGTCGGGTCGGTCGACTCCGCCTTCTGCCGATAAAACTCCAACCCGGTATCCTTGTTGCGCGCCGCCGAGAACGACTTCAAGTAGCCGACCAGCTGCACGGCGATCGTCTTGTCGTTGTAGTGCCGGATGCTCTCCTCTTGAATCTCGAACCCAGGATACTGATCTCGATGCTCGGACAAATAAGCGATCTCCGAGTTGGTCATATCCGCTTTGATCCGGCGAGGCACGGAATAGTAGCTTGGGTCCTTCGTAGGGTTTTTGTCCAGGTCGTAGCCGACGTCCATCCGCTTGATGATCTCTTGCGCCGAGAGCGGCTTTTTCGGATCGCCGTACTGGGTGAACACCTGTTCCAGCTTCTTGGCCATCTCGATGATCGGTTCCTTGTCCTTCTTACCGGGCTCGATCGAGTAGAAGAGCGATTGGGTCGAGGTGGATTCGGCGATCGGGTAGGCGCCGGTGCGGTCGAAGATCGTCCCGCGAATCGGCGGAATGGAATGGTGCATCGACTTCATCCGGGTTTCTTCCTCCGCGAGCGCCTTGCCCTCTACGAACTGCAGCAAGGCCAGCCGCACGATGAGGATGGAGAACAGCAGGAAGATGCCGAAGAAAAAGAAGTTCAATCGGAATGAAAAATGACGGTTTTTGGCTATTTCTTCTTTGGCGGGATCTTTGTTCGTCATGCTCGCTCCTCTTTCCTCCTACCCTAGTCCTGCCACAGTTCGCGAAGCGAGTGAATGCCTTCGCCGGTATGGTAGGCGTACCGTTTGATCTTCACCGCGTCGATCCCCACTTGCCCGGGAGCCCATATATCGTTCTTGTCGTGATCGCCTATATACAAAACCTCGTTCGCCGATAACCCGGACTGCTCCAGAGCGAGCCGGAAGATCGCCGGATTCGGCTTCTCCAGCCCAACCTCGGTCGAGACGATGATCGGGTCGAAGTACGGCTCGATCTCCATGTAACGCAAAATGCCGCGCAGGGTGGGAGCGAAGTTGGAGACGATCGCCATCCGGTAGCCTCGCGCCTGAAGCGCTTCGAGCGTATCCCGGACATCGTCGAACAAGACGTATTGCTCCGGGGAGACGAACAGGTCGTACATCTCATGGCACCAGCGGTGGATCAGTTCCTCCTCGATCTGTTCGCGAGCACCCAGCTCATTCAGCATATGCCCGTACAGATTCACCCAGAACGCTCGGTCGGATTCGGGCGAGCACAGCTCGTTGCCCAGCACGGGCTTATTGTAATAGAGCAAGCGGAACGCCGCGTCGAACCGCTCTCCGATCTCTTCTTCCGTGCGATGGAAGGCATTGTCCGCCAAGTAGCGCCGCATCGTCTCGCGGGCTCCGGGGATCGTCAACAGCGTGTCGCCTGCGTCGAAAAAGACGGCTTTATACCGTGTGGCATTGTGCAAAATCATAACTGGCAAAATTCTCCTCGGTCATAGTAAAGTGTATATGAATATTGTATCACAAACGTTCTAATCCACAACTGGCCGGGAGTCTCAAAGAACCAATTCGGCTGAGGCGACGGAAGCTTATTACAAGGAGGAAGGGATCCCATGGAGGTAGTGCAGCTGGGGCGCAAACACCTGATCGGGTTTCGCGTCGTTTGCGAGGGAGATCGGTATTTTCAGGAGATTCCCCAAACGGCGGCAAAGCTGAGAGAACGTGTAAAGGAGATTGAGGGCGCGGTAAACCCGGAGCAGCTCATCGGCGCGTTCGTGGTCGGCGATTGCACCGAGGAACAGGACGGGTACTGGATCGGTGTCGAGGTCGAGCGATGGGATGGGATGACAATCCCTCCTGGTATGGTTGGTCTGGAAGTGCCGGCACAGCGGTATGCGGTCATTCGGCACCGCGGGCCGAATACGGGCATCCCGCGTACATATGAGACGCTGCACGCCTGGATCGCCGCCCAAGGCTACACGCGGAACCTGTGCGCCTGGCATCTGGAGATTACGGCCGGACCGAACGAGATTGATTTGTACGATACATTGAATTAGGGGGGTAATGGGATGGAAGCGATTATAGTCAACCGCCCTGCGCTGAGATTAGTCGGGCTCGCCGTCCAGGTTACGCTGCAAGAGGTCCTTCAGGACCGCACGACTTTTAAGTTGGGAAGCGCTTTTATGAGCCGGAAAGGCGAGATCATGTCCATTGCTGAGGGAAACACCGTGTATGGCCTGTCGACCGATCCGGAGGGCTACGATCCGGACACGGATCCGTTCGAATATTTCATCGGAATGGAAGTCACCTCGACACGGACCATCCCGGACGGGATGGTCGTGCGAGAGATCCCGGCGAATACGTACGCCGTCTTCACGTTCCAGGGGCACGAAGATAATGCCGGAGAAGTGCATCATTATTTGTATTCCACATGGCTCAAGGAACAGCCCTATGAGCTGTGCGGTCTGTACAATGTAGAAGTATACGATGAACGGAACAAGGGGCCGGAATCGGAGGAGTCGATTACGGACATCTGGTTTCCGGTTCGCCGGAAGCCGGCGCTCGCCTGAGCTGCACCGGCGATTCTAAGGCTGCACCGGCACCCCGTACAAGCCGACGGCCCGATCGTAGGCGTCAAACATGCGTCTCGCGATCGGCGCGGCACCATAAGAGCCGAAGCCGCCCTCGGGAACGACGACGGCAACCGCCAGCTTCGGCTTGTCGGCCGGCGCGTACGCGATGAACACCGCGTTGTCGATGTCCTTCCCCGCCACCGACTGCGTAGACGTCCCCGTCTTCGCCGCTACGCGGTAAGGGAACCCTTCGAACCCGCTCTTGGTCACGAGCTCCATCCCTTTTTGAACCGTATCCCAATACTCCTTCGGAAAATTCTCCTGACTTAATACTTCCGGCTGGAACTCCTTAATCGGATTCATGTCGTACGACGTGATCTTGGTCACGAACTGCGGCTTGATCCGCTTCCCCCGGTTGCCGAGCATCGCGGCGTACTGCGCCAGCTGCAGCGTCGTGTACTTGCCCATCTGTCCCCACGAAGCCGGGATGAGCGCCGCTTGCGGGCCGTATTTTTTGTTCGTCTCGTTGTACTCCTTGTATCCTGCATACTCGCCCCGGAGTCCGCTGCCGGTCAACACGCCGAGCCCGAAGCGCTCCATATAATCGTTCCAAACCTGGATCCCGTCCGTATTCGGCCGGAAGTACAACCGGTTGCCAACCATGGCTGACATGTATGTGTTCGACGAATACTGGATCGCTTGGGTGGCATTGATCGGGCCGTTGTATTTGCCGTCCGAGTTCGTCAGCCGGGCCTTATTGTCCTTCCCGTAGAAGAACACTCCTGTATCGGTGTACAGCTCATTAATGCCCATCAGCTTCTCGTTCAAGCCGAGCAGGATCGTCAGCGGCTTGATCGTCGAGCCGAGGTAGACGAGCGAGGTCGGGTGCTTGTTCAGCTCTTTCTGATCTTCATAAGGCGGCCGCACTTCCCGAATCGTGCCGTTTTCGACGAAAAACTTCACCTTGTTGTAATCTTCCGGACTGATCCCGCCGTTCCACAAATTCGGGTTGTAGTCGGGCATGCTCGCCATCGCCACGACATTGCCGGTATCGACCTCCATGGCCACGGCATAGCCGGTCGTCGCATTCGGAGCATAACTCCACCGGTCCCGCGCCGGATCGCGGATATAGGCGAGATGCTCCATGATCGCGTTCTCGGTCTCGAGCTGCACATCGGCATCAATCGTCAGGAACAGGTTGTTGCCCTTCTCCGGCTTGATCATCGTGACCGGGCCCACGATTTTCTCAGCCGCATTGACCGGGTACGTCTTGACCCCGTTTTTGCCGCGCAGCTCGTCCTGGTACATCAGCTCCAACCCGTCGAACCCTACGTCCTCCGTATCCAAATATTCATCGGTCGGTTCCGTCGACTCCGCCTTCTTCCGGTAAAACTCCAACCCGGAATCGCTGCGCGCCGTCGAGAAAGACTTCAAATACCCGACTAGCTGGACTGCGATCGTCTTGTCGTTGTATTGACGGATGCTCTCCTCTTGAATCTCCATGCCCGGAAGCTCGTCCCGGTGTTCGGACAAGTAGGCGATCTCCGCTTGGTTCAAGTCCGCTTTGATCCGGCGGGGCACCGAGTAGTAGCTCGGGTCCTTCGTTTTGTTCATCTGGAGATCAAAGCCGACGTCCATCTTTTTCAAAATGTCCTCCGCCGTCATCGTTTTAGCCGGATCCCCGTACTGGGCGAAAATTTGCTCTACCTTGCGGGCCACATCTATGATCGGCTGCTTCTCCTTCTGGCCCGGCTCCACGGAGTAGAAGAGCGATTGGGACGATGTCGACTCGGCGATCGGATATCCTTTTCGGTCGAAGATCGAGCCGCGGATGGAAGGGATGGCGTTATGCTTCGACCTAAGCTTCCCCTCCTCCTCGGCCAGCGTCTCCCCTTCTACGAATTGCACGATCGCGAGCCGGATGATCAGAATGGAGAACAGGGCGAAGACGACGAAGAAAAATAAGTTCAAACGAAACGTAAAATGGCGTCGGTGAGCCATCTGCTCCTTGGACTCAGAATCCGGAGTCACCGGCAATCCCTCCTACTCTATCAAGTTGTACCTTTCCTAGTCTACCATAATGTCGAAGGAGATGGAAAAGTGGCGGACCACACATTGTAAGTGAGGAGGAGGAAAAGGAGAGGAGTATTGTCGAAACAAGACGAATAACTACTGAGAAGAGAGCAGAGCTGCCTTTAACAAGTCATGGCTGCATTCCAAGGAGGGCTGAATGCAAGCGGTCGAGAAGCTGGAGCGCATCGCGAACTTCCCGATCTGGATACATTCCGCTTGGTTCGACGAGATGAATGAACAAGATTGGGTCGGCAAATATGCGAAGCACGAGCTTCGTTAGAACGATGGGCAGAAGCACCGCAACGAAAGCCAAACGCCCCGGCCCCCCTTGTATCGGGAAGGCCGGGGCACTTTTATACATCCCGGATATGCGTATTATAGAAATTCGGCGGGTCGAACCAGTTCCCTCCGCTCGACATCCACGTGGAGTCCAGCGGAATCCAAGCCTGCTTGGCGCTGACGTACACCTCGTTCCAGGCGTGCGGGCCGTACCCGCCTCGTCCGTCGTAGCCTTGGCCGGTGACGACCTTCACCTCGAGCCCGACGGCCCGCGCCATAACGGCGTACAGCCGCGAGTAGTCGATGCAGACGCCGAGCCGCGTGGCGAACGTGTCCTCCGGCGACTGCTCCTTCCAGACCCGGTCCCGCTCGTACAGCTCGACCTTGTCCCAGTCGTACTGGACCCGCGTCCCGACCCACTGGTAGAGCGCCCGCGCCTTCGCTTCGTCGTCCGTCTTCCCGGCCGCGATCTCCTTGGCCGCGGCCTCGATGTCGGCCGGAATCTTCGCGTCGATGACCTCGTACTTGCGCTGCAGGATCTTCTTGTACTCTTGGCCGACCGCCTTCGTCAGCACGGGGAGCTGCTTCTCCAGGAAGTCTCCGCTGAACGGAGCGATGACTTGCGTCGCGCCCTGCGTGTAGATGCCCGACGACTGCACATAGCGGGAGAAGCCCGACTGCGGGAACAGCGTCGTGAACACGAATAGCGCCGCGATCAGCATGAGCGCCCGGCCGATGCCGATGATCGCGCCGATCCCGCCGCCGATGCCGCTGCTCCACAGCGAGGGCCGCCCTTCACGGGCCGTCATCGACCGGTCGAACCACCCCGAGCGGAACACGAACTGCCGCCACAGCCAGTACAACAGCTGCTTGGCCGCCGTGTAGCCGATCAGGAACAGCGTCCCGGTCCGCAACAGCGGGAAGTCGCGAATCCCGGTAATCAGCGTATAGTAGCCTTGCTGGAAAAAGCCCAGATCGGCGTTCGGGATGACGATATTCCGGGCGATAAGGGCGTCGCGGATGACCGGGGACAGCCATTCGCCGATCCGCCAAGCCATTAGGACGCTGACGACCGTGATGACGCCTTCCGCGGCGAAGAACAGGAACGACTGCGCCGAGCCGGACGCGCCCCTAAGGAAGCCCTGCACGATTGAGGCCGCCACGAGAAGGAACAGCGCGATGGAGATCAGGTTCATGTCCATTTGCTGCACCCAGGCCAGATTGTCCATCATCTCCCCCCCTTCGCATAGTGTCTTCTAATCTTGCTAGTCTTGTATAAGACTCGCTAGTCGCCGCTCCTGATACTAGACGTTCTTCTTCGCTTGCTCGATCAGCGCCTTCACCGCATCGTCCAGCTTGATGTCCGCGATCTTCTTCCCGGCTACGGACAGGCTCACTTCCGTCGCGCCCGGCTTGCCTTCCAGCTTCACTTGGCCCGCGGTCACCGAATACGAGCCGTCGGCGTTCTGCGCGAACTTCGCATCTTTGCCGGCGAGCGCCTTGAGCGCATCTTCCTTGGCGGAGGCGGCTACGTCCTTGACTGTAGCTACGGCGTCACTGCCCAGCTGCTTCAGATCGTCCGTATACGACGCCCCGTAATAGAATAGAGCCGCTACCACTACGAGCACGATGACCCATTTTACAACCGTTTTCACAATTTTAATCACTAGGAATAGCACCACGATCGCGATCAGGATGACCACCCAGCGATCCTGAATGAACGTCGACAACTGATCCATTTCTACACCCTTTCCTATTTTACAAGTTATGCTCCGATTCCACATCCATCATACTATAGGGCTTCGTGCAAGTTCACCCTTTTTTTGTCCAGCCCCCGAAAATTCCGTAATATCCGGTCGGACAATCACGTACAAGTAGTGATGAATGCATGTACAAGTTACCCCACAAAGTGAAGTGGGCCTCTGAAGCTCGGCGAAGCCCCCTATTACTTTGCGGGGACCCCGGGGTTTATAAAAATAAGGAAACGGGTGATTTTCCCATGAAAACGGCTATCTGGCTTTACCTGTTCATGTTCGTGGCGTTCTTCGACCTGCATGCGCAGTACCCGATCCTGACCCCGTTCGCGCTGTCGTTAGGCGCCGCGCCTACGTTCATAGGCTGGATCATGGGCGTCTACTCCATCACCCACCTGCCCGGCAATCTCCTCGCCGGGGTCTGGGTCGACCGCTATGGGAGCAAATGGTTCATCCTGCTAAGCCTAATCGGCGCCGGTATTATCCTCGTCTACCAATCGACGGTTACGAACCCGTGGCAGCTGCTCTGGATCCGCTCGATCAGCGGCTTCATTCTCGCGTTCCTCTCGCCGGCCTGTATGGCAATGCTCGCCAAGCTCGCCCGCAACCGCACCCAACAAGGCAAGCTCATGGCCGGCAACGGCCTCGTCCATACACTCGCCTCCGTCATCTCCCCGGCCGCAGGCGCTTATCTCGTCGGCAAGTTCGGCTTCACGACCTCGTTCCTCTTCCTCGGCTGGGCGCTGATCGGTATCGGGCTGTTAGCGATGCTCGGCATCCGGGAGGAGCGCACTCCTGCGGTGGCCGGGGAGCATCCCGGCCTGCCTCCCCACGCTCCCGGGCACGGCCATTCGCATGCGCCGTCCCGCTACGAGGCAACCGCCCCGGACGCCTCCATCGGCACGGCCGACAACGGCACCATCCCGTGGCTGTTCTTCGGCATCCCGATGGCGATCTCTTGCTCGCAAGGCATCCTCTTCTTCGAGCTGCCGCTTATGAGTGCGGCTAAGCAGTCGATCCTCACTTCAGGTCTGCTATTCTCCATGGTCAGCCTGGGCGCCCTATTTACCTTGAGCCTGCTGTTCTTGAACCGGTTCTCCCCTTTCGCTCGCACGGCGTCGGGGGCATTAGCGCTCGCATTATGCTTCTTCGGCTTGTCCGTCCATTGGCCGTTGCCGATCGCGGCATCGCTGTTCCTCGTCGGGATGGCGAAGGGCATCATCTTCCCGGCCATGGCGACGCTGCTCGCTACGGTTTCGAGCGCGAGCCGCTACGGCCGCGTCTTCTCCCTCCTATCCGTCTCCTTCTCCATCGGCGCGTTCATCGGCCCCGTCCTCGCGGGACAGCTGCGTACGGTCGTGAGCCCTTACTTCATCGCCTTCCTGTTCCTCATGCTGGCGCTTCTGCTGCTCGCTCCGCAGAAGTTCCGGACAGCGACTGTCCTTCCTCGATAATCACCCATTTTTCGGGCTCTAGGTATTTGCACAGGCCGTACGCCCGTCTCCGCAATAGGATAGGAGTGTAAGATGACCACGCAGTCGGGAAGGAGGTCTTTTGAATATGTCCGCTCTCGGCCACTCTAGTGCATTCATACTCGTACTTTTCATCCTTCTGGTAATTGTACTTGCAAGCTGCTGGTGCTTCTAGGACTGCTATAGGGAACGGTTTGGGCCAAGGGCTCAAGCCGTTTTTTCGTATCCATGCTCAAGGCGGTACAGCCAGGATTGGATAACGTTCGTCCGATCAGGTAAACTGTACCCAAGAGGTGTCATCCTATCATGTCAACTATTCGTGCCAGAGTCTCCAGGCTATCCCCGCCGCAAATCTTAACCGTCGGGTTCCTGCTGCTCATTCTGATCGGAAGCTTGCTGCTGTGGGCGCCGATCTCATCGCCCCCGGGCAAGTCAATCTCTTACATAGACGCATTATTCACATCCGCTTCAGCTACATGCGTGACCGGATTGGTCGTGGCCGATACGGCGAATGACTTCACCCTGTTCGGTCAGCTGGTCATCCTAGTATTGATCCAGCTGGGCGGACTCGGCTTCATGACGTCGGCCACATGGTTCGCCCTCATGCTCGGCCGTCGAATCTCGCTCCGGGAACGCATCGTCTTGAAGGAATCGATGAACCAGACGAACATCGAAGGCATCGTTCGCCTGACGAAAAAGGTTTTCACATATTCGCTCAGCCTCGAAGGCATAGGGGCTCTCCTATACGCCTGGCGCTGGTCGTCGGAACTGCCGTTCGGCCGGGCGCTTTATTTCGGCGTGTTCCATGCGGTGTCTCTGTTCAACAATGCCGGGTTCGAGCTGTTCGGCGGCTTCCGCAGCATGACGATGTACGTGGACGACATCCTCATCAATATCGTGTCCATGCTGCTCGTGGTCTCGGGCGGCATCGGCTTCATCGTCATGTCCGACTTGATCGAGTACCGACGCACGCGAAGGCTGAGCCTGCACAGCAAAGTCGTCCTAACCGGTTCAAGCCTCCTGATCGGAATAGGCGCGCTGGTGATCTTCATCTTCGAATACACGAACCCGCTTACGCTCGTACCGCTTCACGACGGCCATAAAGCGATGGCGGCGATGTTCCAGTCCGTGAGCCTGCGGTCCTCGGGCACGAATACGATCGATATAGCCGGGCTCAGGCAAGGCACACAATTTTTCATGATTGTACTCATGTTCATCGGGGCCGCTCCGGGCTCTACGGGGGGCGGGATCAAGATTACTTCGTTCGCCATCCTGCTTGGCGCAGTCTTCACGATGGTGCGCGGCAGGGAAGACGTACAGCTGTTCCGCTACCGCATCTCCCAGGAGCTCGTGTATCGGGCGACGACGTTTACGATCCTATCCGTGTTCCTGATCTCGATTGCGACGATGGTCATGTCGGCGCTGCATCCGAGGCCGTTCCTGATGATATTGTTCGAGGTTGTATCCGCCTTTGGAACGGTCGGGCTCAGCATGGGCTTGACTCCGGATTTGACCGCGGCAGGCAAGTGGATTCTTATCTTCGTCATGTTCCTGGGACGCGTAGGTCCGGTCACGTTGGCCTTCGCCTTGCAGCCTAAGCATAAAAAAGAGCTATATCGCCATCCTGAAGGGAAGCTGTTAATCGGATAACACGATCCGACATTTCCCAGGGAATACTTCCGATAGTTTAGCTGTTAATCGTTAAGAAGGAGAACCATCATGTCGATCGCAATCATCGTAGAAGGCAAAAACGACAAAAGCCGCTTGCGGCGGCTGCTCTCAGACCAAATCATGATCGTGTGTACATATGGAACGCTGAATACGGAGAAGCTGGAGCGATTGAAAAAAGAGATCGGGGACCGCGACGTCTACCTGTTCACGGACAACGATCCGTCGGGCAAGCGAATCCGCGCGATGCTGAGGGACACATACCCCGATGCGGAGCAAATCTACACCCGCCGAGGCTATGCCGGCGTCGAAGGTACCCCGGACGAATATATCATCCAACAGCTGGAGAAGGCGGGTCTCGATGAATTTATTCTATACCCTCCGAGCGATTTAGTGCCGTAAAGAACTTTGCTGGGATTTCACCCTACGTATTGCAGCAAATAGATGACGAATGTCACCGTAAAAATACTGAACACAGTGGATGAGAACACCGCCTGCGATGCGAACTCCGGCTCGCTGTCGAACTCCACCGCCAGCAGCACGCTGCTGAGCGACGTAGGTACGGCGCAGGACAGCACGAGCGCCTTGGCCATATCGCCTTCTATGCCTAACGCCCAGACCAGGACGAATCCGAGCAGCGGCCCTACGCATAGCCGCATCACGTTCGAGAGCATCACGTCCGACAGCTGCAGCCGCCACTTCATGCCTCCCAGCTGTACCCCGAGCGTGATGAGCGCCGTAGCGATAAAGCCCTTGCCCACATAATCGATCGAAATGTAGATCGGATGCGGCAACGGAATATGAAGCCAGCGCATCGTCAGCGCGATCGGGATCACATAGATCGTCGGCATCGTGAGGATCGTCCTCAGCGTCTCCCGCATCGACTGCCGGTGGGAGTTCACGCTGTAGATGCCGTACGTATTCGGCAGCAAGCTCTGCATCATCATGATGATGATCTGGATCGATAAGGTGAACGGATCGTTAACGAAGACGAGCTGATTGAGCGGGATCGCGTAATTGGCGCTATTGTAGAACAGGACGCTGTTCCGCATGGCGCTCTTCATGCTGCCGCTATACCCGCGCAGCTTCATGACGACGCCGATCAGGATGTAAGACGCGGCGAAGAACGCGCAGATGAACAGCAGCACTTGTAGCATGATGTTCAGCGTAATCGCCGACTCGTACAGCATGAGAAACATGATGCAAGGGGAAAATAAGAAAAAGTTCAGCTTGGACAACGTCCGAATGTCGAGCTTGAAGACGAGCTGAAGCACGACACCCGCTGCAATCATAAGACTGAGCGGGACGACGTTGTTCAGCAGGATATAGGAAAAGTAAGACAACCCGGTTCCTCTTCTCTAGCTGGATCTACAATAAAGTTTTGACTTCCTTCACGATTTCCTTGTAGCTCACGATCGCGCCCACTTCGTCGGATGTAATGTACTCGCGAATGTTGCCCGCGCCGTCGACGAGGGCGATCGAATTCGTATGCGCGAACGTGCCGTCCTTGTTCTTCAGGACACTTACGCCATAAGCGTTAGCCAAGTCTCGCATCGCCTTCTCTTCCCCGCGCAGGAACTTCCAGTTCGTCGTATCTTTCTGGAATCGGGCTGAATACGTCGACAGCTGCTGTGCCGTATCCTTGTCCGGGTCGAAGGAAATCGAATACATCACGACCTTGCTTCCCATAAGTCCGTCCTTCTCCAGCTCTTGCTTCACCTTCGATAGCTCATAGGTCGTCGGCTGGCAGACGTCCGGGCATGTCGACCAGAAGAAGTAGACGAGCCGAACCTTGCCGTTCGAGTCGGCCAGGCTCGCTGTGGAGCCGTCGGAGCTCTCCAGGGAGAACTCGGTGGCCTTCTTGATGACCGGCAGTTTGCCGCTCTTTTTGAACGTGGAAGTATTCAGGACTAGCACGGCGGCGATCGCGATGATCGCGGCGGCGGCCACCCCCTTGAACCAGTGCTTCTCAATAAATTGCTGCATGTCGCGTTGTTCCTCCTAACTTCAACCCCGGAATGATGTTAAAAAAAGAAGCCCCGTCGCTTGCTTAGGGGCTTGCTGCTAAAAAAGCTCTTAGGGTTTACACCCGGATCGTGTCCAAGATCATGATGATGAACAGGATCGGCAAATAGTTGATCGAGTAGACGAACATTTTCTTCGCCCAAGTATCGTCATCCTTCGCCTTGAAGCCCATGATGCCCAGGAACACCCAAATCAAGCCAAGTACGGACGCGGTGATCAAGTAGACCTCCCCTACGTACTGGTACAAGTATAGCATGAGCGAAACCGGCACGAGCATGATCAGGAAGCGCATCATGTGCAGCTTCGTAATATAGTTGCCGTGTACGACCGGCAAGAGCGGATAGCCCGCGGCGCGGTATTCTTCCTTCCGGCGCATGCCGAGCGCCCAGAAGTGCGGCGGCTGCCACAGGAACAAGATGCCGAACAGAATCCAGGCCCCGGCGTCCAGCACGTTGGACACGGCGACGTATCCGATGACCGGCGGCATGGCGCCCGAGATCGCGCCGATCGTCGTGCTGAGCGGCGAAGTGCGCTTCAGCCAAGCGGTGTAAATCCATACGTAGACGAGCAAGCCGACGACGCCGAGCAGCGCGGCTAGCGAGCCGGAGAAGAAGACGAGCACGGTCAGTCCGACGAGTCCTAGAACGATGCCGTAGATCAGCACCTGATTCGGCGTCACGACGCCCGTAGGCAGCGCGCGCTTCTTCGTCCGGCTCATCTTCGTGTCCATATCGCGGTCGAGGTAGTTGTTCAGGACGCAGCCGGATGCCATGACGAGTGCGGTGCCGATCATCGTGAGCAGCATCTTGACCAGATCGATCTCTTCGCCCGATGCTCCCCATGCGACCCAGTAACCCCCGAAGGCGGCGATCAAATTAGAAAATAAAATGCCCGGCTTGGCCAGGTTCACATAGTCGCGAATCGTTGCCTTGCGAACGGGAGCCAGCAGCTCTTCCGTCTCGAGTGCGGCCTGCGCTTCCGCGCTGAGCGTCCCTTCCATCTGGAGCTGATTGTCCATGGTATTGCCCCCCATCAAAATCATTTGCACTTTAACCTTCCCTATCATATCAACCCGTCCTGCATTTGACAACAAAGTGCGGACCGATTTCATAAATTTGTCGAACCGTGTGAACGCTTTGCGACGAAAACATTTTTCCCGGAACCGTCACCATTTCGCGGGGCGCCCAATATGATGAAGATGTAGGTTTGAGCCCAGACCACCGAGCAGACTTCGCCCACTGTTTCTTCGCACCGACGAGCGAAGACTGCCCCAGCGTGCTCGGTACGTTTTAATCCCAAAAAGGAGGCTTTTATACATTATGTCCTGTTATCAAGCATATCCAGACTTCCGGGGGACAACCGGTCCCCAGATGATGTATCCCGGGCACCAGCAGCCTAAGCCCTATGGCCACATGCAAACGCAAGCGCCAGGGCAAAGCGGCGCAGGCTTTTACCAGCCGACCGGTACGACCACTCCGGCTGCTCCCCCCATGACCGCGCCCTTGCCAGCATCGCTCAGCGAACAATCCTTCATTGAGAACATTCTTCGTCTGAACCTGGGCAAGACCGGGACGTTCTACATGACGTATGAGAACAACAGCGAGTGGAACGCCAAGATCTTCAAAGGCAAGATCGAAGCGGCCGGCCGCGACCACATCATCATTAGCGATCCGACTACCGGCATGCGTTTTCTGCTCTTGATGGTCAACCTGGACTATGTCACGTTCGACGAGCCGCTGAACTATTCGTACCCGGTGCGCTAATCGCCGGCATGAATGCAGGAAGAGCGCCTGTCCCCTGCCGGCTCGGCTCAGGGATGGGCGCTCTTGCGCATGTTGTCATAGGCTGGTGTACAAACCCCTTAGGCCCTCTTCCCATATCATGCAGTAGTTCCTACATGGAAGGGGTTGTCTAATGATATCCACAATAGTTGCTTCTAAAAGATCATATTCTCCTGCAAGGAAGTCCGCCGCCAAACTGTCCCACAGGAAAAAGCGATTAGGCCGCGTCACGATCGCATCTGGCACCAAATCACGCTCCGGCGGCGCGGTGGCGAAGACCCCCGTAGTCCAAACGTTTTCGGTCGACCCTCTCGGTAATGTCAAGACAGATGGCACCGTATTGGGCCCCGCTGGCGCGGGCTATGCCGAAATGTTCGAGACCGCGGACAGGCAGCCGATCGAGCCGGGCTGCTTCGTCGCGCTGGACGGCAGCCTCGTGCGCAAAGCCACAGCCCAAGACGAAGAGGTTCTAGGCGTCGTGACGGCGAAGCCGATGATTCTCGGGGACGCTAGCGAGCTGCACTGGAACCGGATGTTCCTGGAGGACGAATGGGGACGCCCGCTCACCGACGAATCCGGCCAGCGGATGCTGAACCCGGAATACGACCCGAATGCGGTCTACGTGCCGCGAAGACAGAGGCCGGAATGGGTCAGTGTGGGACTCCTCGGCAAGCTGACGGTACGGGATGACGGTTCATGCCGGGTCAATGAATACTGCTGGCCCAATGCGGACGGCATCGCTTCTGCTGCGCCGCGCGGATTCGGCTTCAAGGTCATGAAGCGGATCGGCCCCGCTCAGATTCTCATCCTGCTGGGAGGGGTCCGGGTTCGACGATAGCAAAAGGCTGCAGGCAGGCGACGACTGCTTGCAGCCTTTTCCCGTTCGGCCGCTTATCGGCTCGACCGGTATCCCGACAGCAGCACACGGTCCTCCAGCAGCATGCCGGTCTTGGCGTAGCGGCAGTTGGCCGATGCCACCTGGAAGGCATATGCCCGGCGAGGCTTGTCGGTGTTGTTCTTCTTGCTGTGATGCAGCGTCTCCCGGTGGAAGAAGACGGCGTCGCCTGGAGCCATTGGGAGACAGGGCGCGCCATTCTCGGGTTCGGCGGCGCGTTTGTGCCCCTCCCCCTCGTTTAAGTTGGGCTGACGTCCAAGCAGATGGGAGCCAGGGGCCAGCCACAAGCCGGCATTGCTTTGATCGATAAAATCCAGCGCGATGAATCCGTTCAGCATATGGCCCAGAATATGCGTATATTGATTGTCCTGGTGCCACTCCAGCCCGTTGCCGCCTGGAGCGACGACCGCGTACATGCCCATCCACAGCTTCACCGGGTTGCACAGAATGCGTTCGAACACGCTGACGATCGCAGGATCGGTCAGGAACGCCGTCGTATGGGGATAGTCGCCCCGCTCCTCCTCGATCCGAATAATCGCCTTGCTCCTCCACTTGCCGTCGCTCGGGGCATAGGCGAACGCCTCGTTTTCCCGGTTGATCGCCTCTACGGTCTCCGGAGCCAGAAACCCCGGTGCGTAGAAATACCCTTCCCGGTAAAATTGCTCCACCAATTCCTCCGTCAATACAAATCCCGTTTGCGTCGTCATTTCATTGGCTCCCTTCGCAGCTCGCTGCTTGGTCATTTTATACCTCGATTGTAACCGGCGGCAGCTGCTCCAATCTTCCACGATCACCATGGAAAAATAGCAATTTTGTTCGCACGGCCGCAATCTCACCCTTCCCGCCTCCGGCTCCCGATGGTATCTTAGTATTGAAAAGGAGGGGACTCGGGTGAACTATTCGGATATCCGGCTGACGCACGGCTATACGATCGAGGAGAAGCTCGCCGAGCTCACCGAGCACGAGCTGCACGTCCACGACGCCCTGGAGCTCAGCATCCCGCTCGACCGTCCGATGATGTACCCGCTTCTTGATCGGGTGTACTACGCCGAGCCCGGCGACGTGTTCCTATTCCGGCCGTTCGAGCCTCACTGGAACTTGACCCGCGAGGCGGACAAGCCGGCCCGATGGGTCATGGTGCTGTTCTCGCCCGCGGTCGTGAGCGGCGTGCCGAGAGGATATGCGCTGCTCGCCCCGTTCTACATGACGGACATGCCGCCGCTCATCCCGGCTAGCTCGCCGCACGCTCAAGCGATCAAGCGGCTGGCCGAGCAGGCTGTGGAGGAGGCGAGTCTCGGCCGGCCGGACTGGGACGTGCAGCAGTTCACGCTGCTCCTCCAGATCCTCGTCCATGTGCACCGCCATTATCTCGAGCAATCGGCCGAGCGCCAGGCCGACCCTTCCCTCTCGAGCCTCGTGGCCGCCATCGAATACATCATCGCCCACTGGTCCTACGAGATCGACATGGACGAGGTGATGCGGCAGACGAAGCTCAAGAAGACCGGCTTCTATACGAAGTTCAAGGCGGTCGCCGGGCTCACGCCGAATGAATTCCTCGCCCGGCTCCGGCTGCAGCACGCAAGCCACATGCTGCGCCACACGAACCGGTCGATAACGGAGATCGCCCTGGAATGCGGCTTCGGCTCTTCGAGCTATTTCATCAAAGTGTTCAAGCAGTTCCGCGGCATGACCCCGCGCCAATTCCGCGCCAAGCATTGACGCCCCGCGCCGGGCATGGTATTTTAAGAGTCGGATCGATCAACCGCATACTCATGCTTAAGCAAGTCGGAGGAGCCTGTCACCAAGGGGCTTCTCTTTTTTGTTTCCGTTTTTGGGAAATCCTAAATCTAGTACCAATCATTCAAGGGGGACTTATGGAGATTCAAGCTTACTGGGCCATCGGCTTATTCCTCATTGTGTACGCCATGATTGTCGCGGAGAAAGTACACCGCACGATCGTAGCCATGATCGGGGGCGTCGCCATGATCGTCTTCGGAATCGTCGATCAGGCGGAAGCCGTACACCACATCGACTTCAATACGCTCGGGCTGCTGATCGGGATGATGATCCTGGTCAGCGTCACCGCCGAGACCGGCGTCTTCAATTATGTAGCGGTCAAGGCAGCCAAGCTGGCGAGCGGCGAGCCGGTGCGCATACTAATCGCGCTGGCCGTCATTACCGCGGTCGGGTCGGCATTCCTGGACAACGTGACGACCGTGCTGCTGATGGTGCCTGTCACGTTCAACATCACCCGGCAGCTGCGGGTGCCGCCGATTCCCTTCCTGATTACGCAGATTTTCGCCTCGAACATCGGAGGGACGGCCACCTTGATCGGGGATCCTCCCAACATCATGATTGGCAGCGCCGTGCCGGAATTGACGTTCATGGCGTTCATTAACAATTTGGCTCCGATCGCAGCCTTGATCATGATTGCCTTCCTCCCGATCTTCGTGCTCCTGTTCCGGTCCCAAATCCAGACCTCGCCGGAGCACATGCGCGCTCTTATGGAGATGGATGAACGCGCGCTTATCAAGAACCGCAAGCTGCTGAAGCAATCCCTGACCGTACTGGGGCTCACCATCATCGGATTTTTCCTGCACCAGCTCCTTCATCTCGAGTCGGCAACGGTCGCATTGACCGGTGCCTTCCTCTTGCTGTTATTGACCGGCGAACATGTGATGGAGGAAGCGCTCGCCAAGGTGGAGTGGACGACGATCTTTTTCTTCGTCGGGCTGTTCGTGCTCGTATCCGGGCTGATCGAGACGGGCGTCATCGCGATGCTGGCGGAGCGGATGATCGATTGGACCGGCGGCAACGTGACCGCGGCCTCGATCCTCATCCTGTGGCTCAGCGCGATCGCCTCCGCCTTCCTGGACAATATCCCGTTCGTGGCGACGATGATCCCGCTCATTCAAGAAATGGGGGCGATGGGCGTACCCGACCTGGAGCCGCTCTGGTGGAGCCTGGCGCTCGGCGCGTGTCTAGGCGGAAACGGCTCGCTGATCGGAGCCAGCGCGAATCTGATCGTAGCCGGTCTGTCCGGCAAAGAGGGACACCCGATCCGATTCGCGGCGTTCCTGAAGGTGGGGTTCCCGCTTATGCTGCTGTCCATTGCGATCGCGAATGTCTATCTGTACGTCAGATATCTGATGTAATCGGCGGGATGAAAGTTAACGCCCGCGAACCGTGCCTTCCGTATGGTTATCTTCTGTTAAGCCCAAAATGATGATATACTGGAAAATGCGTTCCGGCCCATTCGTCACATACGGCTACGGTGACGCCCAGCAATCTTACTTAAAGGAAGGCGTTCCCTATGTCGGATCCGGCCGGGTACAAGTCCATCGCGCTCGATATCGCCCAAAGAATCGTAAGCGGGGAATTCCCTGTCTCCAGTAAAATTTCCGGACGCTCCATTTTGTCCAGCCACTATCAAGTCTCGCCAGAGACGATCCGCAAAGCGATCGGCTTGCTCAAGGACGAGAACATCGTCTCGGTGTCGCAGGGCAAGGAGATTACAATTATCTCCGATCGACTGGCCTACGAGTATATCCACCGCAACCAGTTCCTGAAATCTGTTTATTCGCTGAAGATGGATTTGCAGCAGCTCCTGGTACAAAAGCGGGAGGTCGACCAGAAGTTCGAAGCTCTGATCTCCGAGATCATCAACGCCTCCGACCGGATGAAAAATTTGAAGCCCTATCACCCGGTCGAGATTACCGTCCAAGAGAACTCCCCGGTCGCGGGCAAGACGATCGCCAATCTCCAATTCTGGCAGCATACCGGAGCTACGATCATCGCGCTGCGCCGCGGAACCGAAGTCTCGATCTCTCCCGGTCCGCACATCATTCTGAAGGTGGATGACGTGCTGATCGTCGTCGGCGACGGGCAAGTGCAGGAGCGTACCGAGCAATTCATTAATCCGTAGGCCGAACACAGCACATGACGCGAGACCCGGCACGCTTTACAAGCGGCCGGGTCTTTTTGTATAGCAAAGTGGGATTGCGCAAACTCTAGTTCAAAGATGCATCAGACTAGAATCACTCCGTTATATGACGACAGGAGGACCTTATGCGCATCGATTCGATTCCGACGCAAGCGATCCGTCAGCTTCAAGACCGGCTGCCCACCGACGATCTGGAAGTCTCCTTGGACGATCGGAAAGTCTGGGGCCTCGCTTTTATTAACACGGTGGTAGCGAGAGACCAATTTTACAACGAAATCACATTAGCGCTTCCTATGCTGGATTCCACGCCCGGCATGGCGTGGAAGACGGTGTTCCCCCGCGCCAAGCCGATTGAATCGGTGGAGGAGGCGGTGACCGACCTGATGCTGGGGCATGTGATTCTCGTCCATGAAGAATGGGAATGCGCGGTCTCGATCCCATTGTGGCATACGAAGACGCGGGCGATCGAGATGCCGAAGTACGAGAAAGTGATCATCGGGCCGCAGGAAAGCTTCAATGAAGACCTTGAAACGAACATAGGACTCATCCGCCGCTGGGTTCGGGACCCGGAGCTGTCGGTTCGCTACTACGAGGTGGGACGAAGATCCAAGAGCAAGGTGGCGCTCTGCTATATACGGGACATCACCAACCCGGGATGGGTGGACGAGATCGACAGGGCGATTCGGGACCTCGACGTCGATCTGATTACCGGGCATACCGACCTGATGGATCTGCTCATTCAGCCCAACCAATCCGTGTTCCCGCTCTATCAGCTGACCGAGCTGCCGGCGCGCGTCCAAGTGGAGATGAATACCGGACGGATCGTTCTATTCGCGGAAGGCTCTCCCTACGGAATCATGCTGCCTTCTCCCGTGATCGGCCTGCTGCGCGAATCGGAGTATTTGCTGCAATCGAGCTACGTGCATCTGTTCGCCCGCGTGCTGCGGTTCATAGCCAGCTTCCTGTCGATGTACTCCGCCGCGATCTATCTCGCGCTGGTCTCCGTCAATACGTCCATTCTGCCGACCGAGATCAGCATCTCCGTGTCCGCCGATCAGCAGGCGCTTCCGTACTCGACCTTTCTCGAGGTGATGATCATGCTGCTCGTCCTGGACATCTTCATTGAAGCGACGACCTTCGTGCCGGGCACCATTGGGCCCGCGCTCAATATCGTAGGCAGCCTGATCATCGGGCAAGCAGCGACTCAGGCCGGGCTCGTCAGCTCCCTCATGGTGATCATCACCGCGATTACGGCGGTAGGCACCTACTTAAGCTCGCTCCAGCTGGCTTACGCGATCCGCATATGGAAGTACGCTTTCGTACTGGCTGCCGGGATATTCGGTCTCTATGGCATCGTCTGCTGCATGGCGATCCAACTCGGCCACCTGACCGGCCTTCGAACGTTGGGCCTCCCTTATCTGCAGCCGATGGCCCCGTTGAAATGGAAGCAGCTGCTGCCAGGACTGTTCGAAATACCGGCCAACCGGAGGTTCAAGCGGGGGACCTTGTTCCAACCCCAAGATAAAGTCAGCATGAGGAGGAAGCCTAACGATGAGCAGGGCAACTAATATTTCGCCGGGGCAATACGGTATCGTGCTGGTGTTCGCCACGATCGCCATTCATCCGTTCGGCGAGCAGATGCTGCTCTATCAGACGACGGGCCGCTTCTCCTGGCTCGCCATCTGCATAGCCTACCTCTTGTCCGTTGTCTCGACTCTGCTCGCCACATGGATGATGAAGCCATATACCGACGACAACGTAATCGGGGTTATCCGCCGCTTGTTCGGAAGAGCGGTCAGTTGGGGGTTCGCGCTAATGTTCGTCCTGGCCGGAGTGGCCTGGGGAGGCGTGTACCTGAGGCAGTTTTGGACGATGATCCATGCCACCCAGCTGAAACAGACGCCGGTGTTCGTCACCAATTTGATTATGATGCTCGCGGTGGTGGCGCTCGTGTGGCACGGGATTGAGGGCTTCGCCCGGGCTTCCCAGCTGCTGGCGCTTTTTCTGGTGCCGGCCATGCTGCTCCTCCTGACGGGACTGATTCAGAATGCGAACTTTGCCCGGCTGCTGCCTCTGAGCGATCCTCCATGGGGGGCGTTTATGGAGCAAAGGGTCTTAAGCTTCTTCTTCGCGTTTAAAGGGACCTTGGTCCCTTTCTTCTTCATGCCCTATTTACGCCACCGGAAGCATATCCAGTTATGGGGCTTCGCTTCCCTTACGCTCGCTTTTCTGTTCATCGGGTTCATTATTACGCTGCCGCTGGCTATCTTCCATGTGGATGCGGTGAAGATCTGGATTCTGCCGATTCAAAAATCGGTCGGTACCGTTCTGCTTCCGTTTTTTCCGATACATAAAATCTCGTTTCTGACGCCGATCCTGTGGCATATGCTCGTAATGGCCGATTTAGGGATTATGCTCCTAATCGTAACACAATCACTTGGAGGGGTGATTCGATTGCGCCGGGAGAAGACGGTCCTGCTCCTGGCCGCAGCCTGCACCTATTTGCTGTCGCTTTTCCCGCTCTCTTTCATCCAAGTGGTGCAGGCGCAAATCTACTTATCCTTGTACGGGGCGGTGCTGTTCTTCGCGCTCCCGGTATTGGGCGCCTGCATGAAAGGGCTGCGGAGGGGGACGGTCCGATGAAACGCGTCTCGCTCTTCACGCTCTGTCTCTGCCTGATCGTGCCGCTCACCGGCTGTTGGGACATCGTAGAAATTCGTCACGACGCCTTTCTAATCGGGATGGGCATCGACCAAGTAGGGGAGAACCGGATCGAGCTGAGCTTATTGGAGCTGGACATCCCACCGAGTACGAGCGGCAAGGTCACTCAGACGAGTACAACCGGCAATCCGTATCGAACGCGGCTGTTCTCAAGCCAAGGAGCCTCTCTCGCGGAATGCATGGACGAGATCCAGGAGAAGATCGACAACCGGTTCACGCTCGAGAAGATCACGTTTATCGTTTTCGGCAAAACCGCCGCCCAGAAAGGATTAAGCGAGCATTGGGACTATTTATTCCGGGAGTTCGATCTGGATCCGTCGCTCCATCTGCTCGTGGCCGAAGGCCAAGCCCAATCGCTGCTAGCTCAGGAGAAAGGCATTCTGGTGGAATTCATCAACGAGAAGTTCGATGTGGTCCCGAATTTCTTGGACATGCTGCTCTGGAGGTTTACCCCAGCGATCTTCAATCCGCTCGAGTCGTCCTATATCCCGACGATCGACTTTGCGGCCCAGAAGCTGCATTATACCGGCGTAGGGCTGTTCACAGACAGCAGGATGACCTTGGCGCTGAACGCCGAAGATCAGAAAATCGTGAACCTGTTCGTCAATAAGGAAGTGAACGAGATCCTCCTCTACAGCGACGAGACCAAGAAGACGGCGTTCCAGGTGTCGCAGGAAAAACGCCGGATCAAGCTCGCGCCGGAGGGGGCCCGGATCTCGATCCGGTTGAAGGGGATGCTGACGCAGTCCGCCATGCCCTCAACGCCAAACCATCGCATCGAAACGGAGAAGGCGATCGCCGCACGGGTTCAGCAATCCATGGTGGAGCTTTATGGCCGCATGCAGCAGGAAGGCGTGGACCTGTTCGGGCTCGGGGAGCGGCGCAGGCAGAGGGGGCTGAACGTAAGCAACTGGGAGCGGGAGTTCAAGACGTTCCCCGTCACCTTCGAAGTAACCGTGCAAATCCTGTCCGGTTCCGGAAAGATGGAGTAAGGGCGTAAGCCGCGGGGAGCGTGGAGCCTTGCAGGGCGGCGTCGCCCTGCAAGGCTGCGATGCTGGATGTGCTAGGAGGAGGGTTTGCGAATCCGCTTGGAGAACTCCGGGCGGGCGAAGGCCGTGTCCGGGATCCTCCCCTGCGGATTGTGGTTGTAGCGGTCGACTCCGCGCACCATATAGCTTAGGAAGTTCGGGTTGCGCTCCATGTCGCACTTGACCTCGGTGGCGGAGAAACGGAGGATGTACCCGATCCTCCAGCGATCTGAAGTGTTGCCGGACGAGCCATGCACGATCGCATCGTCGTGCAGGGTGAACGCCCCCGCCGGGATGCTCAGCGTCACGGCGTCTTCCGTGCTGAAGTGGCCCTGCTCCAGCTCGAACGACAGCACGGACTCCTCGCCGGCGATCCGATGCTTGATGATACCGGCCTTGTGCGAGCGCGGAATGACCTGCATCGCGCCGTTCTCGGCATCGACGTCCCACAGGGCGAGCCAGACGGTCACGGTATTGTGGGGGGCGAGCGGCCAATAATAAGCGTCCTGATGCCAAGGCACGGTCTTCGGGGAGCGGGGCGGCTTGACAATGAATTCACTCCCCCACAAGTAGAAGTCCGGCCCGAGCAGACTCTCTACGCAGTCCAGCAGCTTGGGCTCGGTCGCGATGTCGTACAGCCACCGGCTCGTGCGGTGCCACTGCATGATGTCCGTCGGGTCCTCCCCTTCCCGAAGCAGGTCTGTTATCCGACGGTAGCCCTCCTGCAGCTCCGCCAGCCGCTCGTTCGTGAACACTGGCGCGAGGCCGGTGAGATAGCCGTTCTCCCGATAAAACTGGACTTGCATTTCCGTAAGATGCATCAATATTACTCCCTTCGTATTCTTCGCGGTTTATGACTTCGCAACTTCCCATAAGGCTGGGTTGACGATGTGTTCCGGCATATCGGCGAACGAGGCTAGAATCTCGGCTCGAGCCGCCTCGCTGATTGCCGGACCATGGAACAAGCGCAGATTGTCCCGCACTTGACCCGGCGTCTCCGCTCCAAAGACGAGGCTGTCGATCTGCGGCAGATCTCGCACGAACGAGAAGGCGAGCTGTGCGACCGTCATCCTTTCGCGCGCGGCTACCGCCCGCAAGACCGATAACGGACCCGCCGCCTCCCGGAGTCCTTGCGGAAGCTCGCGATCCTCCATGAACAGCAAGCCCTGCAGGAACACGCTTCGGGCAAACACGAGCTTGCCCGCCTGGTCCAGCCGCTGCAAGCCCAGGTAGGCGAGCAGCCGGGTGTCCAATATGTTGATCGGCACTTGCACGGCTTCATAGACATCATCCTGCACCGTCCGCCACATCTCGTCGAACTGGGCTTGCGTATACACGCGGAGCGAGATTCCCATACGGTCCACGAGCCCTTCCTTCACGAGCTGCTTCGCCACCCGCGTCACCGTCTCCGCATGCGTGTCCAGAACCTCGGGATTGTGCAGCATCAATACCGGGAGCTTCGTCAGCCTCAGGTTGCCGAGCGAGGAGGCGGCATTCGCGTACATCATCCGCTCCACTTCTTCGGGAGTCGTACCGGCATCGGCCCGCAGATGCATCTTCGTCACGATCAGCGGCCGCGGCTGCCGCTGCGGGCGATGCTCGAAATAGTCGCTGAGCACTTGCTCGGCATTGCCGTACGTATTCGCCGTATCGAAGCTTGTGATGCCCCCGGCGACCGCCGCGTCCAGAATGGTGGATGCGGTCGTCTCATCGGGCTTGCCGTTCTTGTTGGCGATCCCGTACGGAAGGCCGAGCTGAACAGTGCCCAGGGTTAGCCTCGAAAACGTCAATCCCCTCTTGGTCACTTCCATTGCAAGGGTTGCCTCCCTCCACTTCTTATATGTCCGGCTGTAAATATGAGCTCTACCAGGCCGTCCAGCCGCCGTCTACAACGATGTTCGCGCCCGTCATGAAGCTGGACGCCCGGGAGGCGAGCAGCAGTATGGGGCCGACCAGCTCCTCCGCACGGCCGGTCCGGCCCAGCATCGTCTTGCGGCTGAGCTCTTGCAGGAACGCCTCGTCCGGCTGCTTGGCCGGATTCGGGAACGGGCCGGGGCTTACGCTGTTGACCCGGATGTTCTTGTCGCTCAGGTGCGCGGCGCAATATTTGGTCAGCTGGATGACCGCCGCCTTGCCGGCCCCGTAGTTGACCGGATTGTTCGCGCCGCTGTCGCCATAGATGCGCGGATCCGGAGACACCATCCCGTACATCGAGGCGAAGTTGACGATGCGGCCGCCGCCGTTCTCCTCGAAGTACGGGATGACCTCGCGGATGCAGCGGAAAGCGGTGCCGGCCGCGCCGTCGACGCCCTTCAGCCAGTCTTCGTCGGACATCGCCGCGACGGTGCCGAGCTTGCCGTACCCGGCCCCATACGTGGCGCCGTTAATGAGGACGTCGATACGGCCGAAACGGTCCCGCACCGTGCGGAACGTCTCGCGAATCGAAGCCGTCGCCGAGACGTCGCACGGCAGATGCAGGACGCGCTCGGGCGCGGAGGGCTGCCCGCGGAAGGGCATCGGGTCCGCGACGACGACGGTCGCTCCATAGTCGACCATCGCCTCCGTCAGCGTCGTGCCCAGGAAGCCGCTGCCTCCGGTCAGGACGACCACTTCCCCCTCCAGGGAGAATAGGTGTTTCATCTGTTGTGTGCCCCTTTCCCGATCTAGACTTATTTGGCGGTGTAGCCGCCGTCCACCGGGAGGTTCGTCCCGGTCACGTAGAGAGAAGCGTCGGACGCCAGGAACACGATCGCGCCCATCAGGTCCGACTGATTGGCCATCCGGTTCAGGAACGTGCGCGCGCTGTAGCGCTTCGTGAATTCGTCCGGCGTCTTCTCCGTCCAGAAGCCGCCCGGGCTGATGCAGTTGCAGCGGACGCCCCGCGGACCGTAGTAGCTCGCCGCGAAGCGGGTGAAGTTGATCATCCCGCCCTTGTGGAAGAAGTAGTCGGGCACGAAGCCGTGGAAGCTGAGCCCCTCATACAGCGTGCCGTCCGGACCGATCATCCCCTGGATCGAGCCGATGTTCACGATCGACCCGCTCCCCCGCTCGGCCATCGCGTCGCCGAGCGCCCGGGTCACGAGGAAGATGCCGGTCGCGTTCGCGGCCATGCTCTTCGCGAACGATTCGGCCGTGTCGTTCCACCCCGACATCGTCCGGGCGACCGCGTTGTTGATCAGCACGTCCACACGGCCTTCGGCGGAGAGGAGCTCGTCGCGCAGCGCCAGGATGGACCCCTCGTCCTCCTGGTCCATGTAGAGCGCGCGAATGTCCGCGCCCTGCTGACGAAATTCGGCCTCGATGTCCGCCAAGCGATCGCGCTGCCGGCTCGTGATGTACGTCCGGGCGCCCGCTTCATGCAGCGCGAGCGTAATTTGCCGGCCATATTTGCCCGAGCCGCCCGTCACCACCGCGATCTTGCCTTCGAGCGAGAAGCTGTCCAGTATACTCATCCTTAGTTCCCCCCGTAGATCCCGCTTGGCATCGTCATCTGCAGCTTGGAGATGTCCCCCACGATTTGGCGGTAATACTGGCTCAGGCCGACTACATCCGCGCCTACGCTGATGAACGTGTAGCCCAGCGCCACGAGCTCCTCCCAGTTGCCCGCTCCGCCTACGGTCCCGGCGAACTTGCCGTTCGCGACGGCCAACTCCGCGATGCGGCGGCGCGCTTCAAGCAGCATCGGATGGTTGAACTGCCCGGGCGCTCCGATCC
>NZ_JBJGED010000016.1:0-171387 GCF_045062745.1 Paenibacillus sp. HJGM_3
CCGCCAGCGTTCGTCCTGAGCCAGGATCAAACTCTCCATAAAGGTGAATCTGATTAAAGCTCTAAAACGTTACTAGCTTGATTTGCTCCGAAGAGCTATCATCGTCGTTCATTTGTTCAGTTTTCAAGGAACTTTCGGCCCGAAAACACTCGAAGATTTCATCGAAGTTTGTCGGTCACAAGTACATATAATAGCAGGTTCAAAACAGAAAAGCAACCCTCAATTCGGGTTGCTTGCCTAGAAATCTATTCCTGACGGAAGGGGCTGCTCAGGCCCCTCCGTCCAACAGCCGCTGCAGCTCCGCTTCGTCATCGATAATACGGATGCCGAGCTCCTGCGCCTTCGTCAGCTTGCTGCCGGCCGCCTCGCCCGCAATGACGAAGTCGGTCTTCTTCGACACGCTTCCCGTCACCTTGGCGCCGAGCGCCTCCAACTTCTTGGCCGCCTCGTCGCGGCCCATCGTACTGAGCGTGCCGGTCAGGACGACCGTTTTGCCGTAGAACACGTTGTCGGTATTGACCGGGGCCGCGGACTTCTCGACGACCGGGTTGATGCCCGCCTCCTGCATCCGCTCCACGCTCCGCCGCATCACGGGGTCGGCGAAGAAGGAGACGATGCTCTCCGCCACGATGCCGCCGATGTCCGGCAGGGTCGTCAGTTCTTCGGCCGTAGCCGCCATGAGCGCGTCTAGGCTGCCGAAATGATCGGCGAGCACTTTCGTCGTAGTCTTGCCCGTGTTGGCGATGCCGAGGGCGAACAGGAAGGACGGCAGGTCGCGTCCTTTGCTCTTTTCGAACGCCTCGAGCAGCTTCTTGGCTTTCTTTTCCCCGAATCGCTCCAGCTTGATCAGGTCATCATATTGAAGCGAATACAGATCGGCGGGATCGCGGACATCCAGCTCATCGAACAGCTGCTCGGCCGTCATCACGCTGAACGTCTCGATATCCATCGCGTCGCGCGAAGCGAAGTGGGCAATGCGGCCGATCAGCTGCGGCTTGCAGCCGAGCCGGTTCGGACAGAACAAGTGCGCGCCTCGCATCTCCAAAGTCGAGCCGCAGGCCGGGCACACATCCGGCATTATGATCTCGCCACCGTCATCCTCGTCCGTTACCTTGCCGAGAATCTCTGGGATAACGTCGTTGGAGCGGCGGATAAACACCGAGGTGCCGAGCGCATGCTTGAGCCGCTTCCGCTCGATGTCGCCGATGTTGTTGAGCGTACACTTCTGCACCGTCACCCCGGCCAGGTCGACCGCTTCCACCGTGGCGACCGGCGTCAGCTTGCCCGTACGGCCGATCTCCCAGGTGACCGACTCCAGAATCGTCGTCGTCTCCTCCGCCTCGAACTTGAAGGCGACCGCCCAGCGCGGGAACTTGTCCGTATAACCGAGCACCTCGCGCGTCCGCATATCGGCCAGCTTCACAACGCCGCCGTCGATCAAATAATCGAACGTATGCCGAATGGCCTCGAGCTGGGTGAGCTCTTCAGCCACTTCTTCTATAGTAGAGAGGAACCGCACATAAGGGTTCACCTTAAACCGATTGTCCCGCAGAAACGCCACCATCTCCTGGTGGTCGGTAAACGAGACTCCCTCCGCATACCCTATATTGTAGATAAAGGCATCGAGCCGGCGCTCCGCCGTGATCTTGGGATTCTGGTTGCGCAGCGCGCCCGCCGCGGCATTGCGCGCATTCTTCAACGGCTCCACCGCCGTCTTGTTGTAAGCTTCCAATACCGAGAGGAACATCATGCCTTCGCCTTGCACTTCGATGAGGCCGTCGCGGAACGGAATCTCCAGCGGGATCGACTTGATCGTCTTCACTTGGGCCAGGATGCCTTCCCCCACAACCCCGTTGCCCCGGGTCGCCGCTTGGACCAATTGGCCGCCCTCATAGGTCAGGTTCAAGGAAAGTCCGTCGAACTTCAACTCCACGACAAAGGACGGCGTAGGCAGAGGGGTCTCCGGGTTCTTCGCGTTGTAATCGTTCACGAGCTTCTGCACGCGAGTGTGCCACGCCATCAGCGCGTCCCGATTCTGAGCCTTGTCCAGGCTCCACAGGCGGGCCCGGTGCCGGTGCGGTTCGAAGCCGCTGAGCGTCTCGCCGCCCACCCTCTGCGTCGGCGAATGGGGCAGCACGAGGCCAGACTCCCGCTCCAGCGCCACCAACCGGTCATACAATTCATCGTATTCCTTGTCGCTAATCGTAGGTTGATCCAACGTGTAGTAAGCATAATTATGCCGGCTGATTTCTTCGATCAGCTGCTTCATGCTGTTCAAGGTTTCCTCGTTCGCGGTCGGGATCGCTTCGGCTTCGGACAACGGACTCACGTTCCTCTCGTTCATAGGTTAATCTTACTAGGATTATTGCACCTTCGTGATCGGCGCGAACTTGGCCAGCAGGCGCTTCACGCCCACCGGCGCCGGAAAGGCGATCTGCAGCTCCTGGTCGTCGCCGCTGCCCTTCACGGCCACGACCACCCCGGTGCCCCACTTCCCGTGGGACACCTTGTCGCCGTGGCCGTACGAGGTCGGCGCGCCTCCGCCGCCGACCGCACCGCCAGCGACCGGCCGGCCAGGCCCGCCGGTCGGAGCCACGCCGCGCGCCGCCGCGGACGCGCGCGTGCCAAAGCTGCCGGCGGCCGCAGGCCCGCCGCCATAGGCGGAGCCGCCCCGGGCGCCATAACCGCCCGCGCCCGCGCCGGCTCCGCCGGCACTGAACGGCGTACGGCTATAGCCGCCGCCGTAGCTGCCCGTGGCCCCGTAGCTCGAGCCGAAGCTCGAGCCGCCGCCCTCGCGGCCGGGGCCGACCCATTCGAGGAGCGACTCCGGCACCTCGCGCAGGAAGCGCGAAGGGGCGTTCGCCGTCGTCTTCCCGTACAACGTGCGCGCCCGGGCACAGGTCAGGTGCAGCTCCTTCTCCGCCCGGGTGATGCCGACGTACGCGAGCCGGCGCTCCTCCTCGAGCTCCTCGTTGTCGAGGAACGCGCGGCTGTGCGGGAAGACGCCCTCCTCCATGCCGACGATGAACACGATGGGGAACTCAAGACCCTTCGCGCTATGCATCGTCATGAGGATGACGCTCTCCTTCGGCCCCTCGTCCTCGTCCTGATCGACGGCGTCGATATCGGCGATCAAGGCCAAGTCCGTCAGGAAGCTGACGAGCGACTTGTCCTCGTTCCGCTTCTCGAAGTCCATCGTTACGGACAGGAACTCGTCGATGTTCTCGAGCCGGGACTGCGACTCAATCGTGTTCTCGCGCCGCAGGTCGTCCCGGTAGCGGGTGAGCTCGAGCATCTTCTCGGTCAGCTCCGTGACGGACAAGTACTCGACCATCGAATGCAGGTTGAGGATCGTCGCATAGAAGTCGGCCAAGGCGCTCTTGAACCGGGCGCCCAATTCGAGCGCATCGAGCTGCTCCAGCAGGGCAAAGATCGAGATCCCCCGGCTACCCGCCATCTCCGCCAGTTTGTCTACCGTCGTGTCCCCGATGCCCCGCTTCGGAACATTGATGATCCGGGCCAAGCTGATATCGTCGTCCGGGTTCGACACCAACCGCAGATAGGCGAGCAGGTCTTTGATTTCTTTACGATCGTAGAATTTGATTCCGCCCACGATTTGATACGGAATATCGGATTTGATGAAAATTTCCTCGATCACCCGGGACATCGCGTTCGTGCGGTACAGCACGGCATGCTCGGCATAGGACTTGCCCCGATTGCGGTTCTGAATGATCTCATTCGCCACATAGTAGCCTTCCGCATGCTCCGAGTCCGCCAGGAACAGCTTCAGCTTGCTGCCCCCGTTCTGATCGGTCCACAGCTTCTTCGCCTTACGCCCGGTATTGTTGTTGATCACGGCGTTCGCCGCGTCGAGAATGTTCGAGGTCGACCGATAGTTCTGCTCCAGGTAGACGGTCGTCGATTCCGGATAATCCTTCTCGAAATTGAGAATATTCGTAATGTCGGCCCCCCGCCAGCGATAGATCGACTGGTCGGAATCCCCTACGACGCACAGGTTGTGATGCTTCTCCGCGAGCAGGCGGCAGAGCACGTATTGGGCCCGGTTCGTATCCTGATACTCGTCCACGTGGATGTACTGGAACTTATTCTGATAGAACTCCAGCACTTCAGGTACGTTCTTGAACAGCTCCGTCGTCTTCATGATCAGATCGTCGAAGTCGAGCGAGTTGTTGCTCTTGAGCTTTTTCTGATACAGCTTGTACACCTGCGCACACCGGCTCAGGAAGTAATCGCTTCCGGCCTTGGCCTCGTACTGCTCGGGCGTCTGCAGCTCGTTTTTGGCATTGCCCAGCTCCGCTTGAACCGCCTTCGGTTCGATTTTCTTCGTGTCGAGGTTCAGTTCCTTCATGCAGTTCTTGATGACGGAGAGCTGGTCGGTGGAATCGAGAATGGTGAAATTGGACGTGTAGCCGATCCGTTCGATATCCCGGCGCAAAATGCGCACGCACATCGAGTGGAAGGTCGACACCCAGATGTCGCCTGCGGACGGACCGACGAGCTTCCCCACCCGCTCCTGCATCTCCCGGGCCGCCTTGTTCGTGAACGTGATGGCGAGAATGCTCCACGGGGCCGCCTTCCGCGTCGCGATGAGATAGGCGATCCGGTGAGTCAGCACCCTGGTCTTGCCGCTGCCCGCCCCCGCCATGATCAGCACAGGCCCTTCCAGCGTCCTCGCCGCCTTCTGCTGCTCCGGATTCAATCTCGATATAGCGTCATGTATGTCAAGAGAAGGATTCATAGCCTAACAACCTTTCATTCATGTAATGCGGTCCGTCTACCGGTCTTCCTCTAAAATACGAACGGTGCTGAGCGCCCGCTCCAGGTCCTCGTACACGATATTGCCCACAACGATCGTATGCGCCGCGCCGGCCGCCTCCCGAGCCTTGTCCAACCTGTCGATGCCGCCTCCATAAAAGAACCGCGACCGCTCCAGCCCCGCGGCAACCCGACGAACGAGCTCCATGTCCCCGAAAGTGCCGCTATATTCAAGGTAGAACACCGGCAGCTTCAGCAACCGATCGCACAGCTTGGCGTAAGCCAGCACATCCTTGGCGGCAAGCGTTGTGTCGGCCCCCGTCAGCCGAGCGGCGGTCGAGGCCGGGTTCAGGATGACGTAGCCTTCCGGCACTATGTCCTCCCACGGCATCATCGGACCGTACTCGCGAATCGCCTCCATCTGGTTGCCCACGATCCAACGGGGATCGGAGGCGTTCAGCACGATCGGGATCAAGTAGAGGTCGAATCCGGGGACGATGGCGTCCAGGTCGGACACTTCCAGTACGCAAGGCAGCTCGTAGCGGCGAATGCGCCCCAACAGCTCCACGGTATTGTCGAAGGTGACTCCGGTGGAACCCCCTACGATAACCGCATGCGTCCCGGACGAGCATAGCCGCTCCAATGCTTCCTCGGTCAGCTCCCGGTCCGGGTCCAGCTTGAATACGTGCCGCCAGCGGCTCAAGTCAATCCTCAACTTCGCTACCTCGCTTGTGATGGTCTGTTACTCTCAGTCTAAAATACACCGGTAGGGGTGTCAAATGGGCATTGCCTGCTAAGCCGCTGCGGTTCCGTACTTCGGTCGTCAGCCTTATCATAGCAAAATCGAATGTATGTTCGCAATCGTAATGAAACCCCACAAAGTGACGTGGGCCTCTGGAGCTTATTCCAGGGCAGAGCCCCTTTGCGGGGACCCCGGGATTACGATATCCTCATACGTAAAAAAGCTTCGGACCGTCCCGATTTCGGGGTGTCCAAAGCTCTCATCAAAGCTCTCATCAAAGCTCTAACCGCTTAACGCTCTTCATTGCCGCCTTCCGGACCCGGATTGCGGTTTTTCAGCTCATACTGGGCGAGCTTGGCGCGCAGCTCGTCGATCTCCCTCTGCAGCATCTTCTTCTCCATGTCGCGCATCATCTCGTCAACCGTCGATTCGCGCGGCGGGAACGGCTGCCCCGGCACCGGTCCCGGCCCTTGAGACCCGGGCGCTTGCGGACCCGGCTGCGGCCCGAATCCGCTAGGCGGGTTCGGCTGTCCTTGCCCATAAGAGCGCGCTCCGCTCGGTTGAAAGCCTGTCGAATGCCCCGCCGACTGGCTGCCGCCATAGTAGCCCGTATTTCGCCCCGGGGTCGGCCCGTAGTTGGGCCCGTAGTAAGGCCCGTGCGACGCAGGGTCGGGGAAATCGAAGGCCGGCTCCTTCGGGATGACGAGGCAAGCGATGAAGTAAATCGGAATTACCGTCCCCCCGGAGAAGAACGCGGTAATTATGACGATAACACGCAGCAGCGTGGAGTCTACGTTAATCATTTGCGCTAAGCCGCCGCACAGTCCGAACAGCTTCGAGTCGGTTCGCGAACGGTATAATTTGGTCAAGGTGCTCAGCCCCTCTACTGGATTGTATCTCTATTGTAACGAATCTCGATGTCGTCTTCTATGGACCCCGGTCGGTCGCAATCCTAGACTATGGTCGAGGCTTCCGCCATATGCGATGCCCCTGCTCCATCGTAATACAGAATCGGCTCGTTGCATAGCCTGTCATCACCTACCCGAAAGGATGGACAGGCCACCGTTATTCTTATGCTATAATGGAATCGAGCGCATCTTGGGCGGAGCAAGGAGGACGGTTCGGTGTCCCTAATCGGAGAAGAACGCAAAGCGTATATACTGCAGCTGCTGCAGCTGGAAGGCAAAGTCCGGACGAACGATCTGGTGGACCGGCTGCAAGTGTCCTCGGAGACGATCCGCCGGTACTTGGAGGAGCTGGAGGAGCAGCATCGGCTGAAGCGCGTCTACGGAGGGGCGGTCAAGCCCGACGTGTCCCGCGAGGAGCTCTCCTATATGAACCGGGAGATTATTCATGCGGAGGAGAAACAGCGGATCGGCCGGACCGCCGCTTCTCTCATCGAGGATCGCGATGTGATCTACATCGATGACGGGACGACGACGGAGCAGCTGCTTCCCTATATGCTGGACAAGCGCCATGTAACCGTCCTGACCATCGCGGTTCCGGTTCTGCACCTGCTGATCGATTACGCGAACCAAGGGCGGTTCGACGGCGACATCATCATGATCGGGGGCCGCGTGAGCGCCAAGCATGCGCGGGTATCCGGGGCGTTCGCGGAGCAGATGGCGGAGAGCTTCCATGTGGACAAATCGTTCCTGTCGATCGACGGCATGATGCTGGAGAAGGGCATTACAACTTTCGATCCCGAACGGGGACGGCTGGCGCGCAAAATTATGGACCGGTCGGGACAATGCATCGTGATGACCGACCGTTCCAAGTTCGGGCGCGTGCATTTTTATAAAATTGCGGATTTGCGGCAAATCCACATCGTGGTGAGCGACGTGGCGGCGCCTGAGGCTTGGGGCGCTTATTTGCGGGAGCATGACGTGAACTGGATCTGCGCCGGGGACGAGCGATAGGTGTGTTTGGGACATTTACGCCTGACGCTCAGGGCGGCGTTTTGTTATAATGTAGGCATCCTTCTTACGGAAAGCGGGTTACGGATCTTATGAAATCTTATCTGGAGCTATTGAAAGACATCCGGGATAACGGCGTGCGCAAGGAGGACCGGACCGGCACCGGCACGATCTCCGTGTTCGGGCGGCAACTGCGGTTCGACCTGCAGCAAGGGTTTCCGCTGCTTACGACGAAGCGCATTCATCTGAAATCGGTCATTCATGAGCTGATCTGGTTCCTGAGCGGCGCCACGAACATTCAATATTTGACAGACAACAAGGTGTCGATCTGGGACGAATGGGCCGACGCGGACGGCAACCTCGGTCCGGTCTACGGCTCGCAATGGCGTACATGGCATACCCCCGACGGCCGGGTCATCGATCAGATTACGAACGTCGTCGAAGCGATCCGCCGCAATCCCGATTCGCGACGGCACCTGGTGAACGCGTGGAACGTAGGGGAAATCGACAAGATGGCTCTGCCGCCGTGCCATTACGCCTTCCAATTCTATGTCGCAAACGGCAAGCTGAGCTGCATGTTCCAGATGCGGTCGGTCGATACGTTCCTGGGGCTGCCGTTCAACCTCGCCAGCTATGCGCTGCTCACACATATGGTCGCCGAGCAGTGCGGCTTGGACGTCGGGGATCTGGTATGGACCGGCGGGGACGTGCACATTTATTTGAACCATCTGGAGCAGGTCGAGCTGCAATTGTCCAGGGAGCCCTTCCCGCTGCCAACCTTGCGGATTAACCGGAAGCCGGATTCAATCTTCGACTATCGGTACGAGGACTTCGAATTCGTCGACTATCGCTACCACCCTTCGATCAAGGCGCCGATTGCGATCTAACACTCAGGACTGGAGGACATGGCCCCATTGACTACTACTTCTTCTAGCCATCCCATCTCGCTCATCTGGGCGATGGACCGCCGCCGGTTGATCGGACGGAATAACGGCATGCCGTGGCGGCTGCCGGCGGAGCAAGCGTATTTCCGGACGGTCACGTCGGGACACGCCATCCTGATGGGACGCAAAACGTATGACTCCCTTAGCAAAAAGCCGCTCCCGAAGCGGCACAATATCGTGCTGACCCGGGAACGCGGCTTCACGGCTGAAGGCTGTACGGTCGTGCATACGGTCGAGGAAGCGCTCCGCATCGCCGAGCGGGAGAAATTGTTTGTCATCGGCGGCTCGGAAGTATACGCCCTCTTCCTCCCGGTGGCTGACCGGCTCTATATCACCGAGATCGACCACGAGTTCGAAGGCGACACGTATTTCCCCGAATTCGATCTGTCCGAGTGGACGCTCGTATCCAGGGAACCGGGGCTCACCGATGAGAAGAACCCGTACCGCTATGAGTTCCTCGTCTACGAGAGAGTCAGCCGGCCCGAGTAAGTCAACCGGGCGGGCTCCACTTGGTCGACGGCGCCGTCGAGAATGCGGCGTACGCCCTCCAGCGTATCGGAGAGAGGGACCCACTCGCCTGCTCGTCCCGTGAACGTCTCGGCTACATAGAACGGCTGGGTCAGGAACGCCTCGAGGCGCTCGCCTGTCCGATAGACGGCCGCCTCTGCCTCGGGCAGAGAGAACTTCTCCGGGTCAGGCGCTTGCGCCTGGCCCTTCGTGTTGCTGCGCGCTTGCACTAGCGCCCGCAGCTCCCGGTACCGGCGAAGCAGCTTCCTCGCCCGGTGCTGGATCGACAGGTGCGCGGTATCGAGGTACGCGCCCTCCGACAACACCGAGGCGGACGAGACCGGGTCGATCGCCGGGTAGAACCCTTGGGCGATCAGCCCCATGTCGAATCGCCACAGCGTGTCGAGAGGCCCATACGGGGACTCCTCGTCCACGGCTTCCCCGCGCGTATCGACGAGCACGAGCGTCACATGGCGAGCACCGGCTTCCTGCAGCTGCTCCCGCAGCTCGAACCACTCCCCGGACAGCACAACCTCCCGATCGGCGCCCAGCAGGACGTCGCGGTCGGCCCGCAAGCGGCTCACCGCCTGGACGGTTTCTTGCAGCGTGCGGCACACTGCCTCCGCCTCTCCGCACACGTCTTCAACGCCGGTTACGGTTTGCTTGGGCGTCCAGAATACCGAAGCTACCTCTTGCTGCTTCAACCTCCGCATGAGCTCCTGCAGCAGCACGAGCTGCCCCATGTTCGGCCGGGCCACCAGGCCGATCGTCCCGCCCCGGACCAAGGGCGCGAACAGATCGAGGCATTTGATGCCCGTCTCGATCATGCCCGCTCCGCCGCCGCGGATGATGAGCTCATCCAGCGTGCACCCTGCGAGGGAGGCCAGCGTGACAAGCGTGCGCACTTCGGCGCGTCCGATCGGGATGCGCCCGGTGCATAGATTGGAGACGGTCGCCGCACGAAGCCCGACCGCCTTGGCAGCCGACGTCAGGTTCGGCACGCGGCGTTTCAACAGCGGCACATTCAGTTGGATCTCTTCATACATGGCGAGTTTCTCCCCTTATCGAATCGAGCCATGCGGCAGGACCGCATGCACCCCTTGAATCCCGTTCACGATCTGTGTGATCCTTAGGTCGACGACGAGACTGGCGAGCGCCAGCGCTTCGCGGCGATCGTACCCATACAGCTCGCCCATCAAATCCAGCATGGCCGAGAGAGCAATCATTCTCGCCTCGTTCAGATCCTCATGGAACCCGAACGTGATCCAGGCCGACGCCGTCTTGGCCCGAGGCAGCGTAAGCCGCATCTCGTCCCTTACGCGAAACGTCAGATCGACCAAGTCCATCGGGCATTCAAGCGCAGGAACGCCGACTTCGCCGTCCCCTTGCACGGCGTGGCCGTCGCCTACCGAGAACAGGCCGCCCGACACGGCGATCGGCAAGTACAATGTACTTCCTGCGACCAATTCCTTGCAATCCAGATTGCCACCCTGGGGTCTCGGGATGAATGAGGTGTGCACGGTATTCTCCGCCGAGGGCATGCCCATGACGCCCATGAACGGCCGAAGCGCCACTCGGTGCCCCCGGTCGCTGGTTCCGACCATCGTATGCCCGTTCAGCAGCCAATTCATGTGCAGCTCTTCGCCCTTCGCCAGGTCGAGCCACTCCAGCACCGGATGGGCGAAGCCGCCCGCTCCGCTCCAGCCCCAGCCGCCCGGACGAATCTCGTTGATCCGGATTTCCAGCGTCATGCCGGGCTCCGCTCCAACGATTGCGACCGGACCGCACAAGGCGTGGCCGTGATCGCGGGGACCTTCCTTGGGCACACGTTTGCGAACGCCGGGCAATCCCGGTTCCAGCCCCCAGCCTCCATCCAACGTACGGAACCGCACCGTATCACCGGACCGGATCGTCAGGACGGGGGCATAGTCGCGCGAAAATGTGCCGTGCAGGTTTGCTCGATCGGGCTCCAAATCATGAATGGTCAAGAGATCGCCTCCTAAAGAAATTTAAGTATTATTACTTTAAAGAGTACACATAATTACTCTTCAATGCAAGAACGCAAAATAAAAAACTGTCATTTCTCAGACAGTTTTCTCAGGTGCATTCAATTGACACGAACTGTTGTTCCTGTCATGATAGATGTATGCGTATGACCACTCGTCAAGGAGCGATGATGACAATGACCGAAGCGATCATTCAACAGCAACTCATTCAATCGTACAACAACCACGCCGAGGAGCGGGACGGCATGGAGATCAGCGACTGGAAGCTTCGCGTCCGCAGCGAATACCTCGGCCTGCTGCAGGAAGCCGGAGCGCGCACGCTGCTGGAGCTGGGTGCCGGACCGGGACGCGACAGCTACTTCTTCAAGAACGAAGGGCTCTCCGTGACGAGCACGGACGCCTCTCCGGAGATGGTGCGGCTGTGCCGGGCCAAGGGGCTGGACGCACGCCTGATGGACTTCCGCCGGCTCGAGTTCCCCGAAGCGGTCTTCGACGGCGTCTATGCTCTGAATTGCCTGCTGCATTTGCCGAAGCGGGAGCTGCCGGACGTTCTGCAGGAGATCCGGCGCGTGCTGAAGCCGGGCGGTCTGTTCTTCATGGGCGTCTATGGAGGGAACGACTCCGAGGGCATATGGGAGCAGGACCACTATGAGCCGAAGCGGTTCTTCGCCATGTACAGCGATACGAACCTGCTGCACGCCGTGGAGGAAGTGTTCCGTGTCGTTCGGTTCGAGACGATTCCGCAGCCGGACGGGGCTCCGCACTTCCAATCACTCGTACTTGCTTAGTCGACGCATAAACGCTACTGCGCAGCCGCTTCATTCCAATTCGACCCGGTGCGAACCATATCCATACCGGCCGCATATTCGACGAAATCAACGACCCGGGACGCATAGCCCCATTCGTTGTCATACCAGGCGAGCAGCTTCACCTGATGGCCGGATGTCATGAGCGACAGGCCGTCCACGATGGCGGACTTCTCATTGCCGATGTAGTCGCTCGAGACGAGCGGCAGCTCATTGTACTCTACATAAGGCGCGTAACGTCCGGAGACCGCCCGGCGGAACGCGTCTCTTACGGCTTCCACAGAAGCCGGAGCCGCCAGTTGGGCGGTCAGATCGACGACCGAGACGTCCTGCGTCGGGACGCGGAGCGACAAGCCATGAATGCGCGGGGCGAGATGCGGCAGGACGTCGGCGAGCGCCTTGCCCACGCCCGTCGAGGTCGGGACGATCGACTGCGTACAGGCTCGCGCCCGGCGCAGATCCTTATGCGGATTGTCTAGATGATTCTGGTCATTCGTGAACGCATGCACCGTCGTCATCCAGGCGGATTGGACCCGGAACGCCTCGTCCAGAATATCCAGTACGGGCGCCAGGCAGTTCGTCGTGCAGGAGGCCGTCGAGACGATGCGGTCTCTCTCCGGCTGGAAGCTAGTTTCGTTCACACCCATCACTACAGTCCGGTCGGCGCCGTTCCCCGGAGCCGTCAGCACAACGCGCCCCGCACCGGCCGCCAGGTGCTGGCTCGCCCCGCGGCGATCGTTGAACTTCCCGGTGGCGTCAATCGCGATATCGATACCCAGGCTACGCCACGGGAGCTGCGCCGGCTCGCGCTCGGACACGACCGCGAGCCGATGACCGTTCAGCACCAAGTGCCCATCCTCCACGCGAATATCGGCGTCCCACTTGCCATGTACGGTGTCATATTGCAACAGGTGGGCGACGGTCTCAATCGGACTCGTCGTGTTCACCGCCACGATCTCTCCCTGGCTCAACCCCTTCGTAAACGCACGCCGCAGCACCAGTCTGCCGATGCGGCCTGTCCCGCTGATCGCGATTCTCGGTTCCATCTTTCGTCCCCCTGCCGTCATTTTTCATAGCTTACTTTTGGTTTTATTATAGCCGCAGATCATTTATGACGCAATATATTTCGCTTTAATCCCTATATAGTATGTATTATATGATTGATTGTGACCACAAAGAAGAACCGCTAGGGGAAGCACACCCTGACGGTCCTTGTCGTTCCTTTTATTCACGCCATCCCACCCGAGTTTCACGGATTCGCATAGCCCTTATTTTCAATCGCGACCGCATGGGCGATACAGGGAATGCTCTCCCCTTGTTGGAAGCTCAGCGGGGAGAGCAGGGCTCCAGTCGCGACGACAAGAATCCGGTTGAGCTCTCCCTTGTGCATTTGCTTCAGCAGATGTCCGTACGTGACGACCGCGGAGCAGCCGGCCCCGCTGGCACCCGCCTGGACATTCTGTTTATTATAGTCGTAGATCATTTTGCCGCAGTCGTTATAGCGGGTTTGATGGATCGGCACTTTATGTTCCTCGAGCAATTCGCAGGCGATGTCATACCCGACCTTGCCGAGGTCGCCGGTCACGATGAGGTCGTAATGGCCCGGCTCTAATTCCAGGTCGCGAAGATGAGCCTGAATCGTATCGACCGCTGCCGGCGCCATCGCAGCGCCCATGTTGAACGGATCCTTAATGCCCATATCCACGATTCGGCCTATTGTGGCTTGGGTCACGATCGGCCCCTCGCCTTCCCGAGCCACCACCGACGCACCTGCGCCTGTAACCGTGAATTGAGCGGTCGGCGGCTTTTGCGAGCCGTATTCCGTCGGATACCGGAACTGCTTTTCTACGGAAGCGTTATGGCTGCAAGCACTGGCCACCGCGAATTTGGCCGATCCGGAGTTGATGAGCTGTGACGCGACCGCCAGACTCTCCATGGAAGTGGAGCAGGCCCCGAACATCCCGATATAGGGAATCGTCAATGTACGTGCGGCGAAGCTGGTGCTGATGATCTGGTTCATCAGATCCCCGCCCAGGAAGAAATTCACTTGCTCCTGGGTCAAGCCGGCATTCTCGATCGCGAGTTTGGCGGCTTCCTCCAGCAAGGTTCTTTCCGCCTTCTCCCAGCTGTCCTGACCTAACCGCAAATCTCCGTGAATGATATCAAAATCATTGGCCAGCGGGCCTTGGCCTTCGAAAGGACCGACAACCGTGGCCGCCCCCCGAATAACCGGCCGATTCTTAAACGTCCAGCTTTGGTGTCCGGTCAGCATCCTTGAACTCCTCCTTCTCTCACCGGTGAAGTACGGGCGTCAATTCGTCAATTATTTGTTCCATTTGCTTCGAGCATTGTTCGTACATGTCCTTCGCCTTTTTACTTTTTGTAGTTAAACCGAATAGCATCAAATCCCCTTCGCACTTCTTTAATGTGGCGAACAGCGCCGCTTTTTCCTGCGGTACGGGAACTTTAATCTGATCGTCATACAAATCGACAAATAATTGGCCATAGGAATCAACTTGACCCAGGTACACATTTTCCAAGGCCACCCCGAGCTTTTCCAATTCCGTATTTAACCATTGCCGGTTTAATCCTAAAGTAGCCAAAGGCTCGTCCAAGATTTGGCCGTCCATGATGACCGATTGCGGCTCCTGTTCGGGACCGACTTTGATGCCCAGATGCCTTGGGGTCAACGGTTGATTCTCCCTGGTCAACAACACGTTGATTTCTCCGTTCGGCTCCATAATCGCGAATTCCACATCCGCCACCCTGAATACCCGTTTCTTGCGCAGTTGCTGCATCAGTTCATCGGATGTAAGCCGTTCTTTTTTCAAATTGTCTTCCATCACTTTTCCGTCTTTAATCAGCACCGTGGCTTTGCCGTCGATAAAGTCGCGCATCGTCTTGCTTTTCATCTGTAAAAAGGCGATTCCCAGAGAAACACAAACCCACACGGTTATGGAAATCAGGCCTAAATACCACGACGAGTCCAAGTCCAAGGATATAGATGCTGTAATGTTACCGATTGTAATCCCGGTGATGTATTCGAATAAGGACAGCTGAGTGACTTGTCGTTTGCCTAATATTTTGGTCATCGCGTAAAGGATGACAACTGCGGTTAACGTACGGACGCCAACTTCCACCCAATTGGGCATACCGAACCTCCTTCTTAGCAGCCATGTCGGATTCCAACCGTTAAAATTGTTTGTTAAACCGCCAGTCCTTATGAAGCCGAACGATGAAAATCAATTTCCACTTCAGGAAATTAACATCCAAGGGACTGCCATTTTTTATCTTGTTTTTTTCAGCAATAGCTGGACAAATTATACTCGTTCTCAACTAGGGAGGTGATCAAAATGACGGTAGCGTCCGATGTGAAAACTTGCGTAGCTTCCTTAAAGAGCGCGCAGGCCAGCCTCGAGCAATTCGCTTTGGCCACACAGAATCAAGAAGCCAAAACGCTGTTCACGAATGCAGCTCAACAAACCCAACAAATTCTTCAGCAGGTTGAAGGCCGGGTTCAGCAATTGGAAAACGAAGAACCTCAATACAAAGGCTTCTAACCAAAAAGGCGAGCCTCGAAAACCGGCTCGCCTTTCCAACCCTTATTGCAACGCATCGAACATCTCTTGCACCGTCGTCTTCGCGACGGCATATGCCCAAGTGTCGCCTTGCTTGACGATCCAGACGTTGTCGCCGTCCACCTTGCCCGTGTACGACTCCGTCGTCTCCTTGCCCTCCTTGCTCTGTTTCACATCCACCTTCAGCTCCGGCGCTCCTGCGGTTACTTGCGAGGCAGGCTTCGCGAGCTGGTCGGTCGACAGCAGCAGCGCTTTGTCGAGCACAGCCGTCGCATCTGTGCCTTGCAGCTCCTTCTCGCCGAACTTCCACGTCGACTCACTCGCCGTCTTCGTCGTGTCCGACTTGGTCAGCGTTTTGCTCGCGCCGTTCCAAGTCATCGCCAAGCTCTGCACGTCGCTGTAAGTGAATTCGATCGGCATCTTCTTCATGAAATCGATCGGCTGCTTCTGCAAGCCCTGAAGCGTCGTATCGCTCACCTTATACACGTTCGGGGCATCCTTAAGCTTGACATAGCTATACCCGGCTATCGGTAGCGGGTTGCCGACCTGCACCGTCTGAGTCGACCCATTCTTCAGCGTCACCGTGTACTCGCTCGCCGGAGTCGCCAGCCCGAACCCGGCCAGGTCGCTCGGATTCGCGTCCACTTCCCCGTCTTGCGTCAACGAGACGAATGACGACGTCCACCCATCCACATCCATCGTGCTAAGCGGCAGGGCCGACGGCTTTGACATGGACCAGACGTTGTCCTTCAACTGCAGCTCCACCGTATCGGTCCCTGTTTTTAAGCTAAAGGCGGTAATGTCTTCCTTCTTCACCGTCACGAGCGGCTTCGTCGTTGCCTCTTCTTCCTTCTTGAAGAAATTTTGACTAGACGCGTACCAGAACCCGGCGATGCAGACTACAACCAGGATGATCGTCGGCAGGAAACGCTTCATCCTTTTCTCCTCCTCCACCAGATCACGCCGCCAATAACGAGGAACAGAAGCGGGAAGCCTAAGAGAGTGCCATAGAAAATTTTTGTCCGGTCGCCCGGCATGAGCATCGCTTGCTGCATTTGAGCTTCTTCCCGTGGGCGGATCGTGATCATATCCGTTTGTTCTTGGAGCCAGCCGACCGCGTTGAGCGCGAAGTCCTTGTTGCCTTGCTGCATGACAACCTGGTCAATCAGGAATTGCGCGGTCCCGATGACGACGGCCTTCGGCTTGTTGTCCTTGTCTTGCACCGCATAGGCAATATCCAGCGGTCCCGTCAGGTCCGCATCGCCCTTCGTTGTCTTGCTCGTTGCTTCAAGCTGGGCGAGATCCGTCTCTCCGTAGGCCTTGTCGGTGGTGGAGAGCAGCGCGTTCGCCCTGTAGTCCGTATTCGCGGTATCGGTCTGCAGCACGAGCGCCAGCGGCATGATTGTCACCCGGTTCTGAGCAGACAGCTCGCTGGTGATTTCATGGGAGCCGTATTCCGGAATAATCGTCAGCTGGTCGTTCAGCGAGGTCCGGCCGGTCTCCAGCGCGATCGCGTTTGGATTTTTTACGTTAATCGCGTTCAACAGGTCGTTGATGTTCTTCCACTTGGTCATGTCCTTGGCATAGCTGACTGCAATATACAGCTTGCCCTTGCCTTTGACATACTCCTTAAGTGCCGTCGCTTCCTTCTCGTCCAAATCGTTCTGAGGCCCGATCAGGAAGATCGCTTCCGCGTCGTCCGGCACTTTGCCTTCTTTGAACAGGTTCAGGTCGCCCAGTGTATAGCCGGCACCTTCCAGCCCATTGCGGAACACGGACATTTGACTGGACGGAAGCTCATTATGACCGGACAGGAAGTAGACCGGGTGCTTCACATCGGAGCCCAGAGTAAGGAGCGTCTGCGTGAACTTCTCTTCCCCCGTGAACTGATAGGAGCTTTCCGTGGAGCCTTGCTGGAACAGCTCATAGCTATATACCTTTTGGGTTTTGCCTCCGCTTTCGAAGATGGTCGTCCCGACGGCGTCGATCTGGTATTGGGCCGCCTTCGACGGCTCTCTGATCGGGTCGATCTCCTCCAGCTTAATGTGGCTGTTGCGCTTCTCATATTCTTTCAGCAGATCGATCACATGTCGGTTCATGACGTCGTCGCCTTGCTGCTGCACGCCGGTAAACGCGGTGATCTTCACGTCCTTATCCAGCTTCTTCAGCATGCTCAGAGTCTGCTCCGACAGCGTATACTGCTTGTCTTTGGTCAAATCCCATTGAATGCCCGTGAGCGAGTGCAGGAAGATCGTAGCGACGATAAAAATACCGATAACCGCTAGCGACAGCACCGTCGCGTTCGTACCCCGGATCCATTTATTCACACGTCTTCCCCCCTATCTCCACCGTTTGCGTTCGACGACTTGAATGCTAAGCATCACGAAGACGATCGTGAACATAATAAAGAACAAGAAATCGGCCAAATCGAAAATGCCTTTATCGAAATTCGCCGTTCGGCCAACGATCGAGAATTGGGCAATCCACTCGCCTGCCGAGCCGCCGAGCGTTTCGCCGAGCCAATCGATCATCCAGAGCAGGAGCAGCAGGCAAAAACCCGCAATCCCCGCGACCATTTGATGGGAGGACAGCGAGGAGGCGAACAAGCCTACCGCCATCATCGTGATGCCGATCAGGAGCATGCTAAGCGTCGACATCCACAGTACCGGCTGATCAAGATCGCCGTACCGGGACATAATAAACGGATAGAGCAAGCTCCCGATAATGAGCATCACTTGCACGATAAAAGCCGACATGTACTTGCCGATTATGATTTCCCCAATGCCTGCCGGCGACGTCAGCAGCAGTTCGTCCGTGCCTTGGCGGAATTCATCCGACACGAGGCGCATCGTCAGCAGCGGGATGACGAACAAGTAGATGACCATGGCGTTGCCGGTCAGCATCCGGACGTCGACCACTTGCGAGCTCAGGAAGTTCATGCTGAAGAAGTAACCCGAGATCAGGAAATAAAACGCAAATGCCACATAGGCGATCGGCGAATAAAAATAAAGCTGCAGTTCTTTTTTGCAAATGGCCCAAGCCCTACGCATCGCCTTCTACCTCCTCTTCATCCGACGAGGCGGAGACCGCGGCGGCGTCGGCTTTCTCGTCCGTAGTCAGCTTCAGGAACACGTCCTCGAGGCTGAGGCTTTCCTTCTTCATCTCCAGAATCGGGTACCCGCGTTCCGCCATCCGGTAGAACACCGCTTCGCGAATATCCGTCCTATCGGACGCCGTGACTTGGAATCGGGTGGAAGCGGCACTCGCCTCCGCAGCATCGGCTGCGCTCGGCTCGGCCTCCAATTCCTTGACGCTGGCGACCGCCGGCAAGCTCTTCAGCTCGCGGAGGACGTCGGCCTTCGGCCCGCGCACCTCGAGCTTCAGCTCGAACTGCTCGCTCATCGAGTGGGCGATGTTGTCCGGGTGATCGTCGAGCACGATCTGCCCCTGATTGATGATGAGCACGCGGTTGCAGAGCGTGTTCACTTCCGGCAGGATGTGCGTGCTGAGCAGCACCGTGTGGTTCTCGCCGAGCTCGCGGATGAGCTGGCGAATCTCGATAATTTGCTTCGGATCGAGCCCGGACGTGGGCTCGTCCAGAATCAGCAGATCCGGGTTGTGCACGATCGCCTGGGCGAGGCCGATCCGCTGCTTATAGCCTTTGGACAGGCTGCGGATGATTTGCTTCTCGCGCCCTTGCAGCCCGAGCTTCTCGATCACTTCGCCGATGCGCTGCTTCTGCTCCCGAACCGGGACATCGCGCAGATCGGCCACGAACTTCAAATACGCTTGGACCGACATCTCCGGATAGAGCGGCGGCGTCTCCGGCAAGTAGCCGATCTTGCTGCGCGCCTTCCGCGGATGGTCGGCCATCGACAAGCCGTCGACCTTGATCGATCCCTTCGTCGGGTTCAAGTAGCCGGTGATCATGCGCATCGTCGTAGTCTTGCCGGCGCCGTTCGGCCCCAGGAACCCGACGATCTCGCCGCGGGTCATGGAGAAATCGATGTTGCGGACCCCTCGTTCGTTCTCATACAGCTTGCTGACTGCATTGACTTCTAACACGCGTTCACCCTCCTGTTCGTCCAAACCTTTCACTGAATTCCGCCGGTTTCTCTCTTCTATCGTTAACCTTGTCGCTAGCCTCCCGTGCTCTAGCCTTCTCTCTAAACTTCTCTAACCTTCTTCTCCATTATGCCTATCTATCTCTCGAACGAATCTAAATATACAAGCGGAACAATAAGCGAACCTTAAACGAATCTGAAAATAAGATTAAAAAAATGTGTCTAAATTGTGAACGAGTGTGGATTTCAACATTTGCCTAATTCGATCCTCTGCCGTGACAGCCTGTCTCTCTCCAGCATTAATTAGAGATGACTACGCTGAAGGAGGTGAGGACCATGTCCCTCCCTACGATCCCCCGACAGCCCGATCTTGTGCTTATCACCTGGCAGAGAAACCCGCTGATTCCGAATTCCAAGCGCAGAATCGTCGCCGTCCGCGTAATCGGCAGCGCCAGCCCTTGCCGATCTTTTCTCGTGAGAGGCGCATTGCTGTCTAAAGCGCTGCGCTGTCTGAAAAACAACGGCTTCCACATCGTCGTTGCCCAGAATACGACCGCTGTCACCGGTTTCGTTTTGCTGAAGCGCAATTAGGTACGTTAGAAGCCCGCTTCTGAGAAATGGACGTCAGCCGCAGGACCGTATGCCGTGCCAACTCTATCAACTTTGCATTTAATAGTAAAAGCCAGTTGAGAGAGAAGGTGAACGCTTTGGGTTGGGATTGGTCATCCCGGGCGGAATGGCAGTATTTGCTTGTCCTGCTGCTGTTCGCGAACCGGAAGTAAGGCACGCATTCCACGAGAAGAGGCCTCCAGGTCCGCTAGATTAGCGAGCCCCGGGAGGCCTCTTATTTGTGTCTGCAGATTTACTTCACCAATTGACCGCGCGTTACGCCCAGCTGGTTCGTGGCCTTCAGCTTGCGCCACACTTGGGTGCCGCTGATCTCGCCGCGGAGCGCACGGCCGTATAGGTCGAGCACCTCCTGCACCTTCTCGCCGGTCTCCTCGAGGAACTCCACGCGGAATGCGCGCACGCCGAGCTCCAGGAAGTTCGACACGTATTCGGCGCCCGACTGCTCGATCGCGTTGTACACCGTGTTGCGGCAGCCTTCGTCTACGCGGACCGGATGCGACATGCCGACGCGGTCCTGCAGCGAGGCGCGGTGCTCTTCGCACGGGCGGCCGCAATTCGTGTAGTCCGTTCCCTCGCTCAGGAACGTGCAGTACACGCAGTGCTCGGTATGGAACATCGGCAAGTGCTGATGCAAGACGAGCTCGATGAGCCCCGTGTCCGTTCGGCGCAGCAGGTCGACCATCTGCTGGATGTTCAGGTCGTAGGACGGGGTGATCCGCTTGCAGCCGGCGGCGGCGAACAGATCGACCGTCTTGTGGTTCGTCACGTTCAGCGAGAAGTCGCCGATCAGCTCCGGCTGAAACTCCTCGGGCTTGTTCATCCGATGCTGCATGAACCAGTACATCGCCCCGGTGTTGCGCACGAGCACCGCATCCGGCCGCAGATTCAGCAGGTTGCGGAAGTAGCCGGTCTCGCCCGGCATATGAATGCGCGGCGTGGCGAGCGCGATCTTCTTGCCGGCGGCGCGGGCCGCCTCGACCGCGGCGGGGAACTGCTTGATGAACTCGAAGTCGGCGTAGATCCACGGCACCTCCGTCGCGCCCGCCGCTTGCACCTGCTCCAGGCTGCGGCACAGTGCGACCAGGTAAGGCGCGGCGGCCGAGGTGGCCGTGGCAGCGGGTATCGCGTCGGCGTACACCTCGACGGCGCGCTTCATGTAGGCGCGCGGCCGGCGGCGCGCCTCCTCGAGCTGCGCCGCCGCTTCGCGGCGCATTTGGTTCAGCTCGCGCATGGGCACGATGAGGTCGCCCTGCAGCTGCACGTCCAGCCCGGCCAGCTCGAACACCGTCCCGCCCAGCCGGCCGAACTGCTCTTGGAAAAGCGCCTCGTCCATCGGGCGCTTCTCCGCTTGGACGAGGTGCAGCTCCGACTCGACCATGACGATGTGACCGGTCTGCAGGTCGGTCCACCAGGACTTGAGCGGCTGTCCGAGGGCGCCGGTCACTTTCACGCGGACCGGGAACACGCGGTACGGCTTGTCCGTCTCGAACGTCTGGCGCAGTCGCTTGTCGAGCGCGGGATCGCTCGTCTTCCAGATGCGGTCGCCTACGTGTACTCGCTTCAGGTCGACGTCACTCCGTCCCGGCACGATCTCGATGAGGCCGCCGGCCGCTTCTCCCTCGAGCTTCACGCCCTTGCGCCGTACATCGTACACGCGCCCGCCCTCTTCCTTGCGGGTCGGGTCGCCCGCGTCGAACACGATGCCGTCGCCGCGCTTCAGCGGAGCCTCGAGCTCGCACACGACGCCATCGCGCAGCACTTGCTTCACGCGGCCCAGGAACACGCCCCTGCTCTTCGGGAACGTGCCCTCCACGAGCTGCTTGTTGTTCGTCCCCTTCAGGAAGCCGTACGAGAAGCCGCGCGAGAAGCTCTGCTGCAGCTCCCGCAGCTCTTCCTTCGACGGCTGCGGATCGCGGCCTTCGAAGTAGGCGTCGATCGCCTTCCGGTATTTGCTGACGACGTTCGCCACGTATTCCGGCGACTTCAACCGCCCTTCGATCTTGAACGACGTCACGCCCGCCTCGATCAGCTCCGGTACGAGCTCGAGCGCCGCCAGATCCTTGGGCGACAGCAAGTACGCCACGTCGCCCATCGGCTTCTGCTCGCCGTCGACGATCAGGTCGTACGGCAGCCGGCATGCCTGCGCGCATTCTCCGCGGTTCGCCGAACGGCCGCCCCACATTTCCGACGTCAGGCATTGCCCCGAGTAGGAGACGCACAGCGCCCCGTGCACGAACACTTCCATCGGCAGCTTCGCCTGATCGCCGATCATTTTGATTTGCTTCAGGTTGTTCTCCCGCCCCAGCACGACCCGCTCGATGTCGAACGGCTTCGTGAACTCGACCGCCTCCGGGGACGTAATCGTCATCTGCGTGGAGCCATGGATCGGGAAATCCGGGGAAATCTCGCGAATGAGCTTCACGAGCCCGAGATCCTGCACGATCACCGCGTCGACCCCGGCGTTGATGCATGCCTCGATCAGCCGCTTGGCGTCGTCCAGCTCCTCCTCGAACGCCAGGATGTTAAACGTGACGAAGCCTTTCACCCCATACAGGTGCAGGAACGACATCACGTCCGGCAGCTCGTCCATCGTGAAGTTATGCGCGCGCACCCGGGCGTTGAACTTGTCCACGCCGAAGAAGATCGCGTCCGCGCCATTGGCGACCGCGGCCCGCATGCAATCCCAGTCTCCTGCCGGGGCGAGCAGCTCTATATGTTCTTTACGTATGTTTAAATTCGCCACTTGCAGCATCCTCCAGCCTATCTTCTACTTGCTTCCTCTTATAGTGTACCAGAAAAGCGCGTCGTATTGCCATGTGACGCCAGGTGACAAAATCCCCCTCCGTCTCGTCAAAGATTAACAAAAAACGATGCAAATGCTATAATGGCCATATTGCGAATACCCAAATTCATACTAAAGCAGGGATATCATTGCGAGTATCGAAGCACGCAGTCCGCTGGCTCATAGGCCTTCTTCTGGTCGTAGCCTGCCTATTGCTGCTGTTGTTCGGCCAGAGGGAGGAACGCATCCGTCTGCTCTATGCAACCGGCGGACCTGACTATGACCGAGCCGCTTATTTGAACTACGAACAGTCCCTTGTCCCCAACGTGACGCTGAACCGCTGGCCGATCGGCGAGCTAGGCCCCAGCAAGCTGCGAAGCTATGATGCGATCGTATTGGATCCTAGCGTAGCGAAGAGTCCTTCCTTGCAAGAGGACATCGGCCGGCTGCGCGCCTATGTGGAGGCAGGCGGCCATCTATACGTCGACAATGAATTGATCGATGTCCTCCCATTAGATTTGCTAGGGGGCACATCGACCGTATCCTTTGCGGACATCGAGAAGCCCCAGTTCTCCTTCCCGGAGGTCGACGAGCGTCTGCAGGGCTTTCAGGATGTGTTCCGTGAATATGCGAGCGCCTTCGTGGAGAATGTCATTACGAATCAGCTGAAGCTGAAGGATTACATGCCCGGCCTGAACTGGGGCAAGGCGCTTGTGCCTTCCACCGCCGAGCCGATCGCGTTGCTGCAAGGCCAGGCGATCGCGACGCTGAATCGCGTCGGCGCCGGGACCGTCCTGACCGCGAGCGGCTTCCTGCCGAACCGGTATTTCATCACCGGCTTCGACATGCAGAGCGGGATGAACCCGACGATGGGCTTCGCCCAACTGACCGAGGATCATAACAACGACGCGGCCTACCAGAGCACCGTGCGGGCGAACTACTTCAATTTCAAGACCGGGCTGGAGCTGAAGCCGTTCTTCAACTTCTCGTTCGCCGCCGCCAATCACTTGCTGCGCAGCGAATACGTGGCGTTCGTCTCCAAGGAGACGCTCGGCTACAGCTTCAAACGCGTGCTCGGCCCCTACGGCCGGCCGGCGATGGCGTTTCAGAACCACTTCGAGGCACTACCCGCGTTCGAGAAGCAAGAGGGCATCGTCTGGGCCGAGCTGCTCAAAGGGTACAACGAGATTCCTTCGTTCTCGCTCGTCCGGTCCTCGTTCGACTGGTGGCGCTGGTATGAAGGCATTGTCGTCCACCTGAACACCGGCACTTCGGCCAAGCCCGAGTTCGTGGGCGAGTTCCCTAACTCGTTTTATTCCAGCGGCACGCATTTGCTCAGCGGGGACAAGCTGCTCTACTTGGCGGGGTATCCCATCAAAGAGGGCCAGAGCACCGACCTGCAAACGAAGCTGGAGCTGCCGTACCGCGCCTATCCGGCGATCGCCGATCTGGACGGCGACGGCAAACCCGATCTGCTCGCCGGCAGCGCCGACGGCTCGATCTCGTGGTACCGCAACGTCGGCCAGAAGCCGTCGACGCAGCAGGTTCCCGCCGGGACGGCGTATCCCGACGCCTTCGGCGAGCGGCAGGCCGTCCGCTTCGCCTCCGGCACGGCCGAGCGCGTGCTGCGCCCGGCGGGCGCCGTGACGCTCGCGGCGGGCGACCTCGACGGCGACGGCCGCGCCGATCTCGTATTGGGCACCGCCGACGGCCGCGTGCTCGCGGCGCTGCAGGGGCCGGGCGGCGCGTTCGCCGACCCCGTGCCGCTCACTACGCCGGCCGGCACACCGATCGCGGCGGAAGCGGACAACGCCGCCCCGGCTCTGGGCGACGTCGACCGAGACGGCGTCGCCGACCTCGTCGTCGGCGACGCAAGCGGCCGCGTCACGCTGTACCGCGGCGTGAAGGGGACGCCGCTGCGGTTCGCCGACGGCGAGCAGCTGTTCGACCTCCCGGCGCAGTACGCCGCTCCGTCGATCCGCGATTTGGACGGCGACGGCAAGCCGGACCTCGCGGTCGGCAACCATCAAGGCGATGTGCTCGTCTATATCCAGCAAGGGACTTACGACACATGGCTGCCGCAAGGTCCGCTGAACGGCAAGACGATGAATCAGATAGGCACTAAGGCGATTGTAGGCGGCCAGTTCTCGGTTCCGGTCTGGTACGACCTGAACCACGACGGCAAGGACGATCTCATCGTCGGCCAGGTGGAATACAGCCAGCCGGTCACGATTGACGACCCTAATTTTCCTTACAAGCAGCAGCTCCAAGACTTCCTCGAATATACGCGGAAGAACAAGCTGGAGCTGTACCCGCACCTGTTCATGCACAGCTATGTGAGCGACGCGCAGGAGAAGGAAGAGATCGCTCTTCATCAGAAGGCGTTCGAGACGCTAGGCATCCCATGGACGCTGACCGGCACGAACCAGCATACATGGCGGATCAACAATACCGACAACCTGCAGACGCTCCGCAACGAGAACGATGCGGGCATCTGGTTCAACTTCGGGTTCAAGCCGCCGAACGATCCGCTCGAGCCGCAATACGGGCAGGACTACATCTGGGGGTTCCCATTCCTGCTCGCCGACGAGAAGCTCAAGCAGCCGATGCTGTTGTTTACCCCGGGCAAGTTGCTCCCGTATAATAGCGAGACCCAAAAGCTGGAGGGCACGGACCTGTATAAAGGACTGGCCAAGCTCGACATGCCGATCAACTATTTTGAGCATATTGAATACCAGGAAAGGCCATACAGGCTCGCTTACTTTCAAGAATTCGCCCAATTCTTCGACCGGCTTCGCACCGAGCAGGACTACAACTTCGTCTCGGAGCCGCAAATGGCCCGCTCCATGCTGGCTTCCCTTATGAGCGACATCCATGTGAGCCGCAGCTGGTTCGCCTACGGATTGGATAAGCTCCGCAACAAGCTGGGGAACGGCAAGCATTTGAGCCTGAAGGTCAAGGCGGACACGAGCCGCGTTCCGGACGGCATGGCGCAGGAATACCGTGACGCGGTCGGCGTCGTCTTCGAACCGGGCCAGGCCTATGCGAACATCCCGTTCGGCACGGATTCGGATATCGTCACGATGAAGGACAAGAAGATCTATGTTGGCCTGCAGGGCCGAACCTCGATTGCGGTCGACTGGAAGCAGCAGCCTGAGCTGCATATCGAGCGGGTGAACGTGCCGGTCACAATCGACAAGAGCCGCTCCGGCTGGACGGTCGGCCTGAATTCCGACGGGATGCAGCAGATCAAGCTGTTCAGTCCGGACAAGCTCCGGATCGAAGGCACGGATTTGAAAATCGACAAATTCGAAGCGGAAGGCAACAACGTCTACACGATCACCCATTTCGGGGAGAAAACGACGATTCAATTGATGCGGGAGTGAGAACATGATAGAACCCATTGCAGAACAGCTAGAGCAGCATATTCGCGACCGGTATGAGATTGAGCCGGACGACCGCGATTTCAACCAAACCGTGCACCTGTTCGATTACGGCTATATCGACTCGATCGGCGCCACGGCCTTGATCGCGCATATCGAGCAAACTTACGGCATCCAGGTCACGAACCAGGATCTCATGCTCTACCCGCTCAATACGATTCAGGAAATCGCGGAGTTTATTACGAAGAAGACCGGGAGGTAAGCGAGGGCTATGGAGCAAGCAACTGAACAACGCGAATGCGTCGTCTCCCTGGAGCGGCTCGACCCGAACCAGCATGGCCAAGTGAAATACGCCTCGTCCTTCGTAGATGAAGCGATCGAGCGAATCTGGCTGGACGGGACGAATCTGCATATTGTCCATCACTCTCCACACGGCAACGACCGCATCATCGCCCAGGTGGAGCGGCTGATCGAACGATTCTCCAAGGGAGACTTCGGCTTCAAGGAGCATATCTTGTATGAACGCCGAGGCGAGATGCCGTACAAGGGCGACATTATCGCCGAGCTCGTGGAGACGAAGACGATCAAGGTGCTGGACCAGGGGCTGTTCCTGTTCCGGGAGCCGTTCTCCAGCCTGATGCGCTTCTTCGACTACACCTTCGTGACGCGGATCGCCAATGCGTTCGGCGCGAAGGAAGAGACGTATCCGGCGATCATCCATCTGACTACGCTGGACAAGACGAACCATTTCACCTCGTTCCCCGAGCATCTGCACTTCCTCTCGCACCTGCGGGACGACCTCGATGTCATCGAGTCGTTCTCCCAGTCGATCCGCGAGGCGGGCGGCTGGAAGCCGGAGGCGGAGCTCGATCTGAACCGGAATATGCCTAAGCCGAAGTTCGCCATGAACCCGTCCACCTGCTATCACTGCTACGAAGGGCTGCAGGGCGAGACACTGGAGGGCGACGGCCTCATCGCCACGGCGATCGCGAAGTGTCACCGCTACGAATCGCATAACCACGGCGATTTCGGCCGACTGCTCGACTTCAGCATGCGGGAAGTGATCTTCGTCGGCAAGCCGGAGTTCGTCCGCGAGAACAGACTGAAGGCGGTCGAGCATCTGAAAGGGCTGGCGGAAGAGTGGGAGCTGGATTGCATCATCGAGAACGCGAACGACCCGTTCTTTACGAACGACTTCCAGGTGAAAGCTTCGTTCCAGCGCAATCAGGAAATGAAGTACGAGATGCGGCTCACAATTCCGCGAATCGGCAAGTCGATCGCTTGCAGCTCGGTCAATTTCCACAGCACCGCGTTCGGCACGGCCTTCAACATCAGCATGGGCAAGCGCCCGGCAACTACCGGCTGTCTCGGCTTCGGGATCGAGCGCTGGGTGTTCGCTTTCCTCGCCCAGTTCGGGTTGGATGAAGGGCAATGGCCGGCCAAGTTCCGAGAGCAATATCACGCTTGGCAAGCCAAATCGATTGGATAAATGAGTGAATCGGGTATGAATCGAGTTACGGCAAGTTCAACGCACATGGACGGCCCGCTGGGCCCGCGGTCTCAGCGCCGGAGAGCGGGCCGCGGGGGAGAGTCGGACAGCCGGAAGCCCTGGGGGCCCCGGATGACCGGCGTCTTGCGCCGCAATAGCTTCATCCTGCTGCTCGCCGCCGGGTTCCTGCTAGCCAACGCGCTCCTGGCGCACTGGGACCCGATGTCGAAGAGCCGCCGCTTTTACAAGGACGATTTCACCAAAACGCTGTATCATCATCAATGGGATCGCTCCGGTCCCGTTTTTTTTGGCAACTCGGCGGTGACCGGCGCCTACATGGAAGATCGGGCCACCCACCCGCTCGTCGAGATGGGGTTGTCTTACGGGAAGCTGACGGATTTGCAGCTAATTCTGGACCAAGGGCTCTACACGGTAGAGGACCAGCTCGTAGTCGGGATCGACGCCCATACGATGCTCGATCAGCTCACAACGGATCCGACCTATCCGTGGTTTAAGCCGTGGTACCAGCCTTATCTGTATTTCTATCGCTCCTATCTGAAGGATTCGTGCCTCGAGTTCGTCCGGAACGCTTGGAACGGCGTGAAGCGCGGGGAGCTCGATTTGCACACTTACGAGCCTCGGTGGATCGACAAGGAGCTGTATTTCGGCCGGAATACCCCGGAACAGCTGAAGGCGGACTGGGACCGTTACGAGAAGCTGTTCAACTGGATGACGCTCGCCGATATGCAGGACAACCTGGACGCGCTCGATTGGGTTGTCGCCTATGCCCGCCGGGAGCAGCTGCCGCTCAAGCTCGTGCTGATGCCGCTCAATCCGGATCCCGCCTATCCGCAGCCGGCTTACTGGAAGCCGCTGAAGGAGCATGTGCTGAAGACCGCGCAAGCGGCCGGAGTGCCGGTGCTCGACGTCTCGAACACCTATGCGGCGGACAAGTTCCATGACCTGGTGCACTTGAACCGTGAAGACGGCGCGCCGCAATTTACCCGGGAGGTGGACGCATGGCTCCAGTCTTTCGCAAGCTCCTCGAAGTAGCGGTCTACTTGGCGATGCTGATCGCCGTGCTGATCGCGTTTACGGGCAAGGGGCTGTTTATTTACGAAGGTTTTTAAAGTTTAGGCTGCGGGGGACCCAGCTAGAGTGTATTAAGAATGTCGTTTCATTGAGGAGCTTCTCATGTCCTACTTGCTCAATATGTACGCCCTGGTCGCGCTGTTCGGCATGATCGCCGTGCTGATGCTGACCCGGTGGTGGAAGCCGAATAAGCGTGTGCTCGTGCTCGCGTTCAACCTCATCTTCCTGTTCGTGTTCAGCCAGAAGCTGTTCGCCTTCTCGCTCGCATATGTCGCGCTCAATTACGCGGCCTATGTGGGGCTCTGTTATGCGAAGAGGGGGCGCAAGGCCGCGTTCCTCGCTCTGATCGCGCTCAACGTGATCGGCGTCGCAGCGCTCCGGCTGTTCGGGATGGGTGTGTTCGAGCACCCTTATTTCGACGTGATCTATACCTTCGGGCTCATCTATACGGTGCTCAAGGTGATCGACGCACTCTACTTCGCCTATTACGTTGGCCGGGACGGACGCGCGCCGCTTCTCGACTACGCGAACTACTTGCTGTTTATCCCTACCTTCACCTCGGGGCCGATCCTGAAGTTCCGCGACTTTATCGCCGACAGCAAGAAGCCTTACACCGTAGGCGCGACCGACTTCGAAGCCGGGGTGAAGCGGGTCATTCTGGGCTTGTTCAAAAAAGTCGTCCTCGTCGCCTCGATGACCGTCGTATTCAAATCCGTGCTGGAGCAGGACCTCGACCCGGCGCGAAGCTTGTTCTTGATGGTGTGGTTTTATGCCCTGATTTATTTCGATTTCTCCGGGTACTCGGACATCGCCATCGGCTTCGGCCGGATGATGGGGTACACAATTCCCGAAAACTTCAAGCAGCCGTTCCTGTCCCCGACGCTGACGCAATATTGGCGCAACTGGCACGCCTCGCTCGGCGACTGGTTCCGCGATCACATCTTCATGATCTTCTCCCGGCAGCTGTCGTCCCGCTGGGGCGCCGCCGGGGTGTCGCTGCTCATCATGGTGCTGATCGGCCTCTGGCACGGGTTCAGCTGGCTGTACTTGCTCTGGGGCGTCTACCACGGAGCGCTCATCGGGCTGGAGAGCCTGCTGCAGCAGTCGACCGTGCAGCGCCGCAAGGTGTCGGCTGCCTACTTCTATGCCCGTTGCGCCATTACCCAAGCGATCGTGCTGCTCGCGATCATCGTCTACAGCGGCAACAGCGACACGGTGCTGCGTATCTATAAGGGGCTGTTCTCGCTGTAATCGGCCGCGCGCGAGGCGAACTGCGCTTCGTACAGCTGCCGGTACAGCCCGCTCGACTCGAGCAGCTCCTCGTGCTTGCCCGTCGCCGCGATGCGCCCGGCCTCCAGCACGACGATCCGGTCCGCCTTCAGAATCGTCGATAGCCGGTGCGCGATGACGATCGCCGTCCGCTCTTCCATCAGCGCTTCGAGCGCGTGCTGGATCTGCCGCTCGACCAGCGTGTCGAGGGAGCTCGTCGCCTCGTCGAGCAGCACGATTCGCGGCGCGCGCAGGAGGACGCGGGCGATGGCCAGCCGCTGGCGCTCGCCGCCGGATAGCCGGTAGCCGCGCTCGCCTACCACGGTCTCATACCCTTCCGGGAGGCTCGCGATAAGCTCGTGGATTTGCGCCGCCCGGCACGCCTCTTCGATCTCCTCCTTCGCCGCCGTAGGGTGAGCGAACAAGAGGTTGTTGTAGATCGTGTCATGGAAGAAGAACGGGTCTTGAGGGACGAGCCCCATCTGGGTGCGCAGCGCCGGCAGCCTCAGCTCGCGAATGTCCTGATCGTCCAGCCGGACGGTGCCGGCCTGCGGATCCGCGAAGCGCGGGATCAAGTTCATGAGCGTCGTCTTCCCCGCCCCGCTCGGCCCCACGATCGCTACGAGCTGCCTGGGCTCGACCGTCAGGCTGATGTCCTTCAGCACCGGCTCGTAGCGCTCCTCGCCGGACTTCCGGTAGGTGTACGAGACCCCGTCGAACGCAATTTTCCCCTCCACACTTCCGGGCGGCAAGGTCTTCTGTCCGTCTTGAATGTCCGGCACCGTATCCAGCATCGTGAAGATGCGCCGGAACAGCGCGATCGAAGAATAGACGTTCACATGCAATTGGGTCAGCTGACTGAGAGGCCCGTACAACCGGCCCAGCAAGGTCGTGAACGAGACGATCACGCCAATGCCCATCTGGTGATGAATGACGAGCCAGCCGCCGTATCCCCAAAGAATGGCAGGACCGAGCGACGAGAAAGCGCCGAGCCACATGAACAGCCACCGGCCGACAAGCGATTGCCGGATCTGCAGCGAACGCAGCTCTTGATTGACGGCAGCGAACTGCTCGCTCTGGGATTTCTCCCGGCTGAAAATTTGGGTGAGCAGCGCTCCGCTTACTCCGAACGCTTCGCTCAGCTGCACCGTCATGGATGACATACGCTGCTGGATTTCGTTCTGCAGCTTCTGCCGGAACTGCCCGACCTTCTGCGTCGGCAGCACGAACCCCGGCACAACGAGCAGCGCCAGCACGGTGAGCTTCCAGTTCATATGGAACATCAGGAAGAGCGTGCTGACGATCACGAGGAAATTATTCACGAGTCCGATCAACGTGGACGTCACGACGTTCTGAATCGCGGTCACATCGTTCATCACCCGGGAGACGAGCTCTCCGGATTGACGCGAGGCGAAGAAGTGGATCGATTGCCGCTGAATATGGTTGAACAGGGACAGCCGGTAATCGGCCATCACATTCTGGGCGATCGAGTTGTTCAGCCAGCTCTGGAACACGCCTACAAGGCCCATGAGCAGCACGATGCCGATCAGAATCGCCGAGAGCCGAATGACCGTCTCCGTACTGCCTTGCATGATGCCGTTGTCGATGATGCGCTGCGTGAGCCAGGCGGGCGCCAGATTGCCGATCGCCGTGATCAGGATCAGCACTACGATCAGCACGGCCCGGGGCCAGTACGGAACGAAGGCCTGCAGCACCCTTCGGATGATCTTCCAATCGAACGTCTCGGTCTTCGCCAGCTCGCGCATCCGATGCCGGTTTGCTCCACCTCCGCCGCCACCGGCTCCTCCGCCACCACCACCTCCACGCATGCCGCCGCCCATTCCGAAATCCCCACCGCTAAAATGCATCCGCCTGCCCCCTTTCTCCTTCCCTTACTGTACCTAATCCCGACCGAAATTTGTATCCCCTTTCAGTGAAGTGAAAAAAATACCGCCCGAGTGCCGGACGGTGCAATTTCATTTGGTTTCGCTTGCTTACGCCTCTTTACAGCGATAGCCGATAGAGCGCTTCCTCCACCGCAAAATAAATCCCGTCCGGATGCTCCGTCGCCGCACGCACCGGTCCGGGTAGATCGACCTCCTGCTCCACGGTTCCGCTCACCGTGTCGATGAGCAACAGCTTCTTGCCGCAGAATGCCGCCACGGTGGCGCCTTCACGAGCGGCCACGAGCCAGCCGCATGGCGCTTCAAGCGCAAACGTCCGTTCCGCTCGAAAATCCATGCGGGCCGGGTCGAACACCCGGATCTCCTGGCCGACACCTACATACACGAGTCCCGCCGCTGCGAGGATGCCACTGCCCAGCTTCTCTTCAAGCCCGAACTGAATCGTATGGACCAATCCTTGCTCCGGATCCCAGACACCAAGATGGCCTTGCACATCCCGATAAGGCAGTCCGCTCGCACCGCCGTTCGTCGTGAAATACACGTACCGGTCGTCGGCGGCCACCCCGGCGACTTGCTGTTCCGGGATGACGTCCTTCCACACGTCGACTTCCTCCGTCTCTGGATTGATCCGGGACAAGGCCCCGCCGTATGTTCCATATTTGGCCGACCACCCGGTCCACAGCCCTCCGTCCGGCCCGATCACCGTCCGCCCTTCCGGTCTCACATAATCGGGCCTTACCGGCTTCAGCGACTTCGGGTTCACGTTCCCCAGTTGATCCCAAGGCTGCGTGGGATCGTAGACGATATGATCGCCGCCCACGTACGCCGACAGGAACAGCTTGCCCTCGACGAACCGCATGCCGTATACCTCGCCCCCGGAGCTGCAGACCGAGGAGGAGTTCCAGTAAGAGCCGTCGGCTGGGTTGAACCGGAAGATCGTCTGCCCGAAACCGCAAGCGCCCCAGATGTGCCCCTCTGCATCAGTCGTGATCGTATGGATGCGGGTTGCAGGGGCAGGTACCGGGATTCTTTTCAGCTCCGGCACGTGATCCAATGACTCGATGATGTAGTAGTCTTGCCCTCGCACCCCTGCCCACCGTGCTTCCGCAAGCGGAAGAGCCCGGACCTTGTCTCCATTCGCCAAAACGGCTGTTTTTCCCGTCAACTGCTCTTGCAGCTGCGGGTCTTCCAGTTTCTCGAAGGTGGTCGAATCATAGAATTCCAAATCTCGATCTTTCATTGTACAAATAAACCTAGCATTGGCCTCTCGCACGATATACCCCGGCGTCCCGAAGTCCCGGAACGTCCCGCTCTCGATATGATACGCCTTCAGGAAAGGCGCGTCATACCCGCCGGCTATCAGGATGTAACCGGGGACGCCTGCATTTACTGGCCGGCTGTACAGATTTTTCGGGTTGTCGGAGACACGCCCCAGGTTCTCCAGCTTGTGCTGTACGGGGTCATATCGCAGCAAGGAACACCCCGGCCAAGTGCCGCCGTAGATCCGGTCGTCCGATCCGAGCGTCATGTCCCAGAAATATTTCTCCGACTCGTCCCGGAGCGGTTCGGCCCATTCGCGCGTTCGCAAATCGAGGCAATGCAAGTATGCATGGTTCGGGCATGTCCCCACGACGAGCTTCTCATTGTGCCAGTTCACGAGTCCCCAGGCTCCGTCGTCTCCCGGGAGCATCAGGGACTCCCCTTCTCCGGTTCGGGTGTCGATGAAGATCAAGTTGCCCGTTTGCCCCGCTGCAAAGTTGGACAGCACGAGCTTCTCACGCCCATCCCATGGATCCTGAATGACAGCGCTTGCCAAAATGTTAAAGTTCCGACATGGTTTGCCCACTTCCGTGACTTGGCTCTCCCCGCGTTCAACCGTGGCCATCTCACACACCCTTTTTTAACAGAATGAGATACATGTATAATACCTATGCCTCCAGTATAGACGCGCGCCTTCCGCTCTGGCAACAAAAAAAAGTTCGAGCAGCCGCACGATGTGCCAACTGCCCGAACTTGTCTCGAAATGTAAGCTATGTAACTAGCTTAACCAGTACTTCACCATCAACACGTCCATGAACAGGAATACGATTAGAGCCACGGCGGCAAAGCCGATAGCCAATTTATTTTTGATCGGTGCCGTAACGGATCGCACCAACGCGACAGCAATCACAATCGTAAACAAAATCACGAACACATCGAACGTTTGAAACCGGCTTGCCGTTTTTGCGGCTTCTTCCGCCAATAACATCGTCTGGGACCTCCTTAGTATAAACAGACAGTATACTCATCTATCTATGTTATCTCGCATCGGGAACGGTTGCAAGTCCTTTCTCCATTGTTAACAAGTTTGTCACGTTTATGAGAAGGACGGTTCCGATTAAGCAATTTGAGCCTTCACCCTACATTTCTTTTCCTTACCCTGCCCGCTTAAGTTGTCCATTCTTTCCAGCATTTATAACTCGAAGCGGCCAAAATTCGTGCTATTCGCTTGTGAGCATTACGATAAACGGCGTTCCTCTCGAGTCGAAGCGGGCGATCTCATGAAAACCTGCCTTCATATAGCATCGAATCGCTCTCAGGTTGAAGGCGGCTACGGTCAGGCGCAGCTTGTCCGGCTTCCACTCGGTTCGCGCGAATTGCATGCCTAAGGTGAGAAAGTCGATTCCCCTGCCTTGTCCGGTTAATTCCGGGCGCAATCCCAGCCCAATATCCAGGATCCGTTCCCCTGCATAGAGACCCAGCTCCCGGCCGGCCGGCACCTGGGCATTCCGCCCGTAGCAGAAGAAGCCGATGAGCGCTCCGTCGCTCCCCTCCACGCCATAGTAAGAGCCGTCCAACAACTCGCTCAGCACCTCCGGGCTGTCATCCGAATCGTAAAAGGCGTAGTCGCCTTCATACTTCCATGTCTGGATAGCTAAAGCCTGCTCGAGTCTTAAAGGTTCCAATTTCGTCGAAATGGGAGCACCCTCCGTTCCACCTGAGGATAAACGAAAGGAGCCTGGCAGAACCCAGGCTCCTCCCATTACGGGCGGTTAGACCGCCGCGTTTTGCTTCTTCTTGCGCTTCTTAGCCGGAGCTTCTTCAGCGGCCGCGGCGGTCTCCGAGGCACCCGACACCGCGAGCGCTTCTTCGGTCCGCTTGCGGTCGCGCTCCAGAATCGGCAATAGGTACTTGCCGGTATACGACTCCGGCACCTTCACGACCTCTTCCGGAGCGCCGGCCGCCACGATCGTGCCGCCGCGCTTACCGCCCTCCGGACCGAGGTCAACAATGTAATCGGCCGTCTTGATGACATCGAGGTTGTGTTCGATGACGAGCACCGATTCACCGCTGTCGACGAGACGGTGCAGGACGACCAATAGGCGATCGATGTCATCGATATGCAACCCGGTCGTAGGCTCGTCCAGAATGTACAGCGTCTTGCCTGTGCTGCGTCGGTACAGCTCGGCGGCCAGCTTCACCCGCTGGGCCTCGCCGCCCGACAGCGTCGTAGCGGGCTGGCCCAGCGTCATGTAGCCGAGGCCTACGTCCAGCAGCGTCTGCAGCTTGCGGTGGATGCGCGGGATGTTCTTGAAGAACTCGCAGCCATCCTCGATCGTCAGCTCCAGCACATCCGCAATCGTCTTGCCCTTATATTTGACCTCCAGCGTCTCGCGATTATACCGCTTGCCCTTGCACACCTCGCAAGGCACGTAGACGTCCGGGAGGAAGTGCATCTCGATCTTGATAATCCCGTCGCCGCTGCAAGCCTCGCACCGGCCGCCCTTCACGTTGAAGCTGAATCGGCCTTTCTTGTAGCCGCGCACCTTCGCCTCGGTCGTGTTGGCGAACACATCGCGGATGTCGTCGAACAATCCGGTGTACGTGGCCGGGTTCGACCGAGGCGTCCGTCCGATTGGCGACTGGTCGATGTCGATGACCTTATCGATATGCTCGATCCCTTTGAGCTCCTTGTACTCCCCGGGCCGAACCTTCGCCTTGTTCAGGTCGCGGGCCAGCGTCTTGTACAGAATCTCGTTGATCAGCGTGCTCTTGCCCGAACCGGATACACCGGTAACGCATGTGAACACGCCGAGCGGGAACTTGGCGTTCACGCCGCGCAGGTTGTTCTCCTTCGCTCCGCGCACCTCCAGCCACTTCCCGTTCGGCTTGCGCCGAGGGAGCGAGACGGGGATGAACTTCCGGCCGGACAAGTATTGCCCCGTGAGCGAATTCGGGTCCTCCATAATCTCCTGCGGCGTGCCTGCGGAAATAACTCGACCGCCGTGGATCCCGGCTCCCGGCCCGATGTCGATAATATAGTCGGCGGCGAGCATCGTATCCTCGTCATGCTCAACGACGATGAGCGTGTTGCCCAGATCGCGCATGTGCTCGAGCGTCTGGATGAGGCGGTCGTTATCCCGCTGATGCAAGCCGATGCTCGGCTCGTCGAGAATATAGAGCACTCCCATCAAGCTCGAGCCGATCTGTGTAGCCAGACGAATTCGCTGAGCTTCGCCGCCGGAGAGGGTGCCGGCCGATCGGCTGAGCGACAAGTAGTCGAGCCCCACGTTGACGAGGAAGCCGAGACGCGCCTTGACCTCTTTCAGCACCAGGTTGGCGATCGTCTGCTCCTTTGGTGTCAAGTTCAGGCTGCCGAAGAAATCGGACGCCTCCCCGATCGACAGCTGCGTCACGTAGGAGATGTTCTTGGAGTCGATCGTGACCGCCAGAATCTCCGGCTTCAGCCGGTGCCCCTTGCAGCTCTGGCAAGGCTTTGCGCTCATGTATTGCTCGATGTACTCGCGAATACCATCGGAGCCTGTCTCCCGGTATCGGCGCTCCAGATTGTGCACGATGCCCTCGAACGGCACCATGGCTTCTTTGGAATGGCCGAAGTCGTTCTCATAGCGGAACCGGACCCGCTCTCCGCCGGTCCCATAGAACAGCTTCTTCATCTGCTCCGGGGTGAACGAGGATACCGGCTTGTCTCGAGGAATATGATAATGATCACACACGGCCGCCAGGAACTGCGGATAATAATTCGATGTACTGCCAGCCCAAGCATCGAACGCGCCATCCTCGATCGTCATCTCGGGATTCGGCACGAGCAAGTCCGGGTCGACGATCATCTTCACGCCGAGACCGTCACACTCCGGACAAGCCCCGTACGGGCTGTTGAAGGAGAACATGCGGGGTGCCAGCTCGTCGATGCTGAAGCCGCACTCGGGGCAAGCGAGCTTCTGACTGAACAGCAGCTCCTCCTGCTCCATCACGTCGACGATGACGCGACCCTCGGCCAGCTTGAGCGCCGTCTCCAGCGAGTCGGCCAGCCGGGCGTGCACGTCGTCCTTCACGATGATCCGGTCGACGACCACCTCGAGCGAATGCTTCTTGTTCTTGTCCAACTCGATCTTTTCGGATAAGTCGCGAATCTCGCCGTTCACCCGCACACGGACGAAGCCTTGCTTCTGAATATCGGTCAGCAGCTTCGTATGCTCACCCTTGCGGCCGGAGACGATCGGTGCGAGAATCTGCAGCTTCGTCCGCTCGGGGTATTCCATAATCCGGTCCACCATCTGCTCGACGGTCTGCGCCGAAATCTCGATGCCATGCACCGGACAATGTGGGCGCCCGATCCGGGCGAACAGCAGCCGGAGGTAGTCATAGATCTCGGTCACCGTCCCGACTGTGGAGCGCGGATTCCGGCTCGTCGTCTTCTGGTCGATCGAGATGGCGGGCGACAGCCCTTCGATCGAATCGACGTCCGGCTTGTCCATATTGCCGAGGAACTGCCGTGCGTAAGCGGACAACGATTCGACATAGCGCCGCTGCCCCTCGGCGTATATGGTATCGAACGCAAGCGAAGATTTCCCCGATCCGCTCAGTCCGGTGAGGACGACGAACTTGTCGCGGGGAATCGTCACGTCGATGTTCTTCAAATTATGAGCACGCGCTCCTTTGATCACGATTTTGTCGTGTGCCACTGCCATCATCCTTTCAAGGAAACAACCCTCATTCTATCTATCGTATCATGCCCGCGAGAAGGGGGGAACAAGCAGGATTTGGTCCGGTTTGCTCCCCCTTCCAGCCACACGATTAAGTTTGCAACGCCTTCAGCTCCAGCACCGCATCCCGCAGCTCAGCCGCCCGCTCGAACTGCAGGCTCTTCGCCGCTTCCTTCATCTCGGCCTCCAGACGCTCGATCAGCGAAGCGCGGTCTTTCTTGGACATCTTCTCGTCCTTGAACGAGCCCAAGTAATCCGCCTTCTGCTCCGCGACCTTCGTCGCCTCGATCACATCGCGGACCTTCTTCTGAATCGTCTGCGGCGTAATGCCGTGCTTCTCATTATACGCTTCCTGAATCTCGCGGCGGCGATCGGTCTCGCGTATCGCCTTCTCCATGGAATCGGTGATCTTGTCGCCGTACATGATGACGTGGCCTTGAGCGTTCCGCGCCGCGCGCCCGATCGTCTGGATGAGCGAGCGCTCCGCACGCAGGAATCCTTCCTTGTCGGCGTCCAGGATCGCGACAAGCGATACCTCAGGCAAGTCCAAGCCTTCCCGCAGCAGGTTAATCCCGACCAGCACGTGGAATACGCCCAGCCGGAGATCCCGCAGCAGCTGCATCCGCTCGAGCGTCTTCACGTCCGAGTGCATGTAGCGGACCTTGATGCCGATCTCCTTCAGGTAATCGGTCAAGTCCTCGGCCATCTTTTTCGTGAGAGTCGTGACGAGCACCCGCTCATCCTTGCGGATCCGGTCGTTCAGCTCGCCGATCAGATCGTCGATCTGCCCCTTCGTCGGCCGCACCTCGATATGCGGATCCACGAGGCCGGTAGGCCGGATAATCTGCTCGACCATCACCGGACAATGCTCGAGCTCGTAAGGGCCAGGCGTCGCGGAGACGAAGATCGCCTGATTCACCTTCTGCTCGAACTCCTCGAACCGCAGCGGGCGGTTATCGAGTGCTGACGGCAGCCGGAAGCCGTGCTCCACGAGCACTTCCTTCCGCGCCCGGTCGCCGTTGTACATGCCGCGAATCTGCGGAAGCGTCACGTGGGATTCGTCGACGATGACGAGCATGTCGTCCGGGAAATAATCGAATAACGTGTACGGTGTAGCGCCCCGTTCGCGGAATGTCAGCGGCCCCGAGTAGTTCTCGATGCCGGAGCAGAAGCCCATCTCCTGCATCATCTCGATGTCGTACCGGGTCCGCTGCTCCAGCCGCTGCGCCTCGAGCAGCTTGCCGTTCGCCTTCAGCTCCTCCAGACGCTCCTCGAGCTCACGCTCGATGTCGATGAGCGCCAGCTTCATCCGCTCCTCGTGGGTCACGAAGTGAGACGCTGGGAAAATTGCCACGTGGTCGCGTTCCCCCAGAATCTCTCCGGTGAGCACGTTGATCTCGGTGATCCGTTCGATCTCGTCCCCGAACAGCTCTACCCGGATTGCCTGTTCCCCGTGCGAAGCCGGGAAAATCTCAATGACGTCCCCGCGTACGCGGAACGTCCCCCGCACGAAGTTCAGATCGTTGCGCTGATACTGGATGTCGACCAGCATGTGCAGAATCTCATTGCGCGGGCGTTCCATCCCGACCCTCAGCGACAGGACGAGATCCCGGTATTCCTGCGGCGAACCCAAGCCGTAGATGCACGACACGCTCGCTACGATAATGACGTCCCGCCGCTCGAACAGCGAGCTCGTCGCGGAATGTCGCAGCTTATCGATCTCTTCGTTGATGCTGGAGTCCTTCTCGATGTACGTGTCGGAGGAAGCGATGTAAGCTTCAGGCTGGTAGTAGTCGTAGTAGCTGACGAAGTAGGAGACGGCATTGTTGGGGAAAAACTCTTGAAACTCGCTGCACAGCTGTGCGGCGAGCGTCTTGTTGTGGGCTATGACGAGCGTCGGCCGGTTCAGCTTGGCAATCACCTGTGCCGCCGTGAAAGTCTTGCCCGTCCCGGTCGCCCCCAGCAGCGTCTGATACTTCTGGCCGGCCCTCACGCCTTCCAGCAGCTTCTCGATCGCCTGGGGCTGGTCGCCCTGAGGCGTATATTCCGATACCAACTCAAACAATTGGGGATTGACGACAATATCGTTGTTCTCTTTCATCCTGGCGTCAACGCTCCTGCTCTATATTAGAATTCCTATCCATCATAGCGAATGTTTGTTCTCATCTATTATACACCTGTTCCCCTTCGCTTGCAAATCCATCCAATTCATTCCACCTAGACGAATCGATTAGGAAGAGGGCGACTAGTCCCAGTCCTCAACGGCAGGCGCTCGCCAGCCCCCTTTCGGGACGTTCACCCTAGAGATGATCGCCCATTGCTGGGCGCACAACAAAAAAGAGCCTTGCTGCACAAGGCTCTTCTCGGGATGCGGCCGGCAGGACTGAATCTAACGTTTGCACCCACAGCGATTCACGGCGAAGGGAAGGTATGGATTTTCCGATACTTCGAAGGATTGATTTTATAATACTTCGTGAACATCCGGCTGAAATACAGGCCGTTCTCGTACCCGCACTGCCTGGCAATTCGGTCGATGGAATAGTTGGTTTGCACCAGCAGCGATTTGGCCTTTTCCATCCGGATCGAATACAAATACTTAGAGGGCGGCATCGCGTATACGGCCTGGAACCGGCGGGTGAATTGCACCGGGTGGATCCCTATAAATTCCACGATATCTTTCATTTGAACATCGCGAAAAGCGTGCCGCTCGATCATTTCCTTCGCTTCTTTCATCAGCGGGTCGTTGACGACGTTGCCGTATTGGGCGAGAGCTTCCGCCTCCATGCAGAACAGCAGCCAGAGATCGTAGACGAAATGGGTCGCCCATCTCATCTGCTCGTTCCGACTCATCCGGCTCGCCCAGAGGAGATGCCGAAAATTGTTGAACAGCCGGTCGCGCTCGGAAGGGGTGAATTTATAGGAAAACAACCGGCGCAGCTGGTCGATTAAGGGTTCTACTCCGAGAGGGTCCTCCCCGGCATAATAAAATTTGATGTAAAAAAAAGTGAGGGGCGCAAACACTTCGCGGTGAAAATCCATATACGGCGGACAGAGGATCATATCCCCGGCTGAGGCTTCGCCGGATCGTCCATCGATTTCGTACCTGAAGCGGCCGTCTTGGACGGCGATCATCATCCAGCATCGCTCCTGCTCCACCTGCTGTACGAAAGCCTGCTTCTCTTCCCAATAGCTGATGCTGATCAAACGAATCGGATGGATAAGCACCGACGGATTCTCCCTTTCGTATGCTGAGCTTGCCTCCATCGTACCCCAGTTCGATCCCCCCATCAAGATCGCTATCGCGCTTACAGGGTCTTCCAATCGCCAGCTCCCGTCCCTACCTGCACGGCTATATAATCGGAGGGACCGTCGGCGCTTCTGATGATTTCCCCCAGATGCTGCGCGTTAAACGTGGGGATGCCAGAGAAAGACCGTCTCGGAACGACTCTCACCGCCATCGTGTCGACGTTCCGATCCAGATTGTAAACGGCTGGGGAAACGCCGGGAGACAACCCGGCATAGGTGGAACCGGTCCCGCTCCATGAATTGGCCACAACCACGAGCTCGGCCAAAACCTTCCCGCTTCCGCCGACATTGAGATTGACGCACTGCCCGGTGATGCCCGAGCAGCTGTTGCCGTCGATCATCAGCTTGCCGGCATGGCCGCCTGCAGCCACATCCGCGTACAGCAGTCTCAATCCATTTCGTACGGTATTGCCTCTTATCCCAAGCTCGGCAAAAGACTCGGTACGCACCGCGTTCAGCACATCGACGAATTGATTATCGCGAATCACGATGCCCCGACTTCCCGAGCTTCCGCGAAACCGGACACCCCCGTAGTTCTTGGTGGCATCCGCTGTATTGAGACAATAGAAGCGATTACCCGCTATGGTGACGTCATGTACGTCGAATGTAGCCCACGCCGGAGAAAATTGGACCATCTGCCTGGCGTCCGAGCCGGCAATGGCGGACCGTACGTCGTACACCTTGTTGCCGCTTATTTCGAAATTGCGGGGATTTCCCGTCGGAGAGCCGTAGCTCCTGAGATTGATGATGCTGCTCCCCGTCGTGTTGAAGATTTCATTGTCGCAAATGCCGATATCCCGCAAAGCTTCGCTGCTGAAATTGTTATCGTTGATCGCCTCGATCGGAACATTGGCGCAGCCTTCGATTACATTGCCTCGGACAAGGCACTCGCTGCTCATAATAATGCCTTTATTGTGCAGCAGCCGCTTGCTGGCGTTGTCGTCGAACGGGCCGGCGCCGAATGTCTGGCCGCATGTAATCCGGTTATCGGCGATGATCGAATAATAGCGCCCTTGCATCGAGATCCATGGCCCCCCGGTTCGTTCGATCCCGTTACCCGTGAAGCTCACTACTCGTATTCCGTCAGGCAGCATGTCTCCAGGCATGACGGCTGAGGTCATAATTTCGTTGCCGGTGATCGAGAATTTTCCGAAATCGCCCCATATCGCGGTCGGGGAATAGCTACCGCTTCGGCGTTTGTAGCCTGCGTTACGGATGACATTATCCGTGACGAGGCATTGCTCGCAAGCGCGGACGAAGATGCCGATCACACCAGGCTGGTCGCTCGTATTCCCGTGAACGACGACCCGCTTGTTCCGTTCGGACTCGGCGATGTCGATGACCGGCATCCGTTCCGTGGCAGCCGTGTAATCCTTCGGCCATTCCCGGATTTGCAGCTGCGCCCGATCCCCCTCGTATCGGTCGGAAGTGTAGATGTCGCTCCACCCGTCCCGGCAACTGGTATTTCCCTCGAATAGGAGCGTGCCAAAGCCGGCGCCGCCGAAACCGTTGATCGTATTGTTGGCGGAATAATTGTTCCGAATAATCACTTCGTCACATTGGATGAACATGGCTCCGCTCAGGTAAGCATGCTCGAACGAGCACTGTTCGATCATCACCCGACGCGTTCTGTACGCGCTTCCGGACGGACACACCTCAAGGATTCCGTTGGTCCTTCTCGGGACCGTCCCTCTGCCGAAAGTATTCCTTGTCGCCGGATACGTTTGACCGTCCCGGTTGCCGTCAAAGGCGACGCCGCGAATGCTGAATCGTTCTCCCCCCTGCACGCGGAGAATAGCCACATGATGGTCGTAATCCGAATCCGTATTGACGATTGATCCGGCGGCGAGCCGAAACCGGCAATCTCCGGAGATGTCCAGCTCTCCCTCCTGCCCGAGATCGGCGATGCTTTCGCGGCTGAAGGCGTATGTTCCGAAAGCGGTCAGCACCGATAGAGGATACCAGAGAGCGGCTTGCAAGGCGGCCGAATTATCGGCCGCGTAGGCATCGCTAGGCCCTCGCAATCCGACCGCGGCCAGATCGACGGGTCCGCTTCCGCTCATAACGGCCACATTGTCGTTGGCCAACAGATGATCAATGTAGCCGCTCCCGTTGAGCGCGTCTCCAGGACCGAGTGTATTGCCTCGAAGCGTGTCGTACTCGCCGCGGGAGACAACCCGGTAAGCAGTTCCTCCACGCGGCTCTTCGTAATAGCCTGTAGTCTGTACAGTTGTGCCGGCCGGCAGGGAAGCCAGCTTCATGCTTGCGACTGACTTAAATCCCAATGTGGCGGAAGCCTGGCTGCCTAACAAACCGGAAACCACATTCCCGGCCCCGCCCCCATTTCCATATGTGGCCGCATTAACCGTAGACTGGTCTTCCAGGAAACGGACCGGTCCTACCATGCCGGCCGCGAGCAAAGCACTCGAGCCGCCCAGCGTATAGGACAGAAACCTCCGCCGCGACAACCGGTTCCCTCTTGTTTGGTTGTCCCCCTGCCGTTCATCGTTCATCGGGTGCTCACTCATCCGTTTCATTCCTCCTCCAATCAATGTGGATCGTACTGGACGAAGCGGCTTACTTTTTCATTTCCGTTTCGATCGCTTTGTTAATCTGCTCTTCCGCGTCCCGGAGCGCGGTGTTAATGTCTTTTTTGCCTTGATACACCGGCACGAGCGCCGCATTGGTGAAAATCGACTTAGCCTGCCCGTCGAACGCCGTCGAGGGCACCGGCTTGGCTATGGCATCCTGGAAGAAAGCGGACAAGTTTTTCCCTTCCATTCCTTTCAAATCTTTCGCGTACTCCTTCTTGATGCTCTCCTTGTTGATGATCGGGATTCTGCCCTGACGCGCCATAATCGTTTGCACCTCGTCTGACAAAAGGTAGGCGATGACCTGGAAAGCAGTATCCTTATTCGGAGACGAAGGCGGAATCACATAGAACGGCGCGTTCATCTGTGAGCTCGAAGCGCTCATCCCTTCGAATCTGGGCAGCGATACGAAATCGACGTTCAGGCCGGCCTCCATCGCCGCGGGCAATTCGGTAATGTAATTCGGTCCAGTACGCATAGCCACATTCTGGTTTTTCAGAAAATTAATCTTCTCATCGCCGGCCTGTTCGTTGCCTACGATTTTGTAGAAGGAGGTCATCACGTCCAGCCAACGTTTCCATGAGTCGGTGTTGATCGCCGCCTTGTTCGTTTTCGGATCGACGAAGCCGAGCGCTAACTGGTCTTTGTACACCACATTTAGCGCATTATATTGGAAGCCCCTGTATTGAACCCCGCCATCGGATCTCGTCACCTTCTTGGCGATGTCGAGCAGCTCTTCCCAAGTCATACCATCCTTCGGATAAGGAACCGCGAATTTATCGAAGATGTTCTTGTTGTAATAGATCGCATTGTTGTTCAGCTCGAACGGCATCATCAGGAATTCCCCTTTGTCGGAAAACGCCTTTACCGCATCCACGGCGCCGGGAACCAGGCGATCGAGGTCGAACTGGTGCTTCTGGATAAGAGGCGTCATGTCGCCGAGCAGACGCAGCGTTCTCAAATCCTGCAGACTGCCGAGCGAGTAGGAGATCAGATCGGGGGTTTGCCCGCCCCCTAGGACGTCGAATATGGTTGAGCCTTTGCCGTCCTTGATCGTTTTCAGCGTTACGTGCGGGAACTTCTTCTGGACGAGCGACTCGATGGTTTCCGCCAAGACGATCGAATTCCCATGGGTAAAAAAGGTTAGAGTAACCGGGGCAGGCGGAGCCCCAGCGTCGGCCACGTTGCTCTTCTCTGCGGATTTGCCAGTATTGCCGGAATTGCCGCATGCCGTAATCATAATAACTACAAGACTAGCGATCATCATCAAACTTAAAAACTTGCGACCCATTTGAAACATGCTGAATCCACCCTCTCTAATCTCCTATTGTGAAGCTTTCCTAACTTAATACAGATTGGCCCCCTGCTTCTGCAACGATTGCTGTACCTTGGTTGCTTGAATTTGGCGCGGATTGACGTTGTCTTGCACGCAAAGCGCCGCTGCGGTACCCGCGGCCTGTCCGATGGCGATGGCGATCGGCTGTACCCGGATAGCCGAATGCGCTTCATGCGTGGCCGAGATCGGGCGGCCGCCGACGAGCAGGTTCTCGATGTTCAACGGAATCAGGGAGCGCAGCGGAATGTCGTACCATTCTCCCGGCTTTAATTTTTGGATGATGGTTCCGCTGCCTGTCGGGTTGTGGATGTCGACCGGGTAGGCGCCGCGGGCGATGACATCGTCGAACTTGCATGCCGATAGGAGCTCTTGGGCCGTCAATACGTGTTCCCCCATGATCCGCCGCGATTCGCGAACACCGATTTGCGGGGCGGTCGTTTGCAAGTAAGCGTTTTCAAATCCAGCGACGTGCCTTTTCAAAAAAGCCACCAGCTGCTGCACTTGACGTCTACCTTCGATTTCGGCCTCTGTCAGCTGCCACGGATCGATCGCGTCCTTCAAAATGACCCGGGTCGTATTGAAGTGGATCACTCCCGGCTGGTTCGCATAAAACCACAGTACATCCTCGCGCGGGCAATCCAGCTCCCCCCGAGCTTTCGCCTCCAAATAGAGCCGGGTGATTTCCTGTTTGTCCGGCATCCGCGGAATGTCGACATCGGCCATGCGGAAATTAAGCGTCATCGGCTGGCAGTTGCTGTCCACTTCACGTCCCTTCTCCACGACGGCTCCGGCCAACGACGCCAAGTCCGCGTCGCCCGTAGTGTCCACGAAAATCCGTGCGCTCATGTCGACAAGCCCCGCCTTGTTGGCCAATTGAATCGTTTCGATCGTTCGCCCGTCCCCGCTCATCTTCGCGCCCGCCAGAAACGTATGATACAGCAGAGTAACTCCGGCTTCCAGACACAGGTGCTCGGCGACATATTTGAGCGCTTCCGGATCGAACGCGTTTCTTGCTTTCGGGTGCCCGTACATCCCGAGTTCGGTCATGCCGTCGATCAATTCCTGAAGCACGCCGAAAATGATTTGTTCCCCTCCATCCCCCGCTCGATACGACATCCACGGGTTCACCATCATGGCAGTTCCCGCTCCGCCCAGAAAACCGTAACGTTCGACAAGCAGCGTCTTGGCTCCTTCTCGGGCGGAAGCGATCGCAGCGGCGATGCCGCTCGGCCCACCTCCCGCAACGATCACATCGAAATCCGTATGGTTGCTTCTCATTCATTCCTCTCCTATCTGGCTGTATATGCATTTATTTATCATTTCCTCCACAGTATAAAGCGAATTTACAGAAGAAAACGATACAACAATTTAATGAAATATGCACTTATTTTCATTGATTGTGCTTTTCCCTGCATTCGATTTTTTTCGTGGGGAATACAAATAGACCGCCTAAATAGAGTAGGCGCATGCAAATGCATGCGCCTCTCACAGAACCGGACGTGCGGATCCTCGCATCCGGCTCCTCCGCGATTATCCCAATTGGGTTTGATGTTCATTGTAAAAACCATTGACGGACGGCCCTTGGCGTTGGCGTTCAGTTGGCGCGTGGGGAGGGCAGGCAGAGGAGTTCCTAAACCGTCTCGCCCTTATGCGCCCGCGTCCCTTTCCAGGACCGCTTCCACAACTGGACCAAGCTCCGTTCCTTCGTCGACGCAATGTACCGAACTTGCTCGTCCGGACACAGCACGATCCCAATTTGATAATGGTCATCGGCGAATATGGCCCGTCCTACAAACTTGCTCTGCCCTTCTAGATTCAGCACCTCCAGCTTGCTGTAAGCCGGATTGACGCTTAATGCCCGGTGAAGCTCCAGTCGAGAGTTCACGGCAATCCCGTTCACCTTCAGGATCACTTCTCCCGCTTCCAGCCCCATCTCGGCCGCCGGCCCCCGGGGCAGTACCGCCAGGATCGTCAGCCCCCTTGCGCCGTGAACGTATCTCGGGGGTTCCTGCGCTTCCGCGCGTTCACCCAACCACACTAACAACTCGTGGAGCCCGATGACGAGGAAGGAAGCGAGCGCAACCATCGCCGGCACCCATTCGGCCAGAGCGGCAAGGCCAATCACGACTACGGCATAGATCAGCAGACGCTTGGCGCTCTCGGCCGCCTTCTCCCGCGGCAGCCGGGAGAGGGTCGTCTCCGCGTACCCGAGCATGACGGGGAAGGCCGCGAATCCCCAGCCTCCGGCCCACGCCTCCCCGCCGAAGAGCGGAGTCCAGGGCAGTTCGGCAGCCGAGCCGCCCGCCATCGGAACGAGCAGGAACAGCGGGACGGGCCAGAACTGCTGCAGCCGGTAGCTGCCGACCATCCGGCCCCGCTTGTTCTCCACGAACAACGGCATGGCGAGCCGGCTGCCCTGCCACTTCACGAACGCCGCCTCCATCAGATGGAGAATTCCGACTAGCGCGATTAACGCGGGCATCTGCACGTCCCGCAGCGAAGCGGCCGCGCCCTCCAGCCACGTCCCTTCCCCGATCGACGGGAAGAGGGCGGCCACTTCGTGCAGCATGCCGAGCACCCCCGCCGCATAAGCCATGCAGAAGAACCGGATCCGCAGCAGCGCCAGCAATACGGTCAGCCCCCAGATCCACCACAAAGCTTCGAGCGTCAAGGTCGCCCCTACGAAAGCCATCGCGACCGAGCCTAAGAATCCGGCCGCTAGGCCGCCCAGCACGGTGCGTCCGGTCGTATCCAGCATCGAGTGCAGCCGGGTGGAGAACAGCTTGCGCTCCAATTGAATTTGTTTGTAGCTATGGAAGGCGACCAGCAGGATCCCTATGTAATAAAAAGGCTGCAGCAGTCCCTGCAGGAACGCTTGCCCCAACCGATCGAAAACGTCTACGAAAACACTCATTGGCCATCTCCTTTAACAATGCAATGCATCCGGACACGACAAGAAACCCCACAAAGTGACGTTGGCCTTCGCAGCTTATACCGATTACTTTGCGGGGGCCCCGAGTTAATAACATCTTATATGAGCAAAAAAGGAAAGAAGGGTTGCTTGCCCTTCTTTCCTCATTTCGACGCGAGCCCGGCATTATCCTGCCCTTACAGGCAAGTTTCCAGCCTTTCCCGTTATGAACTCCGATCCCGTCCGAGGATCATTTCCCCGCCGAGGACTGGATGTATTGCACAGCGGCCTTAAGCTGCAAATCGTTCTTCGCGCTGCGAATCTCTTTGGCGACCGTCTCCTCCAGCTTTTGCGCCGTCTTCTCATCGACTTCGCCCGTGACCGGCAGGTTATTCAGCCGCTGGAACGCCTTGACCGCAATGACCGTCTTGTCGTTGAAGTATCCGTCCGTCCGACCTGGTGTCTGACCGATCCCTTCCAGCATGATTTGCAGGTTTTTCACATCGTCCCCGGCCATGTCCTGCTTCAGCGTCGTCTTCTTGGACAGCGGAGCGACCTTGAAGTAAGCCGGCTGCTCGACCGGAATATCGGGGGCGATGCCCTTCTTATGAATCCAATTCCCATTCGGAGTGAGCCATTTCATGATCGTCATCTTGATGTTGCTGCCGTCCCCGAACTCTTTATCGAATGTGATTTGGACCGTGCCTTTGCCGTACGTTTTCTCGCCGACCAGCTTCGCGCCGCCCATCTCCTGCAGCGCGCCTGCCATGATCTCGGATGCGCTGGCGCTGCCGTTATTGATCAAGACCGCGACCGGATATTTCTTACCGGTCCCTTTGGACACCGTGGCCTGCTTCTCCCCATTGCGGTCCTCGACTTGAACAATCGTCTTCCCCGACGCGAGGAACGGCTCCGACATCTCGATGACGGCCGGGAACAAGCCGCCCGGGTTGTTCCGCACATCGATGACCAGTCCCTTCATGCCTTGATCCTCCAGCTGTTTGAGCGCTTCCTTGAACTTCTGGGCCGTGTGCTGCACGAATTCGCGAATCTCGATTTTGCCGACTTGCCCTTCCAGCATCTCGGAATACACGGTCTCTACCGGAATATCGTCGCGGACGACGATCACTTCGATGGTGTCCATGCCAGGCCGGTTAATTTGCAGCTTCGCTTGCGACCCTTTGGGTCCGCGAATTTTCGCCACCGCCTCCGTCAAGGTCAGGCCGTCCAGCTTTTCGCCGTTCACCGCTAAGATGATGTCGTTCGCCAGAATCCCGGCTTTCTCGGCCGGCGACCCCTTGATCGGCGAAACGACCTTCACCCGGCCCTCCTCCAGCGAGACTTCCGCTCCGATGCCTTGGAAGGAGGAGTTCAGCACGTCCTGGAACTGGCTCGCTTCCTTCGGATCCATATAGGTCGTATAAGGATCGTCCAGAGCTCCCAGCATGCCGTTCACCGCTCCGTCGATCAACTTGCTTTTATCCACTTCGCTGACATAGTTGTCTTGAATCAATTTGAACGTGGTGGACAGCTTGTTCCATTCGGCCGCCGACAGACCGCTCGCCCCGTCCGGCGGGTTTGCTTGTCCTCTCTCCGCCAAACTGGAAGGCTGTACGATCGTCAAAGTCAGAATGCTGCTGGCAAACATCCCGAGCAGCAGGAAGGCAATGAATACTACCAGATTGCGGCCCTTCAAAAACATTCGGTTCGCACCGCCCTTCATACCCGGCTTGTGTCCCCAACTTCCATGCCGTTCACATGCGAAATTCGGGTTCTATTGGTTGGACTTCCCTATTGTATGACAGGCATGTACGATTTATGAATCGCGTCCCGCGTCCCGCGTCTCGCTTACTTAGCCGTTACATACGGCAGCGGGTTCACCGGCGTGCTGTTTTTGCGAATTTCGAAATGCAAATGGTTGCCGGTGGACCGACCGGTCGAGCCGACCTCCGCGATCTTCTGCCCGCGCTTCACCTCGTCGCCTTCCTTCACGACGATCCCGCCGTTGCGAATATGCCCATACCATGATTCGATGGACCCATGGTCGATCACCACCGTATTGCCGTACCCGTTCACGTAACGCGCAATAATGACAGTGCCGGACTCGGCCGCTAGGATCGAAGTCCCCGCGGGAGCCGGGATATCGACACCCGTGTGGTTGGCGTCCGCCTTGTTGATCGGATCGACGCGGTAGCCGAACCCGGAGGACAGCGCCGTACGGCCCGGCAATGGCCAGAGCAGCTGTCCGCCCGTATAAGGGGAAACGGTGCTCGCCTTCGCCTGATTCTCGCGCTTCTTCGCTAGCAATTCCTTGTTCTGCTGGGCCAGCTTCGCCGACTCCTGCTGCTGCTGCTCGCTGATCATTTCCAGCGCCTTCTCTTTACTAGTGTAGCTGGCGATCAACACTTCCTTTTCTTTTTCCTTCGCCACAAGCGAATTCTTAATGATCTCCGCTTGGGTGGTGAGCGTCTGCACTTGCGCCAGCTGCCCTTCCACCTGAACTTTTTTGTCCGCTACGGCCTGCTTGTCCTTTTTGTTCGCCTCGAGAATTTCCTTATCCTGCCCGACGATCGACTTGAGCGCCTGATAGCGGTCCAGAAAATCGCTGAAGCTGGTGGAGTCGAGCAGCACTTCGAGGTAGGAGACGAAGCCGTTCGTATACATGAGCCGGACTCTCGATTTCATCAGATTGTCGCGGGCGGTCACCCGATCCTCGGCTTCGACGAGCTGCTTGTTCGTCTGCTTCAGCTGTTCGGTCACTTGCTCCGTCTGCTGATACAACGCGGTCAGCTGATCGTTCTGATCTTCGATTTGCTTGGCGATTTCTTGCGCGCTTTTGACCTCTTGCGCCTTTTGCTGCGTAACTTCCTTCTTTTGCTTCTCGGCGTCCTGCGCCGCTTTGGCGGCTTCCACCGCCTTTTTCTCATTCAGCCGGAGCTGGTCGTCAATTTCTTTGTCGGTCAGGGCGTAGCCGGTGCCGGGCAGGGCGATCATCAAGGTGATGCCTACGGCCATGAACAGGGACAGGGACGATTTCTTGTTCACTTTCAATGCAGGGCCTCCTTCTTTCTTGGGCGAATCCATCTATGGTTACACTCGCAAAAATTTACGGACGGACAGCAGCGTACCCCAAATGCCGATCATGATCCCGATGCCTAACAGCAGACCGGCTAACATCCACATGAGCTCATTGATGGGAATCAGTTTAATGAGCATGAGCCCGAGCTCGAGCTTCGTAAAATTGTAAAATTCCATGTATCCGTAGAGCAGGATGGCCACCGGAATAGCCGAACCGACCAGCCCTAGCAGTCCGCCCTCGATGAAGAACGGCCAGCGGATGAAGCCGTTGGTCGCGCCGACCAGCTTCATGATGCCGATCTCCTTACGCCTCGCGACGATGGTGATCTTGATCGTGTTGGAGATGAGGAACATCGCGGTGAAAGACAGCAGCCCGACGAAGACGAGTCCGACATTGCGCACGATGGCGGTGACGCGGAAGAGCGTTTCGACCGTGCCTTTGCCGTAGCTCACTTTGTAGATCGGCTTCGGGTTCTTGCCTTGGTTCACCTGCTGAATCCGATCGGCCACTTGATTGACCGCATGCGGATCGTCGACTTCCACGGTGAAGGAATCGTTCAGCGGATTGTTGTCGCCGTCGAAGCCCTCCAGCAGCTCCCGTCCGTCGTTCCCCAGCTTCTCCCGCAGCAGCTTCATGCCGTCTTCCTTCGACACGAAGGTTACTTGCCGGACGTTCGGAATTCCCGCGATCTCGTTGCGTACCGCCTGGATCTGGGCGTCGCTCGTGTTCACCTCGAGGTAGACGCGAATCTCGACCTGACTTTCGATCTGAGTCGCCAAATAATTCACATTCAGCGCCAGAATCAAGAACACGCCTAGGATGAACAGGGAGATGGAGATGGCTCCGATGGAGGCGAACGTCATCCAACCGTTGCGGATTACGTTGCGCGTGCCTTCGCGGGTGTGACGGACGAAGGTTCTAATCTTCATAGCCGTACTCCCCTCTGAGCTCGTCGCGAGCGATAAGGCCGTGTTCGACGGCTAGCACCCGTTTGCGCATCGTGTTCACGATTTCCCGGTTGTGGGTGGCCATGACGATGGTGGCGCCGCGAAAATTGATTTCCTCCAGCAGCTTCATGATGTCCCAGGAATTGTCCGGGTCCAGGTTGCCTGTAGGCTCGTCCGCTATTATGACCGACGGATTGTTCACCACGGCCCGGGCGATCGCTACGCGCTGCTGTTCGCCGCCGGAGAGCTGGGTTGGATAACTGTCGGCCTTCCCGCGCAGCCGGACGAGCTCCAGCACGTCGAGGGCACGCTTCTTGATCAGCTTCTTCGGGGCTTCGACCACTTCCATGGCGAAAGCGACATTTTCATACACGGTGAGTTTGGGGAGCAGCTTGAAGTCTTGGAAAATGACGCCGATGTTGCGCCGGACATACGGGATTTTGCGGGGCTTCAACCGGTCGAGATTAAAGCCGTTCACGAAAATGTGCCCTTGGGTCGGGCGTTCCTCGCGATATATTAGTTTCATAAAAGTGGACTTCCCGGCACCGGAAGGACCCACTACGTAAACGAATTCACTCGGGTCAATCTTGACGCTAACGCCGCGTAAAGCCTGTGTCCCGTCAGGATACGTCTTCCAAACGTCCTGCATTTCAATCAACCAAATCACATCCTGAAAATAGTTAGCTACTAAGGGTTCGACATAAATGCCGCAATTCCTCTAAAAATTCGTGATTTTCAACACGTTTTAGCACAGTGCTTCGGCGTTTGACCTCATTTGGCCGGGTTGTCGGATTTTAGGAGGGGGAAATAGTTCGCGGGAGAGACGCATATAGATGGTTGTACAAGGGGTTGGATGAGCCATCCAATAAATCGCCAGCCTCAAAAACGCGTTCATTCCGGCGCGTGGGGCCGTTTTCATGTCGTACATCCTAGGGGGATCGCAAATGAGGTGGATGTGGCAGAAGTGGAAAACCGTCCTGGCGGTTGCGATCGCGCTATGGGCGCTCGGAATGGCGGCGATCGCCGTCTACGGCGGACAAAAGACCTTCCCCGCCGGCTTCGCCTGGGGCGATTGGCGGATTGGCGGCATGAGCGAAGCCGCCTTCCGTGACGAGCTGGGGCAGCGGCTCGACGCGCTGCTGCAGCGCCGCATCCGCTTCGAGCTGCCGCAGGGCGCAGCGAGCGCAGGCGCCGTCGCCGCGGGCGCAGGCGCCGCGGGCGCAGGCGCCGCGGGCGCAGGCGCGACGTCCACCTTCAGCCTAGCGGAGCTAGGGCTGAAGGTGGACGCGTCGCGCCTGGACGCCGACGCCGAGCGGCTGTTCCGCGGCTCCCGGCTCGAGCGGGCGCGCGCCCGCTGGAGCCTCCGCGGAACGCGCCTGCCGCTCGAGCTGCGCGCCGAGCGCACCGCCGCCCTGCGCGCCGTAGGCTCGCGCTGGCCGCAGCTGCTGCAAGCCCGCCCGCAGGATGCGCGGCGCATCATCACGGCCGACGATCGCGTCGGCTATGTGCCGGGGCAGTCGGCGCTCCAGGTGGACGCCGACGCCTTGCTCACCCAGCTCGGCACTCTAGCCGAGCAGCTGTTTCGCGAGCGGTCCGCCTCCGCGACGGGCGCTCCGGACCTCCGCTTGGCGGCGAACGCCAAGGATCCGATCCCGGTCACGCTCCCCCTGCAGACGATCCCGCCCGCCGTGACAGTCGACATGCTTCGCGCCCAGGGGGTCGATCGCAAAATCGCGGAATTCAGCACCTTTTTCCCCATCAGCGGAGAGGGACGCAAGCACAATATCCGCTCGACCGCGCAAACGATTCAAGACACCTTGCTGAAACCGGACGAGGAGTTCGACTACAGCCAAATCATCCGGGCCACGGAGAAGCAATTCGGTTTCCAGGAGGCTCCCGTCATCCTGAACGGCAAGCTCGTCCCCGGCATCGGAGGCGGCATCTGTCAGGTGTCGACCACATTATACAATGCGGTCCTGCGGGCAGGCCTGAAAATTACGGAGCGCCGAAACCACTCTCTGCCGATCAGCTATGCCCCCTTGGGGCAGGACGCCACGTTCGCGGATGGCTGGATCAACTTTCGGTTCCGGAACACCACGGGCAGCCATCTGCTGATCCGAACCGATGTGACCGAGACGGGAATTACCGTGAAGCTGTTCGGCCGCATGGACGAAGCCGTGACCTATGAGATCGTCTCCAACACGATCGAGACGATCGCCCCGCCTGTCAAAGTCGTCGCCAACCCGACGCTGGCCGCGAACCAGGAAGTGCTGCTGCTCGAAGGCAAACCCGGTTATGTTGTCGAAACGTACCGCATTCGTAAAAAGAACGGGGTTGTTGAAGCCCAAGAGCGCATTTCCAAAGACACCTATTCGCCCCAGCCGACATTAGTGGCACGGCAAAAAGCGGCGGATTCGCCCCAGAAGCCCACCCCAGGCGCCCCCAAGGAAAAGCGCAACGTCCTGGAAGACGGCATCAGCGGGCCTACATTCAACCGCATCACGGGAGCCTTCCGGCAGTAGAGACATACAAAAAAGCCGCTAAATGCGGCTTTTTGCTTTTCGCTCGCACTTGCGGCTCATACAGTCTACATCCTTCTACTTGCTTTTCTCCAAATAAGCGTCGACCCATTCCTGCGTCTTCCGCCATTCCTGCTCGGCGCGCTCGATCGCTTCCGCCACTTGGTTCGAGGCCGTTCCCCCATAGACGTTGCGGGCGTTCACGACATGCTCCGGTTGCAGCACTTTGTAGATATTTTCGTCGAACAGCTTGGAGAACTGGGTGAACTCTTCGAGGGTCAGGTCGAGCAAATACTTCTTGTTCTGAATGCAATACAGCACCGTCTTGCCGATCACTTCATGCGCTTGCCGGAACGGCAATCCCTTGTTCACGAGGAAGTCGGCAATGTCCGTCGCGTTGGAGAAATCCTGGTTCACCGCCTGGCGCATCCGGTCCTTGTTCACCTTCATCGTCGCCACCATCGGCGCGAACAGCTGCAAGGCGCCTTGAAGCGTCCGTACGGTATCGAACATACCTTCCTTGTCTTCCTGCATGTCCTTGTTGTAGGCGAGCGGCAGCGATTTCAGCACCGTCAGCATCCCGACCAGATTGCCGTAGACGCGCCCCGTCTTGCCGCGCACGAGCTCGGCCACGTCCGGGTTCTTCTTCTGCGGCATGATGCTGCTTCCCGTGCAGAAGGCGTCGTCCAGCTCGACGAATTGGAACTCGGTGCTCGACCACAGCACGAGCTCTTCGCAGAAGCGCGACAGGTGCATCATGATCATCGAAGCGTTCGACAGGAACTCGACGATAAAATCGCGATCGCTTACGGCGTCCAGGCTGTTCTCGTACACCCGGTCAAAACCCAGCTTCGACGCGACGAAATGCCGGTCGATCGGAAAGGTAGTCCCGGCCAAAGCGCCCGCGCCCAGGGGGAGCACATTGATGCGCTTGTAGCTGTCCTGCAGCCGCTCCGCGTCCCGCTGGAACATGGACACATACGCCATGAGATGGTGCGCGAACAGGATCGGCTGCGCCCGCTGCAGATGCGTATACCCCGGCACGATCGTCTCCAGATTCGCCTTCGCTTGCGTGAGCAGCGCTTCCTGCAGTTTGCCCAGCAGCCCCACGAACTCGACGACGCGCTTGCGCAAATACAAGTGCATGTCCGTCGCCACTTGGTCGTTGCGGCTCCGTCCGGTATGCAGCTTGCCGCCTACCGGCCCTACATCGTCGATCAGCGCCTTCTCGATGTTCATATGGATATCTTCGTCGCTAATGGAGAACTCCAGCTCTCCGCGGCGGATCCGGTTCATCACCCGGTGCAAGCCGTCCTGGATCGCTTCCACGTCCGCCATAGGCAGAATGCCTTGTTTGCCCAGCATCGCGACGTGGGCGAGGCTGCCCTGGATGTCTTCCTCCGCCAATTCCTTGTCGAACATGATGGAAGCTGTATATTCTTCAACCAATTGATCCGTTTTTTTGGTGAACCGGCCACCCCACAGTTTGGACACGCCATCCACTTCCTTTCGCACTTCGAGTCTCTTTTGTTCAAAAAACGCCCTCTTCCGAAAAATATCCCCGTAAATCCTCGCCTAAGAGGGAATTTCTCCCCCTTTTCGATGGATTTTCCGATGTATCGGTTCCATGTAGAGGAATTCCTCCCTCTCTTTTAGACGAAATCCATCCAATTAGGGGTTTCATCCCGAAAGAGAGGGAGCTTTTCCCCCTGAAGCAGCCGAAAATCATAAAATCGGCGCAAACAGAGGAGGTTTTCCCTCTCCGATCCGCCGAGAGCCGAAAGCCTTCTTCTTTTTGTCCCAAAAATGGGCCGCTATGCGCGGCCCCTTCTGGATGTAGCACGTTGAATTCTGGATTCGTTCTGCAGCTTCGTTGCTGTAAGCCTACTTGTCCGCGTTTTGATGCACGCCCGAAGCGACCTTCAGACGAAGCGCGTTCAACCGGATGAAGCCGGTCGCGTCGTTCTGATTGTACGCTTGTGTCGGGTCGGCTTCCATCGTTGCGATGTTCGGGTTGTACAGGCTGACCGGGCTCTTCACACCGGCGCCGATGACGTTGCCCTTGTACAGCTTCAGGCGAACCGTCCCCGTCACGTTCTTCTGGCTCTCGGTCACGAGCGCCTGGATCGCGAGGCGTTCCGGTGCGAACCAAAAGCCGTTGTACACAAGCGAAGCATAGCGCGGAATCAAGCCGTCGCGCAGATGCATCACTTCGCGGTCCATGGTCAGCGACTCCATCTTGCGGTGAGCCGTGAACAGAATCGTGCCGCCTGGCGTCTCGTACACACCGCGGCTCTTCATGCCGACGAAGCGGTTCTCGACCATGTCCACCCGGCCGATGCCGTGCTTGCCGCCGATCTCATTCAGCGTCTCCATAATTTTCAGCGGGATCATACGCTCGCCATTGATGGCGACGCAGATGCCCTTCTCGAATTCCAGCTCGATGTATTCCGCCTCATCCGGCGCATCCTGCGGATCTACGCTCAGCACGTACATATCGCGGTTCGAATCCGCCGCGGCGTCGAACCAAGGATCCTCCAGCATGCCGCTCTCGAAGCTGATGTGCAGCAGGTTGCGGTCCGTCGAGTACGGCTTGGCCGCGCTCGCGGTGACGTTGATGCCGTGCTTTTCGGCATAGGCGATCATCTCCGCGCGGCCCGGAAACGTCTCGCGGAACACTTCGTCGCGCCAAGGCGCGATCACTTCAATCTCCGGTGCCAGCGCCGCCGCGGTCAGCTCGAAGCGCACTTGGTCGTTGCCCTTGCCGGTCGCGCCGTGCGCGATATACTTCGCGCCTTCCGCGCGGGCGATCTCGACCATCCGCTTCGCGATCAGCGGACGGGCGATGCTCGTGCCGAGCAAGTATTGCCCTTCATACAGCGCGCCCGCCGCGAACATCGGGTTGATGAAGTCGCGCGCGAACTCTTCGGTCAAGTCGTCGATATACGCCTTGGTCGCGCCCGTGCGAAGCGCCTTCTCCTCGAGGCCGTCCAGCTCGTCGCCTTGGCCGATATTCGCCGTGAACGTAATGATTTCCGCGTCGTACGTCTCCTTCAGCCACGCCAGAATGACGGACGTATCGAGACCGCCGGAGTAGGCCAGGACGATTTTATCTTTTGCCATCTTCGTTTCCCCTTTAGCTATGAATTCACCCTACATCAGGGCTGCCATAATGGCTTTTTGCGCGTGCAGCCGGTTCTCCGCCTGGTCGAAAATAATCGAGTTCGGGCCGTCAATGACGCCCTCGCTCACTTCCTCGCCCCGATGGGCAGGCAGACAATGCAGGAACAAGTAATCCTTTTTCGCGTATTTCACAAGATCTTCGTTCACTTGGAAGTTGCGGAACGCCTTCTCCCGCTCCTGCTGCTCTTCTTCGAAGCCCATGCTGGCCCATACGTCCGTGTAGACCACGTCCGCATCGGCGATCGCTTCCTTCGGATCTTGGCACACGTACACCGAACCGCCGGTCCGAGCTGCATTCTCCTTGGACGCGCGATGCACTTCCGCATTCGGCATGTACCCTTCCGGCGAAGCGACCGAGATGTGCATTCCGAGCTTGGCCGCTCCCATCATCAAGGAGTGTACCATATTATTCCCATCGCCGATATACGCGATTTTGAGCCCTTTCAGGCGGCCCTTGTGCTCCAGCACTGTCTGATAGTCCGCCATCACCTGGCACGGATGCTCCAGATCGGTCAGACCGTTGATAACGGGGATCGTAGCGCCGCGGGCGAGCTCGATGATGCGGCGATGCTCGAACGTCCGGATCATGATGCCGTCCAGGTAACGGGACATCACTTGCGCGGTATCCCAGACCGGTTCACCCCGACCCAGCTGCAGATCGTTTTTGCTCAAAAAGAGCGCGTGGCCGCCCAACTGGTACATCCCGACTTCGAACGAAACCCGTGTCCGCGTCGACGACTTCTCGAAGATCATTCCGAGCGTCTTGCCCTTGAGCGGCTGGTACACTTCCCCGGCCTTTTGTTTCTTTTTTAAATCGATCGCCAGGTCGATCAAATAAAGCAGTTCTTCCGGTGTATAGTCATCCAGCGCGAGAAAATCTCTTCCCTTCAGGCTGGCGATCATCTCTTCCATTGTAGCTTCGGCCATGCTCATTCCTTCTTTCTCTTCAGATTCGACGGGCGGTCAGGACGCGCCGGCCACGGAAGCTTGCTCGGCCAGCACCCGGCTGATGATCTCGGCGCCGCGGTTCAGCTCCTCGTCCGTGACGAGGAAGTTCGGCAGCAGCCGAATCACGTTCGGGCCCGCGCTGATGACGATGAGTCCTTGCTTGTGCATCGCGGACACCATTTCGCCTACAGGCTGAGCGCACTCGATGCCGATGAGCAGCCCCAGGCCGCGTACCGTCTTGACCAGCGGATTGCCGGCGAGCTTCGCCTTCAGCTGATTCTGCAGGTAAGCCCCTTTCTCCGCTGCGCGGTCGACGAGCTTCTCTTCGAGCATCTGCTCCAGCGTGGCGATCCCTGCCGCGGTGGCGATCGGCGTGCCGCCGAAGGTCGTGCCGTGGCTGCCTGCCGAGAGGGCGTCGCGCAGCTTCGCCTTGCCGAGCATCGCGCCGATCGGGAAGCCGCTGCCGAGCCCTTTGGCCAGCGTCATGATGTCCGGCTCGACGCCGTAGTGCTCGTAGGCGAACAGCTTGCCAGTCCGCCCGATCCCGGTTTGGATTTCATCCGCGATGAGGAGCAGGTTATGCTTGTCGCATAAGCGCACCACTTCCTGCACGAATTCCGGCGTCGCCGGGATAACCCCGCCTTCGCCCTGCACGAACTCAAGCATGATGGCGCACGTTTTGTCCGTCACGAACGATTTCAGCGCTTCCACGTCATTATACGGAGCATGCACGAAGCCCACCGGTAACGGGTGGAAGCCTTCTTTGACTTTATCTTGCCCGGTAGCGGTCAGAGTAGCCAAAGTCCGTCCGTGGAACGAGGTCTGGAACGTGATCACTTCGTAGCGGTCGTTGCCGAGAATCTTGGAGTTGTATCGACGAGCCAGCTTGATCGCCGCTTCGTTCGCCTCCGCGCCGCTGTTGCAGAAGAATACGGCGTCCGCGAAGCTGTTCGCGGTCAGCAGCTGCGCCAGCTGTTCTTGATTCGGGATGTGGAACAGGTTGCTCACATGCCACAGCTGATCGAGCTGCTCGACGAGCCGGTCCCTCACCCGCTTCGGGGTGTGGCCGAGGTTCGTCACCGCAATCCCGCTCGCGAAATCGAGGTACTCGTTCCCTTGATCGTCCCACAGCTTGCTGCCTTCGCCCTTCACCATCGTGATCGGAAATCTGGCATACGTCGGAAACAATGCGCTCTGCTGCTCACTCATGGTTTCTCACTCCGTTCCCCGTGTAATTCGCGTCCCGATGGGATCGCCGTTCAAAACTTTGCTCAGGACGCCCGGCTCGCTGCCGTTCACGATGACGACCTCCTGCACCTTCCCCTGGATGCATTGCGTAGCCGCCCGGACCTTCGGGATCATGCCGCCGTAGATGTCGCCGCTCGCGATCATCGCTTCCGTCTCGGCCACGGTCACGACCGGCAGCACTTGCTTCACGCCGTCGATCTCCTTCAGGATGCCTGGCACGTCGGTCACGACGATCATCCGCTCCACGCCGATATGGGAGGCAACCGCACCGGCCGCCGTGTCGGCGTTGATGTTGTACCGCTGTCCCTTCGCATCCAGCCCGATCGGCGCGATGACCGGCATGTAGCCCAGGTCCACGATGCCTTGGACGAGCTCGCCGTTCACATGCGTTACGTCGCCGACGAAACCGATCTCGCTCGCATTCGCTACCGGCTCGGCGTGGATCAGGTGCCCGTCCTCGCCGGACAAGCCCAGCGCTCGGCCGCCCGACAGTTGGATGCGGCGTACGATCTCCTTGTTAATCTGGCCGGCCAGCACCATCTCGACGACGTCCAGCACCGCGTCATTCGTCTTGCGCAGGCCGCCTACGAACTCCGTCTCGATGCCGAGCTTGCCGAGCATCTCGGAGATCGCCGGACCGCCGCCATGCACGATGACGGGGATCATCCCGTCCGTTTGCAGGGCTCGCAGATCGGCGAAGAAGGAATCGGGCAGCGCCGCGAGCGTGCTGCCCCCGCATTTCATAACAAAGCAAGACTGACTCATTTTCCGCTCTCCTCCCTACGTCCGATACGCCGCGTTAATGCGCACATAGTCGTAAGTCAAATCGCAGCCCCAAGCCGTAGCGGACGCTTCTCCCATGTTCAAGTTCACATGGATGAGCACGAACTCGCCCTTGAGGTATTCCGTCGCCTTCGGATCATCGAACGGCAGCGGGCGGGACTGCTCCATAACCGGGATGTCGCCGATCCGGATGTCGACCGTCTCCGTATTCACAGGCTTGCCTGCACGACCTACTGCGGCGATGATTCGTCCCCAGTTGGCGTCAGCGCCGAAGCAAGCGGATTTCACGAGGCTGGAGCCGATGACCGTTTTGGCTATCGCTCTTGCATCTTCCACGGAAGCCGCGCCCGCGACGGTTACTTCTATCAGCTTGGTTGCGCCTTCCCCATCACGGGCAATCGCCTTCGCCAGATACTCCCCGACATATTGGAACGCATCGGCGAAGACCGACCAATCGGGATGCTCCGGTGTCAGGGGCGCATTCTCCGCCAGCCCGCTCGCCATCGTCACCACCATGTCGTTCGTGCTTGTGTCGCCGTCGACTGTAATCATATTAAACGTCATGTCCGTCGACCGATTCAGCAGCTGCTGCAGATAGGCCGACGAGATGACGGCATCTGTCGTAATAAACCCAAGCATCGTGGCCATGTTCGGATGGATCATGCCGGAGCCTTTCGCCGCGCCGGCGATGTGCACGGTCTTGCCGTTCACGGTCAGCTGGACGCAAGTCACTTTCTTGACCAGGTCGGTGGTCAAGATCGCTTGCGAGAACTGCTCCCCGCCGTTCTCGTCGGACGACACGACCGCTGGCAGACCGGCGATGCCCGGATTCACCCGGTCCATCTTCAGCAGCTCGCCGATTACTCCGGTCGAGGTTACGCCCACATAATGGTCCGGCACGCCGAACGCGCGGGCTGCCCCGGAACGCATCGCCCGGGCGTCCTCCTCGCCTTGCTTGCCGGTGCAAGCGTTGGCGTTGCCGCTGTTGACGAGCATCACCTGCAGCTTGCCCTCTACCGCGACGCTTTCCTTCGTCACCTTGAGCGGCGCCGCCTGGAACGCATTGAGCGTGTACACGGCCGCCGCCGTGGCCGGCACGTCGCAGACGATAACCCCGAGGTCGTTTCGCTTCGTCTTTTTCAATCCGCAATGCAGGCCGCCCGCGCGAAAGCCCTTAGGCGTCGTAACCGAACCGTTCTCCACTACCGTAAACTGTCCTTGCTGCGACATGTCTCCCCATCACCTGTCCCTTTGCTCTTTCAACTGTACACTCGTTTTACCGCGACCCGCTATTTGTTATGGATATACCGGAGAGAACAGCAAGCCCGTCGTCTCGTCCCAGCCCATCATCAGATTCAAGTTTTGCACCGCTTGTCCCGCCGCGCCCTTCACCAGGTTGTCGATGACGGAGATGACGGTCACCCGGTTCGTGCGCTCGTCCACTGAGATCCCGATATCGCAATAGTTGGAGCCCCACACTTCCTTCGTCGCCGGCCATTTGCCCTTGTCGCGAATCCGGACGAACTTCCGCCCCTCGTAAGTTTGCCGGAACAGCTCCAGCACTTCCTCCTCGGTGCGCTTCTCTTTCAACGTCGCGTAGCACGTCGCCAGAATCCCTCTCGTCATCGGCAGCAGGTGCGTCGTGAACGTGATGACCACATCCTCGCCCCCTACCCGGCTCAGCACTTGCTCGATCTCCGGCGTATGCTGATGGGCATTCACTTTATACGCGAGCGTATTTTCATTGATCTCCGAGTAATGGTACGTGAGCTTCAACCCGCGTCCCGCCCCGGATACGCCGGTCTTGGCGTCTACGATAATCGTCTTGTTGTCGACCCAGCCCGCCTTCACCAGCGGAACGAGCGCCAGTGTAGTCGCGGTCGGGAAACAGCCCGGATTCGCGATGATGTCCGCCCCGTAGCTCTCCTCGCCGAATACTTCCGCCAAGCCGTATACGGCCTTGGCCAGATAGGCCGGATCAGCCGGCTTATGCTTATACCATTGCTCGTATACTTCGCCCGACTTCAGCCGAAAATCCCCGGATACGTCGATAACCTTGAGCCCGGCATCCAACAGCTTGGGACTCAGCTCGGTGCTCACCCCGTGCGGCGCTGCCAGGAACACGACATCGGCCTTCCGCTTCATGTCCTCTACATCCAGCGCGTCCAATTGATCGGTCACGATCTCCGACAAGTGCGGGTATCCTTCGGCGATCGGCGCCCCCGCGCTCGATGAAGAAATCACCGATGTAATCTCCACGTGAGGATGCGCAAGCAACAAACGAATCAATTCTACTCCGCCGTATCCGGTCGATCCGACAATGGCGGCTTTTACCAGTTTCCCCATGGTTTCCAACCTCCCAATTAAGCCTCAATAAGACTAACAATCCGGTCCGTAAAAAGGATATGTATTATTATACGACCGTCGGAATAATAATTCAATGAGAAAATTGCTGCTTGAACCCTTCGCCCAGCACTTCCGAGGCATCCGCCAAGATCACGAATGCTTCCACATCGATCGACTTCACCAGCGCTTTGAGCCGAGTTACTTCTGTCTGGCTCACGACTACCATCAGCACCGGCCGCTCTTCCCCCGTAAAGCCTCCACGCGCTGTCAGTTCGGTTAATCCCCGGTCCAGATCATACAGAATGGCTTCTCGAACCCGGGTCGTCTCCCGAGTAATGACGAACGCTACCTTGGACGAGCGGAACCCGAGCTGGACTACGTCAATCGTTTTGGTGGTCACGAACAGGCCGATTAGAGCCAGCAATGCTTTTTCCGGACTAAAAATCATACCTGCCGTCAAGATGACCAGCCCGTCGAAGATCGCAATGGCCAAGCCGTATCGAATGCCCGTGTATTTATGTACCAGCTGTGCCGCGGTATCCAGTCCTCCGGTCGAGGCTCGACCACGGAAGACGATGCCTAACCCGGCTCCTACGCCTATGCCGCCGTAGATGCTGGCAAGCAGAGGGTTGTCGGTCAGCGCTCCCCAATCGCTCGTCAACAACACGAATAGCGGCAATACCATCGAACCGACGGCCGTCTTCAGCCCGAATTGCCCTCCGAGCAGCAGCAAGCCAAGAATGAATAAAGGAATATTGAGCAGCCATTGCATGATGGCCGGCTCGATGCCGAACAGTCTCTGCACGATCGTGGAGATGCCCGAGACACCGCCGGATGCGATCTCATTCGGGTTGAGGAACAGGTTGAAGCTGACGGCTATGAGGAAGCAGCCGGCGAGCAGCAAGCCGTACTCGTATAGCTGATGCAGCGGACTGCCTAAGGGAACTAGCGGTTTTTTCCGCCGCTTGTTGATGGCCTCCACCTGCACTCCCCCTCTCAGGAAAAATGGACTACCCTACATTCTGTATGTAGGATAATCCGTTCCTTGGTCCTTTATGAAGACTTCTCCCCGTTAATCTGCAGCCGCAGGAACGCATCGATAAACGCATTCAGCTCTCCGTCCATCACCGCTTGGACATTGCCCGTCTCGAAGGAAGTCCGGTGGTCCTTCACCATGCTGTATGGATGGAATACATAAGAGCGAATCTGGCTGCCCCAGGCGATGTCCGACTGATCACCGCGAATTTCGGCCAGGTGCTTCATCTGTTCCTCGATTTTCTTCTCATAGAGCTTCGACCGGAGCATCTTCATCGCCCGCTCGCGATTCTTGATCTGCGAGCGTTCGGTCTGGCACGTGACCACGATGCCGGTCGGGATGTGCGTGATGCGCACGGCCGAATCGGTCGTGTTGATGTGCTGTCCTCCCGCGCCGCTCGACCGGTACGTGTCGACCTTCAAATCCTCGGTGCGGATATCGACTTCCACGTCATCCTCGATCTCCGGCACGACATCGCAAGAGACGAAAGACGTGTGCCGGCGTCCGGATGCATCGAACGGCGAGATCCGGACGAGGCGGTGTACGCCCTTCTCCGCCTTCAGATAACCGTAGGCGTTGTAGCCTTTGATGAGCAGCGTTACGCTCTTCACGCCCGCTTCATCGCCCGGGAGGTAGTCGAGCACCTCGACCTTGAAGCCTTGCTTCTCCGCATAGCGGCGGTACATGCGCAGCAGCATGTCGGCCCAGTCTTGGGATTCAGTGCCGCCTGCGCCTGGGTGCAGCTCGAGAATCGCGTTCAGCTTGTCGTACGGCTGGCTGAGCAGCAGCTTCAGCTGGAACGCCTCCAGCTTGCTGTACAGCGCCTTGATCGACTCGGTCAGATCACGCGCCATCGAATCGTCGGCGTCTTCCTCCGCCAGCTCCAGCATGACCTCGATGTCCTCGTATTCCGACGCCATCGCCTGGAACTCGTCGACCACCGATTTGACGGCATTCAACTCGTTGATCGTCTGCTGCGCCTTCTCATTGTCGTCCCAGAAGTCGGGCGCCGCCATCTTCTCCTCGAAGTTCGCCACCTGCTCCAGCTTCAGATCTAAGTCAAAGAGACCCCCTAAGGTCTTGGATTCGTTTCGCCACTTCCCGCAAATCTTGCTTAATCTCTGGATCTAACATCGTGTATCGCCACCTTGTTTATGTGTTGGACGCGCGGTCAGGCTTCGATCCCAGCACGCACGAAGCCCCCTGTCGAGGGGGCTCGTCGGCCGGCCGGCGATCGCCGGGCCTGCACTTAGCGTCATCTGTTATTTACCGTGACATTGCTTGTATTTCTTCCCGCTGCCGCACGGGCACGGGTCGTTGCGTCCTACTTTGTTCTCATCGCGTACGGTTGGGCGATTGCCTTCCGCCGCGAGCTTGTGATCGACCGCCTGACCCTCGGCCACGACCTGACGCTCAAGATTCGATTCCACTGTAGCCTTCATGATGTACTTGGCTACTTCCTCCTGGATGTTCTCGATCATCTCTTGGAACATCGCGAAGCCTTCGAACTGGTACTCGCGAAGCGGATCTGTACCGCCGTAGGCGCGCAGATGGATCCCTTGACGGAGCTGCTCCATCGCGTCGATATGATCCATCCACTTGCTGTCGACGGCGCGGAGGACGACGACCTTCTCGAACTCCCGCATCATCTCCGGCGAGATGGTCGCTTCCCGCTCCTCGTACAGCTCGTTCACGAGGTTTTGGATGTATTCAATCATCTCCTCGCGTTCCTTGCCCCACAGCTCATCCTTCGTCAGCTGATCTTCCTTCAGGAACGTGGAGTTTGCATACTCCGCGACAGCTTCCAGATCCCACTCCTCCGGAATCGTATCTTCCGGACAGTGTGCGTTCACGATGCGCTCGACGACCGGCATAACCATGCCGAGCGTGATGTCCTTGATGTTCTCGGAGCTCAACACCTCGCGACGTTGCTTGTAGATGATCTCCCGCTGCTGGTTCATGACGTCGTCATACTGAAGGACGACCTTCCGCATGTCGAAGTTGTTGCCCTCGACGCGCTTCTGCGCGGATTCGATGGCCCGTGTGATGAGCTTGCTCTCGATCGGCTGGTCTTCCTCGAAGCCGATGCGGTCCATCATACCCATGATGTTCTCCGAGCCGAAGCGGCGCATGAGCTCGTCTTCCATCGACAGGTAGAATTGCGTGGAGCCCGGGTCGCCTTGACGGCCGGCGCGGCCCCGCAGCTGATTGTCGATCCGCCGGCTCTCATGCCGCTCCGTCCCTATAATATGCAAGCCGCCTACTTCCGCGACACCGTCGCCCAGCATAATGTCCGTACCCCGGCCGGCCATGTTGGTCGCGATCGTGACGGCACCAGGTTGCCCCGCACGCGAGACGATCTCGGCCTCTTCGGCGTGGTACTTGGCGTTCAATACCTTGTGCTGGATGCCCTTGCGCTTCAGCATCTCGGACAGCTTCTCGGAGTTCTCGATCGACACCGTCCCGACGAGCACCGGCTGGTTCTTCTTGTGTCGCTCGACAATGACGTCGACGACCGCCTTGAACTTGCCGTTCTCGCTTTTGTAGACGATATCCGGCATATCGTGCCGAATCATCGGACGGTTCGTCGGCACGGTCACAACTTCGAGGCCGTAGATCTTCTTGAACTCCTCCTCTTCCGTCTTCGCCGTACCGGTCATACCGGCCAGCTTGCGGTACATCCGGAAGTAGTTCTGCAGTGTAATCGTCGCGAGCGTCATGCTCTCGTTCTGCACCTTCAACTGTTCCTTCGCTTCTATCGCCTGATGCAGGCCGTCGCTGTAACGGCGTCCCACCATGAGACGGCCGGTGAACTCGTCGACAATGATGACTTCCTCTTCCTGCACGACATAATCCACATCCCGCTTCATGATCGCATGCGCCTTCAGCGCTTGGGTGATGTGGTGGTTGATCGTAATGTTCTGGTGGTCGAACAAGTTGTCGATGCCGAACGCCTTCTCGGCCTTCGCCACCCCTTCTTCCGTCAGGTTGACGGAGCGAACCTTGATATCGACTGTGTAATCTTCTTCTTCCTTAAGACGGCTGACGAAACGATCCGCACTATAGTACAGATCCGTCGACTTCGCAGCTTGTCCGCTGATGATCAGCGGGGTCCGGGCTTCGTCGACCAGAATCGAGTCCACTTCGTCGATCACGGCAAAATACAGAGGGCGTTGCACCATCTGTTCTTTGTACAAGACCATGTTGTCGCGCAAGTAGTCGAAGCCGAACTCGTTGTTCGTTCCGTACGTGATGTCGCAGGCATACGCCGCTTGCTTCTGCTCATGCGTCAGGCTGTGCAGGTTCACGCCTACCGTCATGCCGAGGAAGGAGTAGATCTTCCCCATCTCCGCGCTGTCCCGCGCGGCCAGGTAATCATTGACCGTAACCACATGCACGCCGTTGCCCAAGAGCGCGTTCAGGTAGACGGGCAAGGTACCAACGAGCGTCTTCCCTTCCCCGGTTTTCATCTCCGCGATCTTGCCTTCGTGCAGCACCATCCCGCCGACCAATTGGACGTCGAAGTGGCGCTTGCCGAGCGCTCTCCAGGACGCCTCGCGTACGGCCGCGAACGCCTCCGGCAGCAAGTCGTCCAAGTCCTCGCCTTGCTCGAGCCGTGCGCGGAATTCCGCCGTCTTGCCTTGCAGCTGCTCGTCCGACAGCGCCTTGAACGTCGGCTCCAGCTCATTGATATAGTCTACGACCTTCAGCAGCCGCTTGACTTCGCGTTCGTTCGAGTCGCCGAATATTTTTTTCACGAGTCCCAGCATGGGTTAGACCCCTTTCATGACAGTGTATCTCATTCGCTTGCTTGTTTATTCGGATAGGAAGCCAAACTTCGAATAAGTTTGAAAAACGGTTTGCATAAATTGTAACAGTTTGCAAAGGGCGTGGCAACAATCCAAATTCCACCCCTGCTCTACCTCAAAAGTGAACTGTCCCTACGCAGCAGAATCCTGTTACTTTTCGGGGACTGCGGGATTCCTTGCACCCCCGAGATACCCTTATATACGCGAAAACAGCCTGATTCGTTTCGGAATCAGGCTGTCCACTATTTACAAGGAAGAACATCCTACTGTTCAGGTAAACATTAAGTATTCGGCTCGATCAAGCCGTACTTGCCGTCATTGCGACGGTACACGACATTGACCTGCTCGTTCTCCGCGTTCGCGAATACGAAAAAGCTGTGACCCACCATGTTCATCTGCAAAATCGCTTCTTCTATGTCCATGGGCTTCAAGTTGAACTTTTTGGTACGAACCAATTCGAGGTCATCCTCATCCTCCAACTGACGCAGCGCGGTGGCCGACGATCCTTCGGTCCCTTCGCGGAACAAGGTGCGAAGGCCCCCGTCCTGACGGAATTTCCGGTTCACTTTCGTCTTGTGCTTGCGAATTTGACGCTCCAGCTTCTCCGTCACGAGGTCGATCGCCGCATACAAGTCATCATGTCGTTCCTCGGCTCGAAGCAGCACTCCAGGTAAGGGGATCGTAACTTCGATCGTTTGCAGCGTTTTGGAAACACTTAGCGTCACATGCACGTCTGTCGATGGTGGAGCTTCAAAATACCGTTCGAGCCTGCCGATTTTCTTGATCGAGTAATCTTTCAGCGCGTCAGTAAGATGAATGTTTTGACCACGAATGTTAAAATTCATTGTTCAACAGCTCCTTTCGTACTTTCATTCTATCATATTTTGGCATCCCCTTCAAAAGAATTTAATAATAATTCAAAATATTCTTAATATTTGTGACAAAATAAAAATGCCCTTGAATTTCCACAAAAAATAAAAACACCCCGGAACAAGTCCGAGGTGTGAGCTAGCGTTTTATTTAACCATCTATAAAACAGCGCTTCACGCCGGATGATTAGATTTTAACGACGTTAGCTGCTTGTGGTCCACGTGCGCCTTCTACGATATCGAATTCTACGGCTTGACCTTCTTCCAAAGTCTTGAACCCTTCAGACTGGATGGCAGAGAAGTGAACGAATACGTCTCCTCCGTCTTCACGCTCGATGAACCCGTAACCTTTTTCTGCGTTGAACCATTTTACTTTACCTTGCATGCAGAACATTCCCTTCATCTTCAAATAACTGTGGTCATCCCACATTTCGAATATATCACCATCCGCGGAAGGATGTCAATGCAATTACGCGAGTTCCTGTCCTAAATGATTCCAGTTTCCTACGTATTGCATGAATTGCGAGAAAATTTGGCTATTTACACCTAGATCCCCGCATGAAAGCTTATTTTCATTACTTATTCACAAACTTATACACATTATCCACAGGTTTTCCGTCAAGATATGCACAAGATTCCACTCAAATTGGGTATTTCTTCTGCTCCTCTACGCTCTTTTGGTTGGCAAATGCAAAAAGACCTCCTGCCGGGTACCTATGCAGAAGGTCCTGTCCCTTTATTTCTTTTTGTCGAAAAATAAACTGTCCGGCGTGTATTCCATGTCGTATGCCGTCTTCTGCCGTTTGGCCTGCTGCACCTTCCCGAAGGAGCCCTCGTGCTCCCGCAGCAGCTCTTCCATCCGGGCGCGAATGGCGGCGTCATGCGCCAGTAGCTTGTGAACCCGGCGCTGCAGGTCCGTGCTTTCGTTTTGGCTTTGGCTCAGTTCGGCTCCTGCCGTTCCGGCGGTTCCCGACTCGCGCTCCGGCCGCCGCGCCTGGTCGATCAAACGGCCGCGTTCCTCAACGAAGTGCAGCAGCTCCTCATGCGTCATCTCGCGAATGTTAGCCGCCGCCGTCTCGGTCAGCCGCTCCAGCTGCTCGATCCACTCAGCCATTCGAAGTTCCCGGCCGCGCGCCGACAGACAGCTTGGCCGCCTGCAGCCAAGTTTCCTTCAGCTCCATGAGGTAGCCCACAACCTCCTGAATCGGCTGCGGGTCCTTTTTCACATTCGCCTGGATGAGCAGGTAGCTGAAGTACTCATACAGCTGCAGCAATTGCTCCGCGATAGGGGATTCCTTGTCGAGCGTGATGACGAATTCGCTGATGATGTCCTGGACTTTGCCGATGTTCGTGTTGGCGGAGATGAAGTCTTGGTTCTTGATATCCTCGATGCTCTTCTTCCCGAAGCGGATCGCCCCGTCGCACAACATGATGAGCAATTGAGCCGGTGAAGCCGTCTGGACGGAGTTTTCCAAATATTTATTGGGTTGCGCTTGAAGCACCGTAGTCCCCCCTGATCCTGGTGTTTATTACGAGCTGGAGCCGCCGCCGAATTGACTTGCCAAATAAGAGGACTGGGAGTTGTACTTGTTCATGGCCGCCTCCATGGCAGCGAATTTCTGATAGTACGCGTCTTCTAGATCCTGCAGCTTTTTCTCCTTCGTGGTAATGTCCTTGGCGACTTGGGAGATCTGAAGCGACAGCGTGCTGGTGTCGTAGGCAGCATTGGCCACCCCCGCTTTTGAGGTCAGTTGATCCAAGCCGATCTTCAAGCTCGTGTACAGCCGCTCGGCGAGTCCGACCGTGGTAGAACTGGCGCCTTCCTTCTCGTCTTGGGTGAATAAAGCCTTCACCGCTTCCGGGTTGCGCTCGATGGCGGCTCGCAGCTTGGCCTCATCATCCACGTACAACTTGCCGTTCTCATAATATTGTCCTGTGGTGATCCCGATGTCGGACAACGAGCGAATCGTGGGATCTCCGGTATCCACCCGGCCCGTGATCGTAGAACGGAGGTTGCTGATAATTCCGTTCACAATGCCGTCGCTCCGAATGATGCCGGTTTTGGCCTTGGACTCCCACTTCTCGATTTGATCGGCGTTGAGCGAATCCCGCTGTTCTCGAGTCAGAGGCTCGTAGCTGCGGTCCTTCGTCTCCGTCACTTTATCCTGGAGCGTCTTCAAGACATCGTTGTAATCCGACACGAACGTCTTGATGGACTCCATGATCTCGTCCGTGTTCGTCCGCGGCTGAATGTTGGCCGCTCCGCCTCCGGCCTTGGTCGCCGTGATCTCGATACCGTTCACCTTGAATGTATTGCTCGTCCTGGTTGTGGCCAAGCCGTTGATCGAGATGGAGGCATTGGCCGCGGCGGTCTTATTGGCCCCGAGCGTGGAGACTTGGGCTACGGTGTTCAGGAAATTGCCGGACTTGTCTTCGAAAATGATGTATTGTCCATTCTTCTCCGGCCCGTTCACGAGTCCGGTTTCCTTCGATACGAAGCTAAGCTTCTTGTTCACGTCGTCGTAGAACGCCGATACATTCGTCGTGGAGTTGATCTTGGTGATGATGTCGTTGAGTGATTCCTTGGTTGGGTCTACCGTGATGACTTCGCTGCCGTTAATCGCGAACCTGTATTGGGCCGGCAGCGGGGTACCGTGCGTCAGCTTGTCGCTCTGCGTGCTGAGCGGCTTAGTCGGGTCGAACCCGGCCGACGTGATCTCACTCTCGCTGTAATTGCCGGCCGGCGTGGCCAAGGACGTCACACTGACGAGAATGCTCCCGTCCATCGCAGACGCGGTTGCCTTGGCGGTTACGGCCTCGGCATTGCCGGTAATCGAGATTTCCTTCTTGTTGAACGTGCCTTCCAGCTTGAAGTTGAACAGCTTGTTATTGCGGAAATCGGTCACCTTCAGGTTCATGTCCCGAAAGGCGTCCCGCTGCCATTCGTACGTTTGCTTCTTCTGGTCCAGCTTGTCTAATGGAATTCGCTGGGCCGTCATCATTTGTTTGACGGTGTTGTCCACGTCAAACCCGGATAGACCTGCAATGCGCATCGGCATGGCGGTTCCTCCTTTTGCGGTTTATCTTGTAGTCGAGGCAGGCTCGCTTCGGTTAGTAGGTTATCGGCGCTCATCTACAAGGATGCCGGCCATCTCCCAGAGCTTGGCGACAAAATCCTGCATCTTCTCCGGTGGAATTTCGCGAATGACGCGGCCGGTGTCCTTCTCGAGAACCTTCACCATAATTTGCTTGGTCACCTTGTGCACAGAAAAATTCAGCTCCGTGGTGGCGCCTTCCGCGGCCTTGATCGCTTTGTTAATCGCTTTGACCATTTGTTCTTCGCTGATCGGGACGCTTTCCCCTTGCACTTCGGCGCGCTTCAGCTCCTGCGTTGTATGAATGGGCGGTGGTGTGTGCTGTTCGTTTCCTGCCGAAGGGACTTTGGGCGCTCCCATACCTACTGGGTTGCTCTCCATGAAAAAACCCTCCATGAACCGAAATATACTCTTAGCGTATATATCGGCCGTAGAGGGAGGGAACATTAGAATGAATTTGAAGGCTTTTGGTAGATCGCTTGTACTTTTTTAGTTTTTGATCAGAATGGACATATAAGCCATTGACTTGTAATTGTTTTCAGTTATTAAATTCATTATATCTTTAAAGTAGAGTGTGTTGTGCTCAATTGTTCGCCCAAACGATTGAATAAGTTTTACAACATGATCTATATTAAAACTTTCTTTGTGGTAGGCTGCCATACCTATTAAATGCAATTTAATCAGGCTATAATGTAACACCATATAAACAAATTCATCGAAAATAGAATCCGTACGTCGGACCGGAAATACGGTTTTGTAAACATAATTAACTAAATAATTCTCAATTATATATTCATGTTGGTTCATTAACGGCTCGTAATATTGTTTAAAAGCATATTCGTATGTTTCAGCAATTTCTTCAACAGTCGCCTTGCTTGTATATCCGAGTCCATGAAGAAATTCAGCAAAGCACTCCATGTAGCGCTTGCTGTTGATGAATTGATTGAACCGTTGGTCTGCCAGTTCCTTGAGTAGTTCCATCTGAATGGCATATTGAACTGGGATCTCAGACAATTGCTGCCGAAGATCACCTGCCTCAATCAAATTAGTAAACATTGCAATCATCTGAGAAGGATTTGTGCTTGGATCGGTATCCAGCATGTCCTGGAGCTTTTTATAGAACAAACCAATAATAATAAATCGATCTTGAACGGAATAATTACGATTTTGCAAAACCTGTATGGTAAAAATGCGAAGTTCCCAGAAATAATGCTCAATAATAGAGACTATCGCAGGATGGTCGGTTTTCATTTTCGTGCTAATAATATTACGAGTAATCTCCGGCTCTTGTGTTTCAATAAACTCAATTCCCTCCGGATTTAACAGGACTAGCTTGGCCATTTCCGGGCAGGATATCGTCCCAGACTTTTCGATGATTCCATTTATACTATTACTGACACGAGGATATGTCGCGCAAACATTCGATAAATAAATTTCGCCCAATTTTTGTTGAACACCGCATAACTTCTCTTCCGACAAGAAGGGGCAAAATCCGTCCTGGTTTAAGTTAATCTTAGCATATGTGGCATCAATCGGGTCTTTTCGATTTCTCTTAATATGTTGATCAAACTGTTTGGACAATTCTTTGTGTTTTATGTTGTTATATTTTTTGTATGTCTGTTTATCAACCGAGATAACCCATCCGGAACAACAGGTATCCTCGCATTGTGATCCTGTACATGAAAATCGTTGCATGTACTCCGGCACTAATAGTTTTTGCATGCCTTGGTCCATAGTAGGTGCTCCTTGCCACAAATTGATAAATGATACATTCCACAAGTGATGTTACTAAGGTTACCGCAACCTAATATTTGAAAAAGAGGCCCTAGAAATAAATCTAAGGCCTCTCGAAAAATAGTTAATTTTAACGAAGAAGCTGCAGGACACCTTGAGGTTGTTGATTGGCTTGAGCAAGCATAGCTTGAGCAGCTTGGGAAAGGATGTTGCTTCTCGTGAACTCCATCATTTCCTTCGCCATGTCTACATCACGGATCCGGGATTCCGATGCAGTCAAGTTCTCGGAGGAAGTACCCAGGTTGCTGATCGTGTGCTCCAAGCGGTTCTGGAAGGCGCCAAGTTTTGCGCGCTCTGTGGAAACAACTTCCAGAGCATTGTTCACGACACTGATCGCGTCCTGAGCACCCTTCGCCGTCGACACGTCAACCGAGTTCAAGCGCAGAGAATTTACGCCCACATCGTTGATGTCAACTTGCAGCGATTGACCTTGGTTCGCACCAATCTGCATCGCAAGCGACTTATCGGAGCTGGCATTTTGCGCTTGTTGCGTTACCGCGAAGCTGCCGAATACACGATTGAAGTCTGTAACCATGGAGGCATCCGTAGCCGATTTCTGTGCGGAGAAGCTCAGATTAGAGATATCCTTCGTCGCCCCTGCTGCACCACTAATGTTGATCTTGCCTGTCGTAGAATCCAACGACACCGTAGCCCCTGCGAACTGATCTAGCGCACGCAACGAATTCAATACGTCCGCCACGGTGGAAGTCGCGGAAACGTTGACCGACGTCGAGAAGCCTACTCCGTTTTGTGATCCGATAATATTAATTACGTTGCCCGCTTTCAAGCCTACTCCATTACCATCGGAATCTGCAAGATCCGTTAGCAATGTATTGTTTGAAATTGATTGAACCACGGCCGAAGAACCAGCAACCTTGGTGTTGTTCCCGTCAGCTGCTACAAGTGCAGTGTTGGTGGCAGCACCAAACAATGTTGTTGCACCGTTATTTGCACCGTTGGAGATCGTGAAGTTGGCGCCACGTACATTGTTCGTAACCGTTAATTTATCGTTCCCGGCTGTATTAACCGTGTTAACAGTCAATGCGCCTGTTCCGAAAGCCTTATCCAATTCAGCTTGCAGTGCCTTTACAATAGCATCGCGGCTTGATGTCTTTGTTGTAGCAGCTGTATTGCTGATAATATCTTGATCCTGCAAATTGATCGTTACCGTACGATTACCGAGTCTTACATCCATCTTGGCATTTGCTGCAGTGCTGAGGTCAACACCCGGCAATATGTTTGTTGCACCGTTAATGTCACCTGCAGAACCCGCCAAGCCAAGAGCAGCTAGGGCAGATTGTGCGTTAGCTGTCGGGTTTGAGACAGTCACATCAGAAGACGCGCCTGTGCTATTCGATTTGAACACAATCTTACCGTCAGACAGACTAGCCGATACTTTCCCAACCAGATTACTATTCGCACTGATTTGATTATTAACTTCATCAACAAGCTTTTGTTGGGTATCATACCGCCCAGCGGTTAAGCGAAGTGTTTGAACAGCGCCACCATCAACCGAGATATTGAATTGGTCGTTTGCGTCCTTGGAAATAACCGTCCCACCAAGGTTCGCATTAATTTGCTCAACACCCGCCTGGTTAACGTTAGCCGATTGTGCAACGCTGGCAGATGTCGCAACGATACCCAATGTAGTTCCTAGAGTACCAGTACCATTTGCAATAGAGAATGTCCCAGTACCAACATTGTTAGTGAAGGTTAAGTGTCCGCTTCCATCGTCACCCACAGTAATTGATCCTACACCTATTACTGCGTCCAGACCTTGTTGCAACGCAGTTTTGTATTCACCAAGTGTATAGGCTGTACTTGCTGTCAGACCATAAGCCTCTAAGTCAACGTTTACGCCACCGTTGTCACCAAGGGTAACTTTGAGGACGTTATTCCCAGCTGTACCTGTCTTCAAGTTCGAGGCAGTCAAGTCAACTGTACCTTTAATCTCCACTGCTTTAGCGGAGTAACCCATTGCCATCAGAGCTGAACCTGTTGCGCCATTGGTGGTAGGATCTTCGATTTCAACCTTGATTTCCGTAGTGCCTGTACCAGCACCGGTTGCAACTGTGTTTGCGACTAGGTGACCATCTGAAGAGAGTGAGAAGAACGCTTGGTTGAATTCATTGCTCCATTCAGTTGCTCCAACTTTTGATTGAATGGCAGTGTTTAATGCAGCAATAAATTCGGACTTTGTATAACCTTTTGCTGTACTTGCTGCGATTGTTACGTCTGTATACGCAACTTCATTAATCTTGATATCAAACGTATCATTGATACCTGTTTGGATGATGGTATTATCGGCAAGAGCTGCACCAGCAATGGCTTTATACCCAGTTCCCGCTTGAGCAGCAGTTGCTGTGCTCACTGCGATCTGCAATCCAGCAGATGTTGTAGAAGAGGTAGCCGCAATATCTGCTGCATCAATAACAGCAGAAGTAGCTACTGTTCCTTGAGATGCTTTAGATGCGCTTAAGCTGCCGTTCAGCAATTTTTTTGTATTGAATTCCGTTGTACTAGAGATCCGGTCAATCTCGCCTTTCAACTGCACGATTTCTTTTTGAAGCTGAGAACGGTCGGAATCTGTCGACGTGTCGTTCGCGGATTGTACTGCAAGTTCACGCATACGTTGAAGGATGTTATGAGTTGTGCTCATTGCACCTTCAGCGGTTTGGATCAGGGAGATAGCGTCTTGGGCATTACGAGAAGCTTGATCCAAACCACGGATCTGACCGCGCATTTTCTCGGAGATTGCCAAGCCGGCAGCGTCATCCGCAGAACGATTAATGCGGAAACCAGAGGACAATTTCTCCAGAGATTTGTTCGTGCTACCAGTGTTGGTTGTCAGCTGGCGATGAGTGTTCAACGCCGCCAAGTTGTGATTAATTCTCATTCTTGTCTTCCTCCTTGAATTGGATTCCCCACATCCTTGTGGGAAATAGAGTCTGTCTAACTACTTCATCCGGTCGGCCGCCTGGACAAAATAGGGACTGTCATATATATCGTGTTTTTTCGCACAAAATTATAGGGGGCTGAGCAGGAAAAAAGGACTATTTTCTGGCGAAAATTGTCCTTTTTCAGGGTGGATCTTATACTTTTCTCTCGTTCTCATCGCTTTTCGGTTGTTTCCGGAAAATTTCTCCAAGTTTTTCCGGAGAGAGTACACTCTGCGTCGCTTCTCGGTTCGATTGTTGGATCGAGGTGTAAATTTCTTTGCGATACACTTGGACTTGCTTCGGGGCTTGAATGCCCAGCTTGATGGTATCTCCCTCGGAAGCGAGCACAATGACCTCGATTTGGTCACCAATCATGATCGATTCGCCCTTCTTACGTGTCAATACGAGCATGCCGCGCCTCCTTTCCCGCAGCCGTCTCAGGAGATGCCGCAACTGGCTTCAATGGGATTAACGGATGCTTCGTCACGTACCCGCTCCCATGCAGGATCACTTGCTTACCGAGCCTCGCGTTCTCATGTATCACAACCGGGGCCAGCAAATTAATGGTGGAGGTCGCGAGTTCGTCCGTAATGGAGACGATCGACCAGACGGTGACGTCCTTCGGTGCTGCTACCTGCAGCTGCTCCACCGTTTCCGGGGTCAGCTCGAACTCATAGTCATCATAAAACAGGAACGGGTTCGTCAAGATAAATGCCACTTCGCCGTCCTCGAGGGATTGCAGGAACGTAAAAGGGAGCTCCGGATCCGGCGTAAGGAGCGTAAAGGTCCGGAAGTGCTCAAACCCTGGCAACCCTTGCTCAAATGTAATGATCTGATCCGCTTCCAGTTCCAGTTCGCCAAACCTTACCGTGTTTACTAACATTTACTTGTTCACTCCCGTTACGTTGGATTTCATAAAGAAAGCCGCCCGATCCGGACGGCATGGTGTCTTGTGAAAGTGCTCCTGAGGAGCTGGCTTGTCCTACCGCATACCCTGATTGTAGCGCATTACAACCGGGCGTCAATAGCCGGTGGGGTAATCTCGACTCTAGGATACTGCTGCATATAGATATTAAGCTTTCCGCGCGTATAATTAACCTCTGGCGGGTTCGGGTGAGTGGTCAGGCGGATCCCGCTCGGGGTCACGTTGATCTCGGGTTTGTGAGCCGTGTAGTGGATGTCCACGTTATCGTAAGAGGCTTCACCGGCATATTGGAAATTCGGGAAGCTGACCGTCACGTCTTTGGCCAGTTCCGGAATCATGAGCTGTTTGTTCTTAGCGATATCGCCCATCTGATTGCCTTCGTCCACGATATGTCCGATGGCCTCTAAGACGAGATTCTTCGTCTGATCGAAGATCCGGTTCATCACTTCCAGGATGTTCGTAAGCGCCAGGGCATCCCAAGCTTTATCCTGATCTATCTCCAAATCCCCATTGGAAGAATGGATCTCCATCTTGGCCGGAGGCTGCTCCAATTCGAAAGTCGGCCGAGGCTGCTTCATGTCATATTTGCCTAAATCCCCATCCACGACCATGATCGCAGGGGTTGTTTTGATCTGGATTTGAGGAATGGACGGCATGCTTCGGCCTCCTTTCTCAATCGTATTCGACTACTATGACTAACGCAGGAAGTCCATCAGGCTAGGCTGGATCAGCTTGGACCCGGCAGCAAGCGAGGCCTGGTACACGTTCTCGTCGGTCTTCAGGTTCGTGATGACGATCGACATGTCGGCGTCCTCGGTCTTGGACTGCAGCGATTCCACGTTCAGCGAAATATCCTTAAGCCGCGCCTCAACCAGTTCAATCCGGTTCGTCTTGGCCCCGATGTCGGAGCGTACGTCCAGCATCTTATTCATACGGGAGTCGAGTACGCCAATAGAAGCACTAATTCCAGCAAAATCACCATTTTCAAGAGCCGTACTGAAGTCCTTGATCGCCTTGAATACATTATCTGTGTCGGTCGGATAGCCGAAGACTTTGTCACCTAAGACGTTAACTGGAATTCGCACGCCCGCCCCAACTTCGAATTCAATTAGGGAATCATCGGTAGACTCATTCTGCGCATTCGCAAGCGTATAAGGTTTCACGTCCGTCAACTGCCCATTAAAAACATACTTGCCGCTGAACTGGCTATTGCCGATATCGACCATCTGCTCGTAGAGCTGGTCGACTTCCTTCTTCATCGTGTCGAGCGCCGCCTGTGGGTTCGTCCCGTTCGAGCCGGCCACCGCCAGTTCCCGTACTCGTTGCATGACAGAACCCGCTTGGTCCATCATCGTGTCCGAGAAGGACAACCACGATAAGCCTGCATCCACATTGCTCTGATACTGCTCATTCGAAGACAGCTCCGTACGATAGCGCATCGAGAAGCTAATCCCGACCGGATCGTCGGAAGGCTTATTAATGCGGCGTCCCGTGGACAGCTGGTTCTGCAGGTTGTCCATACGGGTCATGTTATTATTCAAATTACGCAGCAGCTGCGTATTCATCATGTTCTGGGTCACGCGAAACGGCATAGGAGCCACCTCCGAGTCATTGGATGAACTAATTACAGACCGACGCGGCCCATGCCGTTAATGACTTTGTCCAACACTTCGTCTTGCGACGTCAGCGCACGGGCAGCGGCATTGTAGGCATGCTGAAACTTGATCATATTGGACATCTCTTCGTCAAGAGACACCCCGCTGACCGATTGTCGGCGGGATTCGACCTGCTCGACCATGATTTTCTGGTTCAAAGCTTGGCGCTTCGACTCCTGGGACTGTACCCCCAACTGACCGACCACCGCACGGAAAAACTCGTCCAGCGTGCCTCCGTTCAACACAGCCGTCCCAGTCTTATCTGGATCAAAGTCGAATTTCGTTTGCTGCAGCCCCGCCGCGAGCAAGGCCAAGTCGTTATTGCCCACGACCAGTTTCTCCGTATTCGTAACCGGATCCATGTAGGTCCTCATCGAGGCGGCGATCTTCTGCACGTTGTTCACAATAACCGGATTCACGCTGATATTACCGGCGGTTATAGTAGTGCCGCCGTCTTTGGTTAAGAAAAAGTCCCCGCCCGTCTCCGGAGCGCGGTTGCCCAGCACGTAACCGAGGCTGTGCAGGCCATTGAAACCATTAACGGTCGTCTCGAGGGGGGCCGTTAATGTCCTGGCCGTCACAGACCCGGTATAAGTCGTACCATTAAGAACCGTCCCCTCAGGAATAACAACTCCCGCTGGTAAGGTAATCTTCACTTCACCCTGTACCATAGCCCTTGCCATAGAATTCAATTGATCGTCATAACCCTTCACATACAGGTCGCGGGCCGTAATCATCCCGAATATATCCCCGCTGCTCAAGTCCTTGCTAGCGAACGATTGCTCCATCAATTCGGCCGTGGCCGTAGTAGACACGTCAAAGCCGTTAACCAACTCAACATTGCCCATCGAAATGTTGTATCCGTTCGTCGTCTCGACGACGTTAATATTCACGACCTTCGACAGATCGTCCGTCAACACGTCTCGCTGGTCGCGTATATCGTTGGCATCGTTGCCCAGCCCTTCGATCCGGTAAATCTCCTTGTTCAGCGCCGCGATCTGACTGATCGTCGAGTTGATCTCCGTGACCTTCACGTTGATGTTGTCGGTCAGGTCCGATCTCAGATCAGCCAATTGCTTCGATGTATGGTTGAAGGCGTCGGTCATGGCGATTGCGCTTTCTTTGACAATCGACCGGGCCGTTAGGTTGTCCGGGATTTTACTAAGCTCCTGCCAGGCGTTCCAGAAGTTCGTGATAACTTGGCGGATCCCCGTATCGGTTGGCTCGTTGATAATCGCTTCGAGCTTCTCGAGCGCGTCGTTGCGTACCGACCACTCCCCGAACGACTTGTTCTCATTGTAAAACTGTGTATCCAAAAAACGCTCCCGAATCCGCGTAATCGAGGTGAACTCGACCCCTTGGCCGGATTGCCCGGGCACGGTCGTACGCGCCATGGCTACGGCTTCCATCGGCCGGGCCGCCACCAGATTCACGACTTGGCGCGTGTAGCCCCTCGTGTCGGAGTTGGCAATGTTATGACCAGTCGTGGTTAACGCCGCTTGATGGGAGAACAAGCTCCGCTTTGAGATTTCGATACCGCCAAATGTGGAACCCATGGATTTGCCCCTTTCGAATACCTCTGTCAAAAGAAACGCGCACCGGCAGCGCTCCGTTAAGCCTTGCGATCGAACATCCGGTTGCGATTCGCATAAGACTGATCGTGCATCGGATGTGTATACGTAGCCTCCTGCTCGGGGTAAGCCGCGAACAGGTCGAGCGAATAGTCAATGTAAGCAAGCGAGTGCTCGATTAACTGCTTATTGAGGTAATGGATCGCCTTCAGCTCCCGGACCAGCGTCACCAGCTGTTGCCCGCGAGACATCAGCGCCTCCTTGTCCTCCACCTTCACGACGAGCTTGGCCAAATCACTAATGCTGACCGGCCCTGCCGGGAATAAGCCTCTGCCCCGGAGAAACGCATGCACGGCCTGAATGCGCAGCGCCTCCAGATCCTCGATCAGCTTGGTCAGCTTGTTCTCCTTTTGCGTCAATTGGGCCAGCCGATCAACCTCATTGGCGACGATGACCGACTTTTTGTCCTGACCCAATTGGATCAAGTTCCGATGCGCTTCGATCATCTGATCCAGGATTTTAAGTATCGTTTCCATAGAAAGCCCTTCACCTAGCTCTTTCAGCCCAAAGTTCCGCCCGAAGGCCTTACGACTTCAAATACGGCAGCAGCTTCTCCGCAATCTTCCCGGCTTCTACATGATAAGTCCCGGTAGAAACGGACTGCTTCAGCTCTTGCAGCTTCTGCAGACGCTGTGCATCCGGACTGCCCTGCGCCTCCAGCAGTTCTTGGGCCTCGGACGAGATCCGGACCTCATCCTTCTGTTTCTCCCGTGCGCTCTTCCACTCCGATGTACGCGTCTCTTGGTTCCGATTATAAGGATTCGTTCCTCCAACCGAATGGATACCATTGATTTTCATTCCGACACACCCCGCTCTATAAGTTCCAAACGGTCTGGAACCCGTTTCATATTTCATTTATCGGATAGCGCCACCCTATTGTTTAGAGCAGCGCGGTGGGTAATTAGTGGTATTTCTGCGACAGGACTCGGCATCGTTTAAAGTCGTTTATTGTCATCCCGGTCCTTGATTTGGAAAGTCGGATTCTTCTTCCTTTCTTCCTCCGCCCGACGCAGCACATCTTCCTTCAGATGGTTCATGTCCTTGCTAAGCTTCATCCTGCATGTGTCGCAGATCGTCCCATCCTTCACGGAACCGCCGCACACTTCACAAGCGGTTTGAACATTGGGCGCCTCCCGGTTCGTAATCCGCCCCTCCCGTATGAATCTGGTGATCATGCGCACGCTTACCCCGGTGCCTTCGCTCAGTTCATGCATGCTGCAAGACCGATGCTTCCGCAAATATTCCACACACAGTCGATACTGATCTTCGATTCCCTTCAAGCAAGCCGGACATATATTGTAGTTATTTTTGACATACACCTTGCCGCATTGAGGGCAATTATCCAGATTCATAGCCATTGAAAACCACCCCTTGATTTTTGTGAGCGGGCCTGCGTTCCAATACCGGTGTGGATGCGTTCACCTGGCCCAGGTTAAGCCATAAACCCGTGCAGGGAGATGCTGGCTTATTACTTTGGCGCAATGGTTGAGCGTACTGCCTGTCGTATAGACATCGTCGATGACTACTATACATATCGGACGATAGGGTAGATTAGTGAAGATCCGTTTTTGAGCCTCGGGATGAATGACAAAAGCGTCCTTCAAATCCTCAAATCGGGCCTCGCGGGTCTTGTAGCTTTGCTTGCCGGTATGTTTGGATCGCAGGAGGGTCGGGACCACCGGTATTCGCAACCGCAAGCCTAGCTCTTCCGCCAGCAATTGAGCTTGATTGAAGCCCCGCTCTTCGAAACGCTCCCGGCTAACCGGCACGTAGGTAAGGAAATCGATTTGGGTGGATAGGCTGCCGGACCGCGGATTGTAATGACGATGGTATGTACTCTCCAGCATATCGACGAAAAGATGCTTCAATCGTTCGTCTCCCCGGTACTTAAAGCGGGCGAGCCAGGGTTTAACCGCATCCGTATAACGCACTGCGCTCCGGTTCGCCACGATGAAGGTCTCCTTCCGTCTTGGGCAGTCGTTGCAGTGAGCCCCTCGCCCGCATATGAGGCACTCGATGGGGTCGATCCACTGCAGCTGCTCGGCACAGCGAAAGCAGAGGCGGTTCAAATTTGGAGCGGAGGTCCTGTTCGGCTTCAAATGGATACGATGCCCGCAGTAGGCGCACAAATCAGTGTCAGGACGCAGCAAAGTTTCCAGGGAACGCAGGCCCGTCGGTAGAACCCGGTGCAGCAGCTTCCATAGATGCGCTTTAGTTGGGTGCAGGGTAAGCCCCTCCTTCATTGGATTGGGTCCGTGGGATGAGAAAGCCTTGCCGGCGGGCCAGGCGGTTCATCCGCTTGATTTGGCGGATCGCTCCGGCCAGGGCATTGGTCTTGGCTGAGGAGGCGAAATATACGAATCCGTTCGGATCATCCTTGGATCTTCCGGCGCGGCCGGCCATCTGCACCAGAGAGGCTTCATCGAAGAGGGAGGCGTCCGCTTGAAGGATGAACACGTCGCTCTTGGGTACGGTGACGCCTCGCTCAAGAATCGTTGTCGTGACCAGCATTCGTATACGGCCTTCGCGAAAATCGATCACTTTGTCGGTGCGGTGCGGGTCTTGGGAGGACGTGCCGGCGATGGGGATGCCGGGGAACTTGGCTTGCAGCCTTTGAACGGTCGGGTCGACCTCTCGGATGGCGGAGACGAAGATGAAGAGCTGCGCCCCCCGATTCAGAGAAGCGGCTAGTGCACGCTGGAGTTTTGGCGGCAGAGGATTTTTACGGCGGATCCAGAGGAGACGGGGAACCGGCAGCGGATGGCGATGAAAGCGCACCGGCACGCGCACACTAGCTAGCCGTTTGCGTGCGACGTCGCGCTGCATCGCCGCCGGCGGTGTGGCGGACAGGAACACGTACGTCCCGCCGGGTTTGATGACTTGCGAAGCGGCGTACTGCAGCTCGGGATTATTATGATAGGGAAACGCATCTAGTTCATCAATGATGACGAGGTCGAAAGTCGGCCCGAAGCGCATCAGCTGATGGGTCGTCGCCAGCGTGATGTCGCCGCGCTTCCAGCGGTCCTCGCTCCCTCCGTAGAGCGTGACGAGGGTCCGTTCGGGGAACGCCCGCTGCACACGCGGGCGGAGCTCCAGGACGACGTCGCGCCGCGGGGTGGCGATGAGGACCGTGCCGCCGCGGGCGAGCTCGGCTTCGATGAGCGGGTAGATCATCTCGGTCTTGCCTGCGCCGGTAACGGCCCAGATCAGGAACGAGCGCGGTGGCGCGCCCAATTGTGCTGAAGAGGTGGATTGAGGCAGGTGTGCCGGCGTGGCCGTTAGGGCGGTGGCAGCTCGAGAGGCTCCGGAAGGCGGTTGAGTCGCGGGAATGGGCGAGGTCGCTAAGGCGGAGGCATCCGTTGATGTCAACGAAACGGATGGGGCAAGGGATGGCGATTGTGGCCGTGGAACTGGCGTGGCCGCTTGGGCGCGGGCAGCTCGAGTGGCACGGGAACTCGATCTAGGCGCCGGCTCGTGAGATGGCGAGGCGAGGAACGCGAGCGCGGCCTCCACCGCAGCCCGCTGGGCGGGGCTCAGCCCCCAGCGGGCCAGCGGGTCGCCGCCATTGCCCGGCGACGCCTCCTCACGCGTGAGGGCCGGCGGCATCGCGCTCGGCACCGCCACGAGCGGCACAGGCTGCGGCACCACCGGCAGCTGCCGCTCTGGCGCGCGCCCGCGGACGAGCAGCGAGCACTGCCGCTGCCGGCCCATCCCGAGGCACGCCTCGCAGTACGCGCACGGCCCGCCGCAATGCGGGCACGCCGTCGCGTGCAAGCGCGCGCCTCCGCTGCCGCAGCGGCGGCAGCGCAACCCCGCCCCGCGCCGCGAACCGCGCGCGGGCCACCACCACCGGGCTCGCGGCACGCGCTCGAGCCCGGTCAAGAGCTGGGCCGCGCCCCGCAGGGCGGCGGCCTGCAGGTACCGGGCCTCCTCCCCCCGGGGGAGGGGGAGGCCCGCCTGCTCGAGCAAGCCCGCGAGTTCGTCGCGGGTGAGGGAGCGGCCCTGGAGCAGCGCCTCCAGCTGCTCCAGGACGTCAAGCCGAAGCTCAGGCGCACGGCTCGTCCCTACAGTCGCAGGGCTCCCCCCAGCCTCGGCCCCTCCTCGCGTTGGCCCTACAGTTTCAGCTGCTCCCATCGCCTCCCACTCAGCTCGGCCGCTCCCAGCCCCTCCTCGCGTTGGCCCTACTGCTTCAGCAGCTCCCATCGTCCCCCACTCAGCTCGGCCGCTCCCAGCCCCTCCCCACGTTCGCCCCACATCTTCAGCCGCCCCCAACGCTTCCCGCTCATCCCGATACTCCCCCGCTCCTCCCAACTCCCCCCCTACATATTGCTCCCACTCAACACGCCTCAGCCTGAATTGACCTGCCACCGCCTCCGGAACCCCAGCATCCCGTCCCCCAGCCTGAATCAGCCGCAACCAGCCCTCTTCCGTCCGAGGCCGCCGCCTTGTATCCTCCAGCTGCATCCGCAGCGCATGGGCTTGTCCCAGCGACAATTCGGGCTCGAGCACGACCATGGAGACCACTCCACCGTACGGCTCGAACCAGAAGGCGCCATCCACCTCAACCGCCACACTAACATTCCATTTCCACTGCAGCTTCCTGACAAGCGCGTACAAAACGGCTTTCATATGACCTCCTGACAACTCCAATTTTCTCCCCCGTTTACCGTCACCCTGGATCTCAGCCAAGGAGTAACCTTTTCCATTGAAAGCGATTTCCTAATGAACTAGCGGAATCTTTTGCAGTTCGGGCTCGTTGCTGAGACGCACCAGAATAACTTCCTCCTGCTCGTACTGGGCGATCACCTGATCGAGTGCATCGGGGCCAACCAAGGGCATGCACTCGATTTCCTCCGGCCGATCGGCGGCCATGCGTTTCACAATCGTTAGCGTCTCATCGGTCGAGCCTTCATCCAGCAAATGCACCTTGACCTTCCGACCCTTGAACCAGGAGAACAGCAGCAGGGAGCGCAGGTACCATTCCACATGAAGCTCGTTGTTTTTCGTGATCAACAAATAAGTCAGCGGCTTCCTTCGGTTCCAGCGAAACACGGAATGACAAAAATGGACCAAAGCAATAGCCGAACCATAGCTTCCCACAATCAAAAGCAATCCGACAATCATAGCGGCACCCTCCCTTAAATCCAGTATATGCCGTTATGCTGCCTATGGTTCCAACTCTGCCGGTCCTATTCTTTAGGAAACCGTATATTTTTGAGGCGCTCGAAGCGCGTTGCTTATAAGGTCACCCACCCATTTTTAATCGCGATAATGACCGCTTGGGTCCGATCTTCAACCTCCATTTTTTGCAAAATGCTGCTCACATGGTTCTTAACCGTCTTTTCGCTAATGAACAAAATCTCGCCGATCGACTTGTTGCTCTTGCCCTCCGCGAGCAGACGCAACACTTCCGCCTCCCGACGGGTGAGCGGGCTATTCGGCTGATGGATGTACTTCACGCCCGCTTCACGCGCGCTGTTGTCTCCCCCGGCCACTCCGCTTGTATCCAGATAGGTCATGCGCCGCAATTGGTTGATCAGCTTGCCGGTTACCTTCGGATGTATGTAAGCATGCCCCGCCACGACGGACCGAATCGCATTAATGAGCGACTCCGCCTCCATATCCTTCAGCAAGTAGCCGGAAGCCCCTTTGCGCAGCGTCTCGAACACGTAGCTCTCATCGTCATGAATGGATAGGATGATGACCTTGATCTCCGGGAAAAACTCCTTCAGCCGCTCCGTGGCCACCACGCCGTTCTCGATCGGCATGTTGATGTCCATTAGCACGACGTCCGGACGAAGCTCGTTGCACAGCTCGACGACTTGGATGCCGTCTCCGCACTCCCCGATAACCTCGAAATCGATCTCCATGTTCAAAATCCGTTTGACGCCCTCCCGCAGCAGCTGGTGGTCATCGGCGATGACAATATTGACGGTGCGGCTTGCTTCCATTGCCTCAATCCTCCTTGAATTCGACGCTGATCGGAATCAGCATGACGATTTTGGTTCCGGCATTCACGGCAGATTCCAGGTCCATGCGGCCCTCTAATAGCTCGACGCGCTCCCGCATGCCCATGATGCCGAAATGCGAATTGCCTTTGTTGATCTGCAGCTCCATCCGTTCGAGACTGAAGCCTACTCCATTGTCCTGGATGACGAGCTTGACCATCTGCTTTTGGAACGTCACTTCTACGAATACATAACTGGCTCTGGCGTGCTTGACCACATTCGATAGCGCTTCCTGTACGAGGCGGAAGATGGCTACCTCCATCGCGGAGGGAAGCCGGCTCTCGACACCTACGACTTCGAACTTCATCCGGATCCGCGAGCGATCCTCGAAATCCTGTATGTATTTGCGCAGCGTTGGGATGAGCCCCAGATCGTCAAGCGCCATAGGCCGGAGGTTGAAAATAATTTTGCGCACTTCCTCCAGTCCGGATCGCACTTGCGTCTTCAAATCGGACAGCTCTTCCTTGACGGCCCCGTATTCGCTCCGCGCCAGCATCCGCTCGGCGATCTCCGAGCGTAGTACGATGTTGGCCATCGCTTGCGCCGGTCCGTCATGAATTTCCCTTGCTATGCGCTTGCGCTCTTCTTCTTGGGCGAGGATGATCTTCAGCCCTACGATTTGCCGGTTTTTGGCCGACTCCAGAATACGGGTTACCTGATTCAGATCGCCGGACAAATATTCGAGCACGACGTTCATCTGCATGACGATTGCTTCCGCCCGCTCTATTTGCCGCTCCAGGTTCTTGATCCGCTTCTGCAGCTCGTCCCGCCGGTTTCTTAGCTGATGCTCCTTCTCCCTCGCAATCGTCAGCTGCAGTTGAAGCTGTGTGGCCGCTTCGTACGCAACCCGGATGTCCTCTTCCTTGAAACGGTGAAAATCCCGGCTCACTTCCGTAAGCCGGATTCTGGCCCGTTTGTATTCAATCTCAAGCCGGTCGACCTGATCGATCATCTGGGAGGCTTCGTCCTTCACCTGCTGGAGTTCCTTGTTCAGCGCCTCCCATTCGGAACGCACGCTTTCGGCAATTTCAAAGATTTGATATTTGCTAGACTCCATGACCCCTATGGCGTTTTTAATGACTTTGTCGATCGCATCGAATTGCAAGCCAACCAGAGCCCCTTTTTTCGCATTTGAGAACGAATCCGTCCCGGAATCCCATATTCCTTCTCTACATACTACCATATTTCTAGAGCTTTTGACGTGATGATATGGAACTAAATTATTCCAGCGTGACTGAATATGTCGATTGATCCCATCCTACCTTCCATCCCATTTTCTCCGACAAAAGTCTTAGAGGCACCATGGTCCGCTCCCCTACCAGCATGGGAGCTACTTCCGCCGTAACCACTTGCCCATCGATAATTAGGTCCGGCTTGTCGAGCCACATCTCCGCGTAGTGACTATCCTTGACCACCGTCACCTTGCGTTCCGCATCGCTCCAGGTCAATTGACCTCCCATGGCTTCTACCACGAACCGTACCGGCACCATGGTGTTGTCTTTGTGCAGAATCGGCGCTTGATCCAGCTCGATGGTTGTTTGATTGACCGTCATGGTTGTGCGATTGATCGCCAGTTTGACGAGATTCCGTGTCGCGTCGACCGTTGGCGCATATTGGAACGAAACGTCGTCGAATAGCACTTCGCCTTTACTAGCGCGCTCGTCCTGTCCTTGGGCCGGATTCGCCACGTACAGCCGCTTCAGCGTAATCGGATAGGCGACGCCATAAGAGCTAAGATCGGCCGTGAGCGTCTTCCAGTCCGTCCAGTTCATGTTCTGGCTCAGATCGATCAGCTTTGATGCGCCTTTCGCATCGATCACTTCGGCACGCACCCAGTTGAAGCTGTTGTCGCCCTTCACCTTCACCGACAGCGTCTGCGGTTGGCCTTGCACCTGAATGCCACTGCCACCGAGTACCGCGTAAGCCGCTTTCGTGCCGGTTCCACCCGTGAAATCATAATTAATCGACAAGGCGTAAGCGCCCGAAGGTACATTCGCCGCGGATAGGCGTTTCGCCGTCCCCTTCACTTCTGCCGGGAAACCGGTGAATGTGACCGGTGCCTTGTCCGTCTCAAAATCCAGCAATGTCTGCATCTGCCCCAGCGGCAGCGTCAGCATCGTCGTAAACCCGTCGTATTGCGCATACACGCGTCCCAGTTTGACGCCCGGGTCGATCGATTGCACCGTCAGCTTGTCGCCGTCGAACTGCCCTTTGAAGCCTTCCAGCTTCCATTGAATCCCTTGAGCCGGTACCGTCCGTGTCACGCCTTGCTTTGTAGTCGCGACTACCGGAAGTCTGTATATCGCGTTCGGCAGCAGCACGTTGGATGACGGTTGGATCTTCAGGCTGCTCAGCTGGTCCCGTCCGATAATCTCCACATCCAGCTTTTTCGTTGCTGTTCCGGAGGTTACCGTCAAGGTCGTCTTTCCTGGCTTTTGAGCGGTAAATGTGTTGCCTTCCCACGTCCCGATCGGCTGCGAGCTGGACCATTGGGCCTGGGCCCCATTCGATCCGAATTGGACCGGATTGTAGTAATTGTCGTAGGCCTTTAGGCTATAAGAGGCCTTCTCCTGAAGGAACAACGTTGTAGGCCCCTTCACCAGAATGTCCTTGACGTCGGCCTTCGGCGCCATGGAGAACACCCCTACGCCGTTCACCACTTTACGCTCGTACCCGCTTCCATACTCGGTGTTGTTGGTCAAGACCGTTTGGAATTCGCCCAGGGGCCGGGTGACCAATTGCGTGGATCCGCCTCCGTCGAGGTTCAACCCTTTCCAGACCCCGATCTTGATCATGAATTGCTGCAGTTCGGGCAAGCTGAGCCCTTTGCTGTCGCCTGCATTGTCCGCTGTGATCAAGTACGCGAAGCGCTGGTCCTTGGAATACCCCATCGCCGTTCTGGAGCGATAGCCGCCAATATCCGACACATCTCGCGAGAAGTAGGACGGTTTGCCTTCATCGACCAAAATCGTATGGCCGCCGATCATCATTTTGAAGTTGGCCGCGTCGTAATTTTTGCTAAAATCCTGTCCGAATACTTTATAATCCGCTGCGATCTTGTCCCCTACCTTCAGGTGCTGGCGGACGAATTCGTCAGCTTTCCCGGAAGCTCTTAGAATGTACCCGTCGACGGGAGCGATCTCATTGATAATGCCTGTAGTTACAATCTTTTCGACGACTCCGTTCCGCACTAGAACCTCGGTCGGGACGGTTACCCCGTCATTGGACCGGTCGACCTGTCCCCACGTATTCGTGTACATGAACAGTCCGTCGATCATGCTATGCTTGTCCTGCTCGTGGATCCCATCGGCTTCGAACCAGTAATAGGTCTTGTTCACCCCGCCCAGCGGATAGGTCGCTCCGTCTTTGGCCGTCACTTGGCCTTGGAAGGTGAAGAGATCTACGATCGGCTTGTTGTCCTTTGTTAGGGCAAAGGAGAAAAAGCCTGGCAAATAAGGAGGCGTCGCGAGCAGCTTGCCGCTCATGACTTGCGGGCCCATCGGCACCCCTTCGGCCTGCGTATTGTAGAAGTCCCCATTGATCGCGGCTACCGCGCCGGTCTCATTCGCCATTTCGCGCACGGTTTGCTTCTTCGTGAACTGCCCCTTAGTCCCGGCCATGGTATCCAGACGCACCATCGGGTTCTGGAGGTCGACCTCGACTACGTCTGCTTTTACTTTTACCGGCGTTTTGTTGCGGTCGAAATTGTACTCATAGTGCTTCAGGATGGCACCATATGTCAGCGGCTCCTGACTGATGAACGTCACGGGTGAATCGGCCGGACTGGCTGCTTTGGCCGGAATCGCGGTTGTCGTCCATATGGCCTGCAGGAGCACGGCCGCGGCTAAGGCGGGGATGAGTTTCCGTTTCTTCGTTTGGGCAGTAGGTTCTGCTTGAGGGGGGACTGATTGGAAGCCTGACATAACCTTTTTCCTCTCCATCTCTCGTTAGTTGGTATCTCTCTCTAGTAATATAGACTCTGCTTTTAGCCAAAAAGTTACGATCTTTTTACCGGTTGTCGCCGGAACGTGACTTTAGGCCTGCTTTATAGCATTCGTAGCAGAGTTCGACTTTTGAGAGGATGGAGAGGCGCGAATCTCAGGTTATACTAGCACGGGTTCTTTTGCAGGTTGGAAGGCTGTTGGGCATAGGCTTTCGTATAGCAGCGCTTGCAGTTCTAGGGAGCGAAGTTGTTGGACGGGGTCTTTCCATATCCGTAACAAAGTGCGTACTTCGTCGGAATCAAACCAGTTCAGGAACATCATAGCTCGGATCGACATCAGACTGATGGCGTTCGCCTTCTCGTGGATCGAGGAGTGTTGTTGATTGCGTGCTAGCCATTCGTCTAGCGGAAATTGTTTGTAGGCATACCGGATCAGCACAGGATGGGTTTGCCTGAGGTGCTGGACTAGTTTCAGCACTCCATTCAAGATTCGTGGATAGCTCGCCAACCGATCGGAACTCACATAATCCGAGAACCACTGGTCGAATCCGGCTTCGCTATCGCTTCTTTTGGATAAGTAAGGCTTGGCCTGGAGCAGCAGCTGGATGAGACATGCTTCTAACACCACGGTTTCGAGCGGTGATCCCGTCAAAGCTAAAGCATGCATATCGAATTTCTTAAAAGACATAGGAATGCCGATGAACCGGCGGACTGCCATGTCGAACATAAGCTTTAATTCCAGATCGGCGGGTGACAGCTGTTCAAAGACCTGCACTAGCTTAATTTTTAGCCTAAGTGTGGGAGCATAAGGACGAACTCCTGTTGGAGTGTACAGGCGGGTAAATAAGTGATCCGCGATAGTGAAGTCGATACGGTTTTCGATTTTGCTCCAGAAGGGGTGATTCGGGATCTCGGAAAATGTAATGTGGTCGGAAATGGTGAGGGCTCCGAAATTGTGGAATTTGCTTGGTTTGAACGTTGTCGCTTGCTTGACTATGGCCTCCGCATACGCCTTAGCCGCCATATATTCTAGCTGTCTGCTTTTGCGAGTTTCCTTGATGGGCTTCATCTTTAACTTTGATTTCTTATCCAAATGAGCGAGTACTACTATTCTTCTCAACGGCCCAACCCCTTTTTTTCTTCAATTTCCTATATTATACAACAATTCTCGCATAAATCTAGGTCTTTTGGGAGATTTTAACTGTTATATTTTCCGTGCAATTTCGGCAAAATCATACAAAAAACCACCCTATTCGCGATTCAAGGGATTCGCTCATAGAGTGGTCTGCGGTGATGTGTTTCGCGGTGCCTGTTGGGTTCTAGACGAGCGCTTCTTTGCGCAGCTGCTCGGCTTTGTCCGTGCGCTCCCACGGTACATCGATATCGGTGCGGCCGAAGTGGCCGTAAGCAGCCGTTTGGCGATAGATCGGGTTGCGGAGCTGCAGTTCCTTGATGATGCCGGCCGGACGCAAGTCGAAGTTGCTGCGAATCACTTCCACCAGCTTCTCTTCGCTCACCTTGCCTGTACCGAACGTGTCGACGGAGATCGACACTGGACGCGCTACCCCAATGGCATACGCCAATTGGATCTCGCATTTGTCGGCCAGGCCAGCGGCGACGATATTCTTAGCTACATAGCGCGCAGCGTATGCCGCGGAACGGTCGACCTTCGTCGGATCCTTACCAGAGAATGCGCCGCCGCCATGACGAGCGTAACCGCCGTAGGTGTCGACGATAATCTTGCGGCCGGTCAAGCCAGCATCACCTTGCGGTCCGCCGATGACGAACCGACCTGTTGGGTTGATGAAGTAGTTCGTGGCTGCGTCCAGCCATTCAGCCGGTACAACCGGTTTGATCACGTGCTCTTTGATATCGTTTTGGATTTGCTCCAGGGTGATTTCTTCGGCATGCTGCGTCGAGACGACGATTGCATCTACCCGAACCGGTTTGTTGTTCTCGTCATATTCGACGGTCACTTGCGTCTTGCCATCTGGACGCAGGTAAGGCAATGTTCCATTCTTGCGCACTTCGGACAAGCGGCGAGCGAGACGGTGCGCCAAGGCGATTGGCAATGGCATCAGTTCAGGAGTCTCGTTCACGGCGAACCCGAACATGAGGCCTTGGTCCCCGGCGCCGAGCGCTTCGATCTGCTCGTCCGTCATGGTGCCCTCTTTGGCCTCCAGAGCCTTGTCGACGCCCATTGCGATGTCGGCGGACTGCTCGTTCAGCGAAGTCAATACCGCGCAAGTTGACGCGTCAAAGCCGTACTTCGCACGGGTATAGCCGATTTCCTTAATCGTTTTGCGAACGATCGCCGGAATATCGACATAATCGGCGCTGCTGCTAATTTCCCCGATCACGAGCACCAAGCCCGTCGCTACGGATACTTCGCAAGCTACGCGCGCATTGGGATCGTTTTGCAGGAATGCATCCAGCACGGCGTCCGAGATTTGATCGCATATTTTATCCGGATGTCCCTCTGTTACCGACTCGGATGTGAACAAACGTCTGCCCTTCGTTACTGCCATGTGTGAATCAACCTCCTGGAACATAGTATATAATAAGATCATTGAATCTACACACGAAGCGTTCTCCGCCCAAAAAAATGAACCTTTTCCGATTGGAAAAGGTTGCATCTGATAGCATGACCTTCAACATAAAATTTTACTGGATTTGTCGACAGGTGTCAACAAAAGGAACGCCCAAAGATGATGGTTAAGATTGCAAAGTTTGCATGGATTGTTGCTGCGCATATTGAACCAGACGTTGCGTAATGGTGCCTCCTACGGCGCCAGCATCCCGGGACGTCACATGCCCCCAATAATCCTCGCCTACACTGCCGGCTGCCACCGTACCGAGCTCGGTTGCAAATTCGACATTATGCACGCTGGACCGGCCGGCGCCCACGGGAATGCCTAGCTCTGCGGCAATTTCGTATTTCATTTGATCCAAGGCTTTGCTGCACTCGGGTACCAGTTGTCGATTTCTAGCCATCTACAGAGACCTCCTTGAGTGGTGTATCTATAGTATGGCTGGGGTGACTTTGTTCACCCGTCCATCTTGTTGTCAGAACCGGGGAAAACAGGTTAAGGAATAATATAGCCGCCGCGCACCATAATATAGATGTCGCCTACATTTTTGGGATCCGGCTTAACGCCGCGTCCTTCACGCGGGAAGATCAACAGGTGGTTGTTCTCGACGGCTGCTCCGGCTGGGATGTCTTTACCTGCAGTTACGTCGGGGATGCCGTTATCGTCGTTGCTCACCGCTATCGTTTTGCCGGTACGTACGATCAGCTCCGCGCCTACGCCGGCATAGATCGTCTTGCCTGGGGGAAGCTGGACGACTTGGAGCTGCCCGTCAACGCTTGTCCCGGTGCCCGGAGTCGTTCCAGTACCCGAACCTGTTCCTGGGCTTCCAGTGCCCGATCCTAGCCCTCCTGCGGCCAGCTCCTGCTTCAATTTCGCGATCTCCGCTGCCACGGCCTGCTGAATCGCCGCATCGGTCGCCGGTTGCTTCGTAATCGCTTCGGCCACCTTTTGATTGATTTGCTGGTCAAAATAGCTCTTGGTGATCACAGGGTCGTCTACAGAGCCCGGTTGCGTGCTGCTTGTCGTGCCCCCGTCCGCTGCATTCGAGATGATCGTTGTACCCAGCCAGATGGCTCCGCCTAACAATACAGGGACGTAGAGCAATTTCAGTTTCTTAGGATGCATCGGTTCTCCTCCCGTGTCTAGCAATCTCCTTCCCTACTATAGCACAGAGAGCCGAGCCGTGTCTCCGCAGACACAGACTCGGCACTTTGGTGTTCAAACGTTTGATTAATCTGAATAAACAAACCAATCCAATTCTTTAGATGCGATTAATTTTTTGTGATCCTTGAATTGCTGGTAGATGTTTAATTTATATTTTTGCAGGTTTTGAGTTTTATAAATCAGCTCTGTATCCGTCAAATTGAATTCCATCGAATTAGTACCCAACTGAAGAACCGTTGTGCTTCCCGCTTGAGCCGCTGTTTCAACATCCAGGACTTGCGACAGTTTTGCCAGTCCTTTCACATCTTCCATTTCGAACACAATTTTGTAATCCTGGGCATTGACTTCAATACCTGCTTGCTTCTGCAGGTCATAGTTGAAACTCACTTTCACATTATTGCTCGCTTGGCCGATCTTAATGGAAGTCCCCACCTTGCTGAGGCTGAGCTGATACGGGAACATTTCAATATTTTTGATCTCATTAATCGGTGTCGTGTTCTCAACTGGCATTGCAAACGAAACGGCATTAACGTAGGAGTCCGGCTTGCCATCTCCAGTTGTAAATTTACCATCGGTTAAGGCCTCACCAATAATCAATTGATTCACCTGATTAGACCCATCCTTCATGAACGAGGCCGAAACATTCAGGAGTGCCTTATTGGAAGGGGCGATCTTATTCTTGATTTGGCTAAGCTCCGCGGGGATCATTGTGCCATCGGTTGTTTTGAAATAAGCTACGAGCTTACTGAGATCATTCATGCGTTTTTCACTATTCTGTACACTTAACTGCACAGCGAATACTTCAGAGGTCTTTCCCTGGAACGTTTGGATTGAATGAATTTGATACTCGCCACTCCGGCCTACACCGCCAATACCAATGCTTTCTCCGGCTTTAACAAGCGGCACGCTGTCCATCGTGGAGCTTACTTTGAATTGAACAAGCTCGGATCCCGTTGTGTCTCCAGTTGGAGTTGTAGTCCCTCCAGTGCTTGCTGCTTCTTGAAGCACAATCGTAACATCCGAGAATTCGTAAGTATACGGAATTTTCCCTACCAACTGAACTTCTACATCTTTATCCGAACGAAGTCCAATTACATTGTCCAGCCGAATAAGCTTCGCATCCACCTTCACATTGTCGTCCAACTTGAAGTATCCGCTGAGATTCGGAATGGGCAATGACCTATCTTCACTGGTTCGTAAACTTAACTTCACTGAGATCAAATCTTGATCTTCCCAAGGCAACCGTTCAATCGTCTCCAGTTTCGCGATATAGGTACCGTCTTTACTGGTAAAGGATTGCTCTTTCTCGGTGGACAGCTCCGACTCAACCGGCTTTGGCACCTCAAATACGCCTAATGTCAAGTTAACGGCTCCCGTATTGCCGGTATCGGCGACTTGCTCCACAACCAACTGCCACCCTTCAGCGCTGATCGATTTAGGAATCGTGCCACTTAGCGTTATTTCCTTCTTCATAAGCGGATCAATCGTTGTTTTATCTGTAAGGTTCGTTGTTTGTAGCGGGTATTGAAGACCATCTGGTGTCCGAATCGAGAATTGGAGCTGCGGCAACTTCAGACTACGGGTGTCCGCATTTTGCAACTCCACAAGCAAGGTAGGTAAGTAATTGTCTTGGTTGCTAGCAATCGTTGCTTTCTTAATGCTTGTCGTAACCGCCGTTTTTAAAATCTGTAGATTCCTTTTCCGATACGCAGGCACCACATTGTTATAATCTGCCGGATACGTGATTTCCCCTAAGTTCTTTTCGAACCCTGGAATACTGAAATCCCACTTGATGATTTTGAAAATCAAATCGGCTAGCCCAACCGTAGGCCCCACTTTAGCATAGAACATGATTTCTTGACTCGATTGTGGGGAAATGGTGTTTTTGTCCTTATCCTGAGGCGCCACATTCACCGTGTATTTGATTCCCGAAGTGGACTGCAGTTTGATCCAGTAATCAATCAGTGAAAGATCGCTGGCCTCTCCGTTGTAAATCTTAACTCTGAAGTTCACCACATTCTGATCGGAACCAACCGAGAGATTCGCTTCCTTGATCTCAAAATAACTTTTATCTGTTATGTATACCGATCCTACTGATGGGAGATTGTACAATTCATTACTCGCTGTTATTTGTGCTTGGTCCGCATAAGCATACGGTACTACTGCTCCCGCTAAAAGGGTGAATACCACTGCCGATTGGACCGTTAATCGCTTGAACCTTGATGGCTTTGCCACGTTGTCGGGCCTCCTCCTACTTGGGAATAAATAGATTTTATCATAAGTATAGACGATATATGTGACAGGTTTGTTTCGCGGAATTGGATTTTATTTATTCTGGGGTGACTAATGTCATCCTCTCACAACTCCTACATTCAGGTCGGGCGTTTCTTTCGGTAAAAAAGCAGATTGCTTTCTAGATTTCTGGAACTTCAGACGCCTTCGGCTTCCTTCAGGCCCTAAAGATGGCGCCCACGCTGGGCGTACCAAAAAAAAAGAAGACCCTGTCGGGTCTTCTTTTCTCAAGCTCCAAATTATGGAGTAACTACAGTGCTTGCTGTCTTACCATTGTTCGTCGTAGCTTTCAGGACGAACTCTGCAACGTTAGCACCTCTTGTTACTGCACCTGTTGCTTGGTCAATTGTTACAAGGTCAGCAGCACTTGCAGCAGCATTCGGATTGATAAGTTTTACATCCGATACAGAGTACAGTACTCCGATAAAGTTGCTGTATTTAGCAATATTCGCTCCGGAGAACTCGATACCGTAGTTGTCCTTCACTTTCAAGCCCATCAAGTTAACAGCTGTCACTGCCACTGGAGGAGTAGCACCAGTAAGTGAACTAATCGTCTTAGCTGCATTTGCAGTTACAGTTACAGCTGCAACAGCGTCCGCTTTAGATACAACATCGACAGATTGGGTTTGAAGTTCGCCTTTAGCAGTTTGGAACAAGACATTAATCGTAGACGTTCCAGCTTTGTTACCAAGCACTTTGGCTTCAGTTTGAGCTCCGTATACGACAGCAGTCACTGCAGTAGGATTCGAAGAAGTAACATTTTGGATCAGGCCCTTAGCTGGCAAAGCAACAACATTGCCTGCGCCGTCTTTAGCAGTGATTGTGATGGCTTTAGCAAGAGTGCTTCCAAATTTCCCAGCATCGTCTGCCTTATCTGCTGCAGGAATCAACGCGCTATCCTGTGCAGCGAACAAATCAGTGATTGCATTGATCGAATAAGTCAAATTGGTTGTAGCTGCGTTAACCGTTTCGATAGATCTCTTGACAGATGCAATCTCACGGGCAGTCGCAGTTTTTGTGTCATACAACTTAGCTTCGAATTCTACTTTACCTACAACACCAGTTGTTGTGAAGATGTACCCAGCGTTAAAGTCAGCGAATCCTGTTGCACTATACTCCGTACCACTAACTACCACTGCATTACCTGTCTTTTGCGTTTTCAAGCCACCATATGTTGCGTCCGCAACCGTAACTACCACTTTGTAGTCGTCAGCTTCTACTCTCGAAGTAGCAACGGAATCCAGCTTCTCACCATACTGGTCCTTCACCAAGAACTTGAACTTGCTTTCTGCACCAAGAACAGCTTTAGTAGCGGCTTCAGTGTCAATCGAAATCGAGCTAGGAACACGAGCATCTACAACTGGAACGGTCAATGTTGCATTGTTTTGAACATTGGCTGTATAGATACCCAAGTTTGCATATACGATGCCTTTGGCAGGGGAATTGATTTCGGAAAGCTTGATCTTACCTTTGTGCTCGCCATATTTCACAATTCCAGTGGTACCCACGACACTAGTGTCAGTAGCTTCGCTTGCAGTGATTGCACCATTGATGGATACAGAGAAACGACCAGCTTGTGCGTTGGTAACGATGTCGTCTGCCGAAAGTTTGTTGCCTGCTGCATCATATGCATTGATTACGATGTACTTATTTACGTCGCCAGTTGCAAGGGTGCCAGCATAATCAACAAATTCAACTTTGTTAGCTACCTTGGAAGACTCAACCTTTACCTTTGCAGTTGTGCTGGAAGTACCTGCATAGATAGTGATAGTGTATTCACCGTTCTTCTCAACATTCTTATTGAGTTGAACAGTAATTTCTTTAAATTCAGCATCAGCTGTAATTTCTTTGAAGTTTGGCTCATACGGGCTTACCAATGCTTGAATATTTGGTTTGTTCGATTGTGTAGCATTGATAGAATCCTTTGTAAAGACACCGCCGTATTGATCATACAATGTCAATTTGATTGTAGCTTTGTCATCTGTAGATGCTAAGGCCTTACGCTCGTTAGAGTAAGTAGCTTCAGCAGCTTCAACTTTTGCTACATAAGCTTCTGTACCAACTTTGAAGGTCTTAGTAACCGTTGTGCGAGTTTCGTTGTGATACACCGTAATCGGCACAACGCCAATTCCTGTCAACAGGTCAGCTCCAGAAGTATTCAAAGTCAATTGAAGCAGGCCGTCGTCACCCTTAGTCAGGTTTGGATTCGTACCATTAGCGGATACGAGGTAGGAATAAGATCCTGCCGGGAACGAGGCAGCTTCGCCATACTGGTTGGAAGCTTTGATTTTCAAAGTTACTTTTGGTGCCTTTGCGATCTCTTCGCTAGCAGTTACGAACTCAATCTTGGATACCGTTTCGTTTTCTGCTTTGAAACTTGCCGATGCCGTTGCAATCTCAGATGCTTCAAGACCACCAAGAGTTACAGTGTAATCACCAGCAGACAGTTTGGTGTCCTTCAGAGCCAAGGTGGCTGTTTTCTTATCGTCAGACCAGGTAGCAGTAGTAGTGATTGTTGCTGCACCTTTCTTCAGAGTAAGAGTTGCCTTAGCTGTGTCAACTGCTTTGTCCAAAGTTACTTGTACTTTGGAAACGCCAGTTGCTTTAGCTTCTTTTACGGAAACCTTTCCAGGAACGCTTACGATATCTTTCGCAGCGTAAGTAACTTCAACCAGCTGTGAGCGGATAGCTTCTGCTGTGAAGTCCGTCAAAGTGTTAGGCAGGATTCCGGCTTTGAGAGCTGCACCGACGTATCCTTTAGCCCAATCAGATACTTTGCCAGTTACAGAAGCGCTGCTGTCAACTTGGAGACCCAATGCGCGAACCGCTACAGTAGCCAATTCCTCAATGGTTACATCGCCAGCCGGGTTGAATACGCCTTCCCATTGGCCTTCCATCAACGGAGGAGTAGCCTTAGTTACTGCTTGGATGAATCCAGCGGACCAACGGTCAGCTGCTACGTCACCATAGCTAGTACCGGATACTTCAGTCAGACCCTTCAGCTTAAACAAGATTTTAGCCAGTTGCTCACGAGTCATGTTAGCGTCGAGCTCAGAACCGTTACCAGTTCCGTCTTTGTCGAAGATACCTGCTGCGATAAGTGCGTCTAACTTTTGTTGTGTCGTCAATTGAGTGTCAGCGGCAAATGCGATGGATGCAAACATGGAAGAAACCATTGCACCTGCTACAAGAACGGATAAACTTTTCTTCATAACCTTTTTTTCTCCTCCTCGATTACCATTCAATGTTTGAGAATTTGGTTCTAAAATCAAGCTCGATTCACTCATCGGCCATTTCACCCCCTTCCCAGAGCTGAGCGTTATTTACTATAAAATGTCTGCAACAAAATGTCACAGAAACTAGTAAACAAATTTTGGATAGAAAACTAGAGACATAGACACCACTATAACATTATACAATGGTGAATATCTAGCGTAAAGAGATATTTGTGAAAATTACCCAAGTATCCGTCTCAGTTCCCGGTGTTCTGCTTGGTTCACTTAATTAAACGCAGAGGGCTAAAAAAAGTTGCGCGTCCCGCAAAAAACTTTTTTTCGAACTATGTATGCCATGCGTTCAAGCTCTGAAGCAGAGTTGATATGTGTGCTATACTTTGATGCTGTTTGTATCGGCTACGTGCTTAGTATACAACCATCTATCAGCATACGTCATTATTAAGTATTTTCCAGTAATACCGACCGGGTCAGCCCGATGAAAACAAAGAACTGCCGGTCCGGAGACCGACAGCTCAGGGTCATCATTTAGGCACTTTCTTCTGCTGCTGGAGCACGCGCATCGCGACGACCGCGGCTTCCGCTCTGGTGAAGGTGTTGAGCGGATCAAAGCGAACGGTGGCCTTCGTCTGGCCTTGCTGCAGTACGTTCTCTTTACCCTCGATCAACCCCGCTTTAGTGACGGCTTCTACAGAGGAACGGGCGTAGATGTCGATCTGTTCTGCATCCGTAAAGCTCTTTTGCAGGTTAGCCAGAACCTTATCCAGCGTCGAATCAGACGCCAGCTTCAGATCAGCTGCACGGGCGATCATGACCGCAGCATCCTGACGAGTGATGGCACTGTCCGGCAAGAACCGGCCCAGAGCTGCACCACGGACGATCCCCGCCTTTGCGGCCGTCTCGATGTACTTGTAGTCGTACAGGCGGGTCAAGATGTTGACACGCGGTACATCCGTGAAGGTCGGCTGTTCCGTGTATTGCAACGGAATGTCGAAAATCTTGACAAGCATCGTCGCAAACTCGCCGCGAGTAATCGCATCGTTTGGAACGAATGCGGAGGCCTCTTTGTTCAGCATAAGCCCTTTCGAATACAGAGTGTCGAGTTCGTTACGAGCCCATGGATGGCCCGTTACGTCATCGTAACTGCTTCCCATATACATAACTTGATAATACCCAAAGGTATCGAACGGTACTGTAATGGTGTTATTCGATGTGTTGATTACCCCGCCGAGATTTCTCCACCGCCATTGTGTTGTTCCGGTATAGTCTTCGTATATATCGAAGTGATAGACCGAAACATACTTCCAAGCATCATCACGGATAATCGAATCGTACTTCAGCGTCAGTGTCCCTCGCTCTGTCGGGACCACTTGATCTTCTTTACTTCTTGAGTAGAAGGTCTCATTGTCATATGGAAGCCGGCCACTTCCGCTTAGTGCTTTGTTCATGTCCGTCTCATTCTTGCGAATACTGCCGGCGTCAATCCATATCAACGGTCCTGCAGGACGGAAACGACCGCTCGGCTCGCTCAAATACTGCGCTCCTATTCTCGTATCAGCATACGGGAATTTGGGTGATTGCCCGTCTGTTACTGATGGGTGTCTGTACTTGTCGACACGTCCATCGGCTTGGCTAGCAATGCCGAATAAAATTTTCCGATCAGCCGTCAGGAACTGATTCACTGCACCTGGCTCATTGCGGATGAAGTTCGTTCCTTTCGGGAACACAAGCTTCACTTTACCATCGAATGCATCGATTGAAGACTTTAGCGCCGATTTGTACTGTGCCCCTTCAACCGGTGTGTCCACATTATAAAGAACAAATGTCCCATTCGTTTTTTGAGTCCCGCGATTGACCGTGAACCTAATGCTGTTCTTGCCTGCTTTGAGATCATCGACTTCATAGAAGAACCGCTTGCGCTTGACGCTATTCTCATCAATCACTTCACGCTGAACGGCCATGTCTTTGCCGAACACAACGCTATCGGCGCCTTCGGCTTCCATCTCAATCTCGATGTAGTTGCTGTTGATATTGGCTTGGAGTTCGCCCTTCTCGTTCGTAATGAGTGTCGGGTACTTGATGACGAACGGCAACGGCTCACGGCTAATCGTGATGGTGCGCATGACAGTAATGCCAGATGCGTTCGTGATCGAGAATTCGAAAATCGTTTCTCCTTTGGTTGCCAACGTGATGGGGTTCGTTTCAAATTGACCAGCCGAAGGGCTGTTCAGACGTTTAAAGAAATTAGGATTCGCGCTCAAAGGCTCCGCGGACGTAAAGTTATTGTATCTCCGGTCGTACTTGACTACCGGCACCCCGTTTCCATCCTTGCTCCGAACGGTCAACTTGATCTCACTCGCGTTAGCAAACTGACCGGAGAAGGATACCGATGTTTCATTCGTTGAATACGTTTCTGCCTGACTCCCTAGTACGAATTTCGGCACATCGGTGGTTTCCACCGGTTTAATGGACAAGAACTCAGGTGCATCGGTGCTGAAAACAAACAATTCATAAGAGCTTGAAGTTACAATTTGGCCATTCTTGATTACGTTAAATTTGATCGTATTTTTACCTTCTACAAAATTACCTACCTGTACATAGAAGGTGTTGAAATCTGGCTCAGCAACCAAAGTGTTGGTCTTGCTCTCATTCACAATGACTTCAACCGAATACGGATTGCCTAGTGGAATCGGGATATTGACCAATTTTCCTGAAATACAGCTACCTGTTGCAATCGATTCGGTCGGCTTTACGCAAGTAATCTCCAAATTCGGGTTTTTTACAACCCGGCCGTGGTAAATGTTATTCACAATCAGATATGGCGTATTGGAGATCGTTAGGTCGTACTGTCGTCTACCTGAATAGTTCTCCCCAGCCTTGGACATTGGTGTTGCATTAGTGGAAGGGATAAAAGTAACCTTAGTAATCCCATTATTAAACGTCCCAGGAATCGAGTATTTAAATAATCGTTTTGTTCCATCTGCATTTAATACAAATTGATCCAATGAAGTCTCGATAGGAGTGCTTGAAGTGTAATCCCCTATATAGACATTGACTTTCTCCGTCTTCAGATCCGTGGTAATAGTAAGTGTCGATGGCAGTTCGGTAATATCATTCCGTCCGCCTTCGACCAATTGCATCCCATCGGAACGTTTCGTACTCTCGATGTACGGCAGGTTTGGATCTACATAATTAAACGTGAATGACGTAGGCGGCACCACATCATTCGAAGAGTTGAAGAAGCGGAACTCAACGACTTGAACCTTGTCTGTGGGAATGTCCAGCTTGGCCGAAAAGTCGAATACTTTGTATCGGTTCGTTTTGGACCAGGCAGCAACCTCATTCAACGTTGTGGCTGCAGCACTCACATTATAAGGGAACGGATTCCCTACCACCGTGTCGTTATACAGCAAAGTTAAAGTATACGCCCCGTTTGACAGTCCATTCGGAATATCGAAAATTGCGCGTCTTCCAGCTTCAATGGACTGGGCGGTCTGCTCCACGAATTGCGCTGGGTTGTCATTCAGCGAAAAGCGAAGCTTGAGTAGATTCACATCACGACCAAAATTAGTCCCGATTGCCTGAAGATCCCCACCAACTTCCGCAAATCCGGATAGAGCTGGATCCACCACTACGAACGGGTACTGTCCAAGCACTTCGTTTGTAGTTTTATTGATTACCTTCAACATGTAGCCGCCTGCGATCAAGCCCGGTATAGTGCTGAAGTTCCCATTCATTTGAGTCGAGGTAGCTCCTGCCGCTACATTGGCAGCGTTTCTGGGATTAGAACCGTCTTCATTCGTAACTGTAAGCGTAAGATTAGACGGATCGATGCCGACTCCTGTTACCGTGAACGTGGTCGTATTAACCTCAGAAGGCAACATTTGAGGAATCGTAACTCCAGTAATCGCAATGGTACCGGTTGTAGAAGAGGCATATACCGACTCCGCTACAGTAGCTCCGCTGGAATAAGGGACGGTGCTGCCTAGGGAACCGTCGGGATAGCGAAGCCTCTTGTCGAATGCCAGTTGATAGTTCGTCAACGGGTTCAAGGCGGATTGGTTTGGAATCTTGAACAAGATACTGGTGTCTTTTACTTCCACTACTTCAAGAGCTATAGTAGTAGCTCCCGCAACTAACCTTGGATTCTGAATATCGGAAGCATTTGTCCCCAAGTTAGCGCCACTAAAATACAGCGTAGTTGGATTTGTGGTTGAAAAACCAGCGACAGCCCCTGCATGACTCAATACTCTAGGGCCATTGATGGACAAACTAGGCGGAGTCGGATCTTTCTTGCCCACGGTGAATGCCCGTTCCATGACCGTGACACCAGCATAGGTAATACGATACTTATACATTCCCTCATTCTGGATGGTTGGCATTGGGAAGGATACTGGTCCTGCCCCCGTTCCTGTAAGCGTAGCAACCGGTGCGTTCTGAACGGTTGTAATCTGCATGCCGTAGGTATTACCGGCTGGATCCGGTGCCGTAGAGATCGTGAATGAGGCTGGTGCTGGCGCAGTGCCGGCTTTGACGTAATCTCCACACGGTATTGGTATTGTTGATGTCGGACATGTCACCGTCCCCGGAGGAACTGGACTGGTAATCGCATTGCCATCTAGGCGAGGAAGCGTAGTGATGCCAGTTGGAGCATTAACTGCGAGCGTGAGCACACTATCATGAATCAGGCTGTTCCCAACCTCAACCTCTACCGTATAGGGGGAACCAACTGCGGTTAGCAAGCCAGCCGGAATCCGATAAGCAGCTACTGTGTTGCTACTGTTCAGGGCAATGGGAGCTGCATCTGGTAAAACTGCTGTACCGTCTTTAGCTTTCAACGTGAGCAAAGCCGAACTGGACAAGGCTTGCCCGGTTACGAACAAGTCTGTTGCAGAATAGCCTTCATACAAAACGTTCGTATTCAAAGAAAACACTCTTGGTGCAGCGTTAGCCCCATCCAAATTGTAAGGACCAAAGCGTTGACCGCCAACCATGACCTCGACGAACTTATACTGGAGATCGCCTAATGCAGTGAGATCATCCTTTAAGTACGCGGAAATTTGCGCCTTAGGCTTGGTAACGGTTGGAGTTTTGATCAAATCTTGTGGAGGGATTACATTCCCAAAGCCATCCTTAACAGGAGTCCCGTCATTTTCCAACTCGCCAATTTTGGCATTAAAAGCGAACGGCTTCCCATTATCATAAATAAGATTCTTTTGGATTTCATACGTTCTCGAGTTGTTCACCGCCATGATCGTCAATGGGTTGTCGCCCGGACGCAAGCGGAAAGCTGCCGTAGAAGATGGCTTGTTAATATCGTCAGCCAAAAAGAAGTAACTGCCATTGCTAAAGAAAGCATTCTTAGCCACAGGATCGCCATACAAGTATGCCTTGACTTCCGTCGCGTTTGGCGCGGTTCCCGAAATGTTCAACATTGTCGATTGTTGCGGGTTCTCGGGATACATCTTCCCATCTTGGAACGGAACGCCATTCACATTGATGGTTTCCAAATTAGTCGTAGGGGTATAGTACACCCAGGCTGGAGCAGATGAAACAACGCTTGTATCCCCGAGTTTAACAGTAATTTTGTTTAAACCTTCAGTCAGCAGTACATTGTTGAAGACCACATCGTACTGAGAGGTCTTCTGGGCTTTATTGGACTTATCAGCCACTGGAGATCCGCCCATGCTGACGTTTGTGATCTCGTAGTACAGGTTAGGGATCTGGTTATCGCTAATGTTCTCGATTGTTACTGGCAGGCTAATCGGATTAGTAGTCAATCTCGTGACCAGAGGTTCTTTCAAATCCGGCTGCGACTCCGAGATGAACAGCCCGTTGATCGTAATCCGCGAGGTAGCGGCGTAGGCCGTCAGCGCGGGGAAAAGGCTCATGAGCATAGACAAGACCACGAGGAGACTTGTCCACTTGCGGTAGGACTTCTTCAAAACCGGTTCCTCCTTATGTTCGATCGTTCTTTTTCTCTCTACTATCTAAACAGGTCCTCGCAGCTACGGTTTCGATCTCCTCTCCCAGAATATGACATGGCTGATGATGTAGACGCGGAGCCTGAAGCAAAAGTTTCACGTATAGTTGTTATCGGTCAGGGTTGAGTCAAATTTTAGAGATGCCGAAAAATGAAACAAACGCAAAAAAACCAACCCGTCCCCGGATTGGTTTCCCATAATCGATATTAATTCAGAAAAAGTTCCACTTACTTGGACGTCGACTTGGAACGCACCCGGAGGAACAAGTTGATGACCGGACGCTTGCTCTTGCTCACAATGCCGATCCATTCGGCGCCGAGCTGCAGAATAAGCAGGATCACCGCCACGAACACCAGCGTCACCCAGAGCAGCGTAGTTTGAGACAACACAATCGCGCACGTCCCGAAGAAAAGGGAAATGCCGTAGATGACCAGTACGGTCTTGCGATGGCTGAAGCCGAACTGAAGCAAGCAATGGTGCAAATGATTCTTATCGGCCACCGAGATCGGCAGTTTGTTCACCTTCCGACGAACGATAGCAAAGAACGTGTCGGACAGCGGAACGCCCAGGATCAGGATAGGCACGATGAAAGAGACGACCGTAGCTTGCTTAAATCCTAAGACGGACAAAGTAGCCAGGCTGAACCCTAAGAAGAGCGCACCTGAGTCTCCCATGAAAATCTTGGCGGGATGGAAGTTGTAGAACAGGAACCCGATCACGCTGCCCAACAGCAGCACGCTCAGGACGATAACCGTAGGATTGCCCATGATAATCGCCATGACGAGAATCGTACCGGTAGCAATCGCGGATACCCCACCCGCAAGTCCGTCCAGGCCGTCGATCAGGTTCACGGCATTCGTAACCCCTACGATCCAGAGGATCGTAAGCGGGATGCTCAGCCAACGGGTCTCGAAGGCATCGCCGAAAGGCAGATTCAACAGTTCAATCTGGATATCCCCATAAAACACAATCACAAGAGCCGCTACAATCTCAGCCGCCAATTTGACCCGCGGAGACAAATCGAATCTATCGTCCAAAGCCCCGATCAGCACTATGATCGAACCGCCGATAAGCAAGGCTGAAGCTACTTTCACATTATAATCATCAACGGCGGGAGCAATGACGAAGAAAGCTCCGACAAAGGCGATGAAGATGGCCAATCCGCCCAAACGCGGCATAATGCGCGTATGAACTTTACGTTGATTTGGTTTGTCTACGGCGCCAACTAAGAAGGCAAATCGTTTCACAACAGGAGTCAAGCAAATCGCCAACAAACAAGCCGCGAGAAAGCCGATTCCATATAGAAATACCATCTGTCTTCTTGCACCCCCCTGCTTCTGTTCTATCGTTCACGAAGGAGACTGGGCAGGTCTCCCTTCTAGGCATGTAGGCCAACGGACACATTATACTCCCTGAACCATAGAATTACCACAGCTAAAAATGGGAAATAAACCGGCATTTAGGCAGATTTCTCGTGATTTCTCACGTTTTCTGGACGTTCTCTTTTTCGCGGATCACTTTCACTGCAAATTTCGGCAACGCAAGCATGCGTTTGTAGCGCTTCGGCTCCTTGAGCAACCGATGCAGCCATTCGAGCCGGAGCTTGCGGAACAAGGCGGGAGCCCGCTTCAGCCGACCCGAAATGACGTCGAAGCTGCCACCCACGCCGATGGTGACCGGAACCTGGAGCTGCGATTTGTAGCGGTCGATCCACGGCTCCTGGCCTTCAACCGAACGGCCGACTAGCAGCAGGTCGGGAGCGGTCTCCCGGATCGACGCGATCACTTCCGCGTCTTGATCCGGCCCGAAGTAGCCGTCGCGCACCCCGACGATGTTCAGGTTCGGGAATTGCTCCGCAATCTTCAGACCCGCTTCCCGAACGACGTCCGGCGCGGCACCGAGGAGATACACTTTCCAGCCGCGGCGCTCGCAAACGGCGAACAGCTTGTGGATCAGCTCTATCCCCGGCACCCGCTCCGCGACCGGATTGCCCACATAGGAAGCAGCCCAGACGACACCGGTGCCGTCCGGGACGATCAACTCGGCTCGCTTCATCATCGCCATGTACTCCGGGCTCTGCAGCGCGGCCATGACCATGATCGGATTGGCGGTTATGACTTGATGGGGCTTCCGGCTCTCGATCGCTTCGGTCAGATACGCAACCGTATCCGCCATGCTCATCTTGGAGAACGGAACCCCAAATATCGAAACGGTAGAAAATGTCATGCGGTCTTTCATCCTTTCGGACGCAAAATGGAGACGATTTGTTGCGCGGGACGCTGCGCTTCCTGCTGCAGGCGCTCGATCCGATCACGCTTCGCCGCCCTCCAGGCCTCTCCGTGCTCAAGCAGCTCCAGCACCTCGCCGGCGACTCGGCCCGGATCGAACTCGGTGCCGTCGGTCGAAGTCGATGCCGACGCCCTCATGTCGAGCCGATGCAAGAACTGGTCGATCTTCGGATCGTAGGACAAGCCGGCAAGCGGCACGCTCTGCGAGGCAGCGTAGATCAAGGAGTGCAGCCGCATCCCGATCAGAACGTCGCAAGCGCTCACTTCCGCCAGCATATCCTGCGGATGCGTAACTCCGCTTACAAGCTGGAGTCGACTCGGCTCGACTGAGAGCTCGCGCAGTCGCTCCATGACGTATCCGGAGGCTTCCACATCGGAAGGCAGGTGGAACGGAAGAAACCGCAGGGTCACTTCGCGTTCCGACAGCGACAACACTTGCTTCAATGTTTCAGCAAGGGCGTTCAGCTCGGCCCGCTCCTTATTCCAGTACCGTACGGAAATACCCACAACCGGGGCTTGCCCTTCTTTCCCAGACTTGCGCTCAGCCGACTCGCGCAGTCGCAAACCCATTACCGGATCCGGAACGACGTCAATCCGGGCCGCAGGTACGCCCATCTGTTGCAGCAGCTCCGCTGACTCCTGGTCTCGGACGGAAAGATACCGGCTCCTTTTAAAGATGCCCCGAATAAACGGATCATACAAGCGCCTATTGACGGGTCCGATCCCCTGCGCATATATAAAGGTAGGTTTGCCGAACCATTGAGCCAGTTGCAGAATGGTCAAGTAGTACGGAATCGTGAGCGCACCTGTCGCATCCTGCAGCAAGCTGCCTCCCCCGCTGATCAGGCCGTCGCATTGCCGCAGTGCCGCCGCAACTTCCCCCAGCTTCATCCGGGGAACGGCTCTTACGCCGTACGTGCGCTCGGTCCACGCTGGATCCGCCGACAGTACGATAGGCTCCACCCGGATGCCCTGGGCTTCGCCTTCCGCTTGCAGCGCCAGCAGTATGGACTGCAGCACCGCCTCGTCCCCGCTGTTTTGGAACCCGTAATAGCCCGAGATCGCTATTTTTCGAACAGGTAAGGCGACCAACGCTTCCAACTCCTCGCCAAGATTTCCCACACGGCTACGGCAATCAGGCCGATGATCAGCCCCAAGATCAGGCCGTACGTGATTCGGGTAAGCGAAATCAGAACGGGCGTGTGGATATGCGCGAACGTATCGACCATGGACAATTGGCCCATAACGGCCCCGGCGAACAAGTAAGCCGCATTCTTATATTTCATAAACAAGTAGGCGGTCAGTATAAACAGCGGATGCGCAAATAAAAACTCTTTGTTGCGCGGCCGGACGCCCATTGTGTCTTCCAGAAGGGTACGGAACGTTTTTTCCAGACTAGAGGCTTGTCCTTCGTTGCCGGTCCGGGTCAAATAGTACCAGACGGCGACCAACGCGACGCCGCCAATGACGACCATCAGAATGCTGATCTTGGCGGACAATATCGTCCGCGCCCGCTGAATCGCGCCTCGCAGCCCGGGTTGCCCCAAAAACAAGAGGACGTACAAGCCGACCAGCACCATCGGGAGCAAATGCAGCATCGCCACCCCGCGGAACTGCTCCAGCACGAGGTAGTAGGAGAGCCCGGTTAAAAGCCCGACCACATAGGCAATCCCCACCACAGTAAGCACCGAAGTCCGCAAAAACACCCACACCGCTCGACCCACGTTAGGCCGGACCCCATTCCGCGCCCATGCCTGAATGGTGCGGATGGCGTACATCGTCGACCACGTCGGTGCGCAGACGGCTACCCCGAAGGCCATCGCTTGACGCGCGACCGAATTCGAGAGGCCGTACAGGCCGAATATCCCGACCACGCCGAGAAGAAACAAGATCAAGACGAGCGAATTCACGAAATACCCGATCGTCAGCGCAATGAACGCCGTGCCGCCAACGAGCAGAACAAGCTTCAGCCAGCTAATCGTCTTGCCGTGCTCCACGAAAGCGTGGGCCTCGCCCATGTCGAAGCCGAACTTCTCGATCCGCTTGATGGCCCCATCCGGCCCGTTCAAGCTATCGATCAGGTTGTCCATATAGTCGTTCATGAAGCCTTTGTCGAGATCTTTGCCCGCCTTCGTGTTCAGGAATACCATCCGGATATCCCGGTCCTTCACACCTAAGACGAACTTATCCGCGATCACATCCGGCTTCAGGTTGGCCTCGGTCTCGTACAGCGGGAATACCCGCACCGCATTGCCGCCCAGCTTGTTAACGAAGGAGACAGTAAAGCCCTTCTGAGGTGCCTTCAGCCGCTCGATCGCCGCCGTACCCATCTTGTATTCTTTCAAGACTTCCACAACGTCCGCGACGTGCGATTTCTCGGGATCCTCGTCGTAGCCCGTCACTTGCGCTCCATCGAAGATCACGCGCTTCGCCCCATAGTGGCTGAAGCTCTTCACGACGGCCTCGAACTCCTCCTTGGAAAAGGGCTGCAAGCGGTTCGACAACCGGGCGACAATATGAAAACCATATTGATTCTTAAGCTTGTCCATCGCCATCGGATCCGGCGGCAGCGGCTTCGTATTCGCTTCCTCATAAGGAAGCTGAATGATGAGCCCGCTCTGGCCATTGAAGGTCCAAGGCCGCACCTCCGTCTTCACCCGGTTTCGGTACACATTCTCGATCATGGGTTGAAGCGTGTTCTTGGCCTCGGTCGACGTAAACAGCAAATACGTGAAGTTCTCGTTAATCGCCGCGGGCTTGCCGGTCATCGCCGCATATTCGTTCGCCGTGTAGAGCTGGATGCTGCGACTGTACTTCAGCTCCTCCAAAGTCGCCTCGTAGACGGCCATGGAGTAGACGCCGGCCTCCTTCAGCCGGGTCAGCTGCTCCTGCACGTAAGCTTGCGGGTTCGGCTTGTATTGCGACGCTTCCAGCAAGTCCCGGTAGTCGAAGACGATCTCGACGTTCTTCGTGGAGCGCTCCGTCTGCACACGTTCCATGGCCAGCGGCAACGCCGCGATCAAGCCTAAGATCACCAGCACCCACAGCCAGCGGCTCACCCGGCGGTTGTATTGCAAATACCGTTCCAGCACTACGTCCACTCCTAACTTTCTTATGCTAGTCTATCCATCTACGCGTGCCATAACGTCCTTCCGCAGCTGCTCCAGCTTAGACTGGGACTCGGCCGCGGTCTGCCCGCAGACGGAGAAGTACACCTTGATCTTCGGCTCGGTACCCGATGGGCGCAAGCAAAACCAAGAGCCGTCCGCCAGCGTATACTTCAGCACGTCCGCCTTCACAAGACCTTCGATCCCCTCGGCATAATCCCGGATCGTCGCCACAGGCACGCCACCAACTACGGCCGGCGGATTCGAGCGCCAATCGGCCATAATGCCTTGAATGGCGGCCACGCCGTTCACGCCCTTCATCGTGCGCGATTCGAGCGCTTCCAGGTAAGTCCCGTAAGTTCGGTACAGCTCCTGCAGCACTTCATAGAGCGTCTTGCCTTGGCTCTTGTAGTACGCCGCGGCTTCGCAGAGCAGCATGGAGGCGAGCACCGCATCCTTGTCGCGGCAGTAGTTGCCGGCCAAATAGCCGTAGCTCTCCTCGTAGCCGAACAGGAACGTATGGGCGCCGGTCCTTTCGAACTCGGTCATCTTCTCGCCGATATACTTGAATCCGGTGAGCGTATTCAAGGTCGGCACTCCGTAAGAGGCGGCAATGACGGCTCCCATCTCGCTGGTGACGATCGTCTTTATCAAGACGCCGTTATCAGGCAACCTTCCTTGCTCCTTTAAACCGCTCAGCAAATAATAAGTCAGGATCGCGCCCGATTGGTTGCCCGACAAAATCTCGTATTCGCCATCCCCGTTCCGAACGACCGCTCCGACGCGATCGCAGTCCGGATCGGTGCCTATAATGATCTCCGCATTGACGGTCTTCGCTAATGCAAGAGCGAGCGTAAACGCTTCACGCTCCTCCGGATTCGGAGAGCGCACCGTGGTGAAATTCGGGTCCGGCAGCTCCTGCTCCTTCACCACATGCACATGCTGAAAGCCGATCGCCGCCAGCGCCCGGCGAACGGACACGTTGCCCGCGCCGTGCAGAGGCGTGTACACGATGTGGAAGTCCGCACTCACAGAGCGTACTTCATCCGGATGCAGGCTGACCGCCGTCACGGCTTGCAAAAACGCTTCATCAACTTCGGCGCCGATCGACACCAGCAAGCCCTGCGCCACAGCGTCCGCCTGAGCCAGCCGCCGGACCTGCCCAGGTCCGTGCGTAGCCTGAATGTGCGCGAGCACCCGCTCCGCGTGCGCAGGCACGAGCTGACCGCCGTCGGCGCCATACACCTTGTACCCGTTGTACTCGGGGGGATTATGGCTCGCGGTGATGACGATGCCGGCCGTCGCGCGCAGATGCCGCACGGCAAAGCTCAGCTCCGGCGTAGGGCGGAGCGAGTCGAACACGTACGCGCGAATGCCGTTCCCCGCCAGCACGAGCGCCGACTCCAGGGCGAATTCCGGCGACTGGTGCCGGGAGTCGTACGCAATCGCTACAGAAGGCGGCACCGCACCGCCCGCCGGCTGCTCCTCGAGCACGTACTGAGCGAGTCCCTGCGTGGCCTGGGCGACCGTGTAACGATTCATCCGATTCGTCCCCGCCCCGATCACCCCGCGCAGGCCCCCGGTCCCGAACTCCAAATCTCTATAAAAGCGATCCTCGATCTCGGCCGCCTGTCCCTCAATCGAGCGAAGCTCCTGCTGAGTGGCCTCGTCAAGGGTCGCATCGTTCCTCCACGCTTCATAGCGAAGTTGCGCTGTACTTTTATCCAAGCCGTTCTCCTCCTTCAGCCCCTAGCAACTAGGATCCCTTAATTCTTGTTCGACAGGGCAAACATCAGCCCGCCCTCGGCCACGACCTGATCGCCGACCTTCGCAACCGCTTGACCTTTGCCGATCGTGCCCTTCAGCCGGGTAATCGTCACTTCCAGCGTCAGCGTATCGCCCGGGACGACTTGCCCGCGGAACCGAAATTCATCAATGCCGGCGAAGAACGCCAGCTTGCCACGGTTCGCTTCCATCTTCAGAATGGCGACCGCGCCCACTTGCGCCAGCGCCTCTACGATCAGCACGCCCGGCATGACCGGATACCCCGGAAAATGGCCGGCGAAATGCGGCTCGTTCATCGAAACGTTCTTCACGCCGACGGCGCGAACGCCCTCCTCTACCTCCAGAATCCGATCAATGAGCAAGAACGGGTATCGATGCGGAATGATCTCTTGAATTTGGTTAATATCCAGCATGTGGGCAACTCCTTTCATGTATAGCGCATAATTCGATCGGGATGTACTTAGACTAACGAATGTCCCTTCCCGTCTGCAGGCGAGAAGGTTCACATAAGGAGCATAGGGCAAGATCCCCCGAATGGGCTTCCCTATGCTCTTTTTCCTGCGTCCTGGGGCTGGGCTTGCGGCGGAGAAGGGGGCGTCGGCGGTGCTTCCTGATTCAGCGATTTGAACAGCACGATGTAGATGAAGGAAGCCAAGAACGACAGACCGATCGCCGACCAGAGAATCACAATCCCAAGCGGTTGATCGAAGAAGACGAACAAGAACGCCAAATAATACAGCACCGTGGCCACCTTGCCCATCGTATTCGCGGGAACGGTGCGCTTTCCCCGGAAGTGGAAGAAGGCGGAGCCGAAAATCATCCCTGCGTCCCGGATCAGCATCACCACGGCGGCTTCCCACGGAATCCGGCCGGTGACGAGCAGCGAGATGATGACGGTCACCATCATGCATTTGTCGGCGAGAGGGTCGAGCATCACTCCGATGGCCGTGACCTGGCCCCGTTTTCGCGCCAAATAGCCGTCCAATACATCGGTCGCTCCCGCCAGCACGACGATGCCGAAAGCGGTCTTGATGTACCCGAGGCTATAAAAAAGGACGTATATCGGGATTAACCCAAAGCGACATAGCGTCAGCAAGTTAGGAAGATTCAATCGCAACCCTCTCCCTCATCGTACTATCATCCATTCATTATACCGTTCTTACCCTAAAAATAAAACTCCCGTCGGGGTCAGAACCGACGATTCAATCGTCCGTTCCGACTGGGAGTGTTCATTCGGCAAATACTAATTCAAACAAGTGTTTCCAAGTGTCCAAGCTCCATACGTCGCCGTAATCCCGTCCGCCTACATAACCGTAGCCCACTAGCACTCCAATTACGAGGGCAAGGAGGCAAAGCAGCGGAATAGCGATGGTCCGGAGAACCCGAAGCGTAAGGCGCAGCCAGGTAGGCATGCGCTTCTTGGCGGAAGAGGCAGGTGGGTTGGGCTTCGCGTTCGGCGGGTTTGGCTTCGCTTGCGACGGGGATGGCGACCCATCGCCGGTCGAGGCCGGACGAGCGGCAGGCGCTTTCAGATCCTTCGGCTTCACGTTAGGCTCAGCTCCGGAGGGAATTCGTAAGAGCCATCAAATTGTCCGCCGACACAAGCGCCTTCGCATTCAATTGGAAGGCCCGTTGCGTCAACATCAGTTCCGTAACCTCATCCGCCAAATTCACGTTCGATTGCTCTACGTAGCCTTGCCGTACCGCCAGCTTCGCCGCTTCCGGATTGTTCGCATCCGTACCTACTACGCGAATGACATCGCCCACGGCCGGATCGATCGTATCCGGTACCGTGTACATATTCTCGCCCATCTGCTGCAGCACTTGCGGCCGGACGATCTGAACGAGCTTCAACTGGCCCGCGGGGATTGCCGGGGCACCTGGGGTCCGTTCGTTGAAGGCCAAAATCGTGCCGTCCGCTTCCACCTTAATCTTGTGATAATTCGGGATGCGGATCGGTTCATTGTTGACGCCCAGAACCGCGTTGCCCTGTTTGGTCGTCAAATACAAGTTATCCGGATCGCCCGGGTTCGCATTGAGCGAAAAAGTGCCGTCGCGGGTCCAAGCGGGCCGCAGCACGGGCTGTCCGTTCTCATCCTGCCCGGGAATCGCGATCTCGAACAGCGCATCGCCTTCGATCGCGAAGTCGGTCTGCAGATCGGTCGCCTTCAGCGCCCCCTGCGACATCTGGGTCTGGATGGAGCTGATCTTCGCACCCCAGCCCTGCGTCAGACCCAGCGGCGACACCCGACCGTTCTGCTGGAACGAAGTCGGCTGCTGGATCGTCGTCGTCAGCACGTCGTGAAACGTCGCTTCCGTCCGCTTGAAGCCGGTCGTATTGAGGTTCGCCATGTTATTGGCGATGATGTCGAGTTTCTGCTGAAGTCCCTTCATGGAAACCAAGGAATTGATCATCGAATGGTTCATTGTCTAGGACACCTCGCTTCCTGCTAATGGTGAGCCGACATTCCGTCGCCTCTAGGCTTATCTAGGCTCAAACGCGACCGACATCGTTCACCGCTTTTTCTAAGCTGCGGTCATAGTATTGCACCATCTTCTGGTTCGCTTCATACATTCGGGAGGCGGTCATAAGATCGACGGTCGATTGGGTCGGATCCACATTGGACCGCTCCAAGAAGCCTTGGCGTACTTCCACCCGATCATTCGGGTTCATCGGCCCGAGTACGGACGGCTGCAGCTCATCGTTCCGCAGAATGCCGCTGCCCTCAGCGATCAGGCGCATAGGCTCGTCCACCCGCGTCAAGAGCATCGCCATCGGCTGGCCGTTCGCATCCAAGATGTTGCGGCCATCCACCGAATCGAGCAGCTGCCCCCGGTTGTTCGTGGTAACATTGCTAATCGGGATGCCGGTGACGGGGTCGATCAGCACGAGCGGCTCCCCGTCCGTGCCCACGACCCGGTAGCCTTCGGCCGTGACCAGTTGGCCCGATGCGTCCACGACGAACTTGCCATTCCGCGTATACCGCTGTTCCCCGGCCGCGTTCAACACGGTGAAGAACGCCTGCGGCTGATACACCCGCTGGCCGTCGGCGGTAATCGTCTTGCCGTTATCGAACTGGAGCCCGTCCACCTGAATGTCGGACACCAGGGCAAAATCGAACGGATTGCCAGTCTCCCGCAAATCCCCCTGCACGTTCACGGTCAGCGCTTCCTCCGCGAGAACGCCCGTGTTCAGCCGCCCCGCATTGAAGCGCGCCGCCGGAGCGTCGCCTTCCTGGAGCGAGATCAGCATCTCCGGAAAAGAACGCGACACCATCCGGCTCTGCTTGAAGCCGGGGGTGTTCACGTTGGCGATATTGTTCGTAACCGTATCGTGCTTGCGTTGTTGCGAAAGCATTCCAGCCGTCGCGGTGTACATGCCTCTTAACATCGGGATCCCTCCAGGACCTTACAACTTCCTACTATTATAATCGGCCCGTCAGCCGAGTTTTTTGCGTGCGACCTTATCCAGGTTGTCCAGCATGATGCCGGTTCCGTTCACGACGCAGTGCATCGGATCCTCGGCGATGAGCACCGGCACCTTCAGCTCGTCGGCGAGCAGCTGGTCGATCCCGTGCAGCAAGGCGCCGCCTCCCGTCAGAATGACGCCTCGGTCGATAATATCAGCCGACAGCTCGGGCGGGGTCCGTTCCAGGACGATCTTCGCCGCCTGGACGATCGCCGTGACCGACTCCCAGAGGGCCTCCTTCACTTCGTGCGAATGAATCGTTACGGTCTGCGGCAGTCCGGTCACCATATCGCGGCCCCGGATATCCATCGATTCGTTGCGGGATTCGGTGTACACCGTGCCGATCTTCAGCTTGATATCCTCCGAAGTGCGCTCTCCTACCAGCAGCTTATACTTGCTCTTTATGTATTTCATGATCGCTTCGTCGAACTTGTCCCCCGCGACTTTAATAGAAGAGGAGGTCACGATGTCGCCCATGGACAGCACGGCTACATCGGTGGTGCCTCCGCCAATGTCTACTACCATATTCCCAGAGGGTTGAAAAATATCCATGCCGGCTCCGATGGCAGCCGCTTTCGGTTCTTCTTCCAAAAACACTTCTCTAGCGCCGCTGCGCTCGGCCGCTTCTCTAATGGCTTTCTGTTCTACGGACGTGATGTTCGTCGGGGCGCAGATCAGAATGCGCGGGTGCGAATACCACCGCTTCCCGCCTACCTTCTGAATGAAATGCTTGAGCATCATTTCGGTGATTTCAAAATCCGCGATGACCCCATCCTTCAAAGGGCGGATCGCAATGATGTTGCCGGGCGTGCGCCCTACCATTCTCCGGGCTTCTTCGCCTACCGCGAGCACCCGCTTCGATTCGTTCTCAATCGCTACGACCGAAGGCTCGTTGAGCACAACCCCGCGCCCTTTTACATGAATGAGGACATTCGCGGTGCCCAAATCAATCCCAATATCTTTACTGAACATGAAATCTTGATCCTCCCTGAAAATCCATCCACCACGACGATAGTCCGTTTTACACAATAAGTATATCTATTTCGACAGCTTTTGCAAAATTCCTCTTTTCCCGGAGAAGAAGTTGGGGAGGAGGCGGTTCTGTAGAGTGGGGAGTGTCTTGACCGGGCAGGAGAATCCGCTTAACGGGCTGACACCAGATGGTCTTGCGATTTCGGCGAACGCGTCCGCTTGTACTTGACTTTCGTAGCTTCTCCTCCTCTTAAGTGGCGAATGGACTTGTGGTACTCCAGAATCAGCTTGACCTGATTGGCCAATTCCGGATTGATCTCGGGCAGTCGTTCTGTCAAATCTTTATGCACCGTGCTCTTGGAAACTCCAAATTCCTTGGCTATCGTGCGAACCGTTTGTCTCGTTTCCACAAGACTGCGCCCGATCTTGATCGTACGCTCTTTGATGTAATCGTGCACTCCCCTCGCCTCCCTGCTCGAGTTAGTTTGGTACAGTATATGAGGGGCAGGGCCATATATTCTTTGTTTCCAAGCCTGACAAGCTTTGTCGTACAAATTATTTTTGGACATAAAAAAAGCAGAGGCGCATATCGCCTCTGCTAAACATGTTGTAGATAGCTTTTACTTTTGGCCGAGCAGCGTTTCCGGATTCACCGGATTGCCGTCTTGACGAGCTTCGAAGTGCAGGTGGTAGCCCAGATCCTTCTCCAACTCGCTGCGGCCGGCGGTCGCGATGACGTCGCCCTTCTTCACTTGCGCATCCTTCGCCACTTTCACTTCACCCAAGCTTTGGTAGATGGTCACGAGTCCATTGCTGTGCGTGATCTCCACCAATTGACCGACCAAAGCGTCTTTCTCGACCCGGGTAACTTTCCCGCTGCCGGCGGCTACGACATCGAACGTTTTGTCGTCGCTGCGGCCTACGTCCAGCCCCATATGAGGCGTAAGCGTGTCGCCGTACTCGACCATAGCGGCTTGCCGTACTTCATTCGAAGCTTTGCTGTCGAAGAAGGCCATGAGCACATCCACTTCACTGCTGTTCTTGACGGGCCATTGCAACGTTTCGGCATTGGCGTTGACGGCAACTGCGTCCGGAGTATTCGTACCGGTCGTTTGGCTTTGCTTCGTCGTTTCTAACCCTGTGGTCTCATCGGACAGCGATTTGCCCGAATCCTGATACACCCACATTAAGGTTAGTATAATTGCCGCCGCTGCCATGTAAGTTGCAGGAAACACCCACTTCTTCGCGGTTAACCTTTTCCATGTGGAAAGCTTGACCGTCTCGGCTCCGCTAGTAGTTTTCGGAGCGTTTTGCTTGGACTGAGTTTCTTTGTTTTGTTCACTCATTGGTTATCACCTCATCAACCAGTGTGACCAGATCACTAGGTTTTATACGTGAGATGATAGATTTTTTCTAGCACTTTCATTTTCATTTAGGGAGAATCGAAGACGCTTGCCCGAGCTCTACCCCTTGATAATAATGCTTCACGATCGCTGCCGCGTCGTAACCCGCCTTCGCCATCCCGTTCGCGCCCCATTGGCTCATCCCTACGCCGTGCCCGTAGCCGAACGTCGTAATCTCGATATCGGTCCCTTTCACCTTCCATAGAAATTGGGAGGAGGCGAGGCCCAGCTTCTCTCGCACTTCACGGCCGGTGAAGGATTTGCCGCCGATCTGCAGCTTCTTGATCCGATGCCCCGCGCTGGTGGCCATCACCCGCATACCGGCATTCCCGGTCGTAGCGGGCACCGCGGCCGGCAGCCCGAGCGTTTTCATCACATCTTGGGCCTTGAGCGACACGGTCTGCTCGAACTTGGGAGACAGCTGCTGGTCCCACGGGCTCGGCACGCTGCGCAAATAGGGAATGTATGTAGTCCAATAGTCTTCTGAATTTTCGGTATACCCGTTGCTCGTAGAAAAGAATGCCGCCAGAATCGGTTCACCTTTATACAAAATCACTTGATTGCTCGTCTCGTTCACCGCCCGATTCAGCTTCGCAATCTTGGCCGGGTAGTCGGCTTCGCCCCAAGTGCGCCGAAGCTCGTCCTCCGACTTGTAGGCCTGGTGCGCCACCGTATCGGTGACGAGTGCCCCGGCTACCGGGACTTCGCTGTAATCGTGCTCCAGAAGCCGCTTCACGATGTAAGTCCGGGCGGCGAGCGCCTGCGCCTTCAACGCTTCCAGCTCGAAATCGGCCGGCATCTCCGACGCGACTACATTGCGGACATAGACTTCGAGCGGCACTTGCTCGATCTGCCCTGCTCCTGTTCGATAGACCGGAATGACGGGGCCTTGTACCTTGGTATTGGGGACGGCCTGGTCGCCCGACCCGGAGACCGCTCCGTTCGGATGCCCTATCGGAGTAGTAGGCGTACGGTCTACTAGAAGGGCCGGGATCAGGATGGCAACGAGAAGAAACGCGGCTACGGCCAACAGGATATAGGGGGCGGCGCTTCGTTGGAATCGGGCTACTAATTTGGCGATGGGCATAGTCGTCTCTCCTCTTCTTGTTCGTCTCGGTGGATAGTCCATTCTATGAAGAAGAACCTCCTGCTAGAACCCGAAACTAGAGAAGAAGAGACGTTAGACGCCTAGAAAAAAGGCCATCCTGTGCATGCCGCACAAGATGGCCTTTTTTATAAATCCCCGGGGTCCCCGCAAAGTAATAGGGGGCTTCGCCGAGCTCCGAAGGGAAACTTCACTTTGTGGGGCTGTTTACGCCCAGCTCGGCTGGGGATTGATAGAGAACAGCGGCAGCTCCGTTTCCTTGTCGCGTACCTGCTGCTCCCTCCGCTCTCCGTCGCTGCGGCGGATGTCGGCGCCGAGCGCCCGTAGCTTGCCGGCGATGTCGACATAGCCCCGGTCGATGTGGTGGATGCCCGAGATCTCCGTCTCGCCTTCCGCCACCAGCCCGGCGAGGATCAAGGCCGCCCCGGCGCGTAGGTCGGTCGCGCTGACCTTGGCGCCCTTCAACCGGCCGTTGCCGCTGACGATCGCCGTGCGCCCGTCAACCTTGATCTGCGCGCTCATCCGCTGGAATTCCTCCACGTGCATGAAGCGATTCTCGAACACCGTCTCGGTGACGAGCCCCGTCCCGTCCGACACGAGCAGGAGCGCCATCATCTGAGACTGCATGTCGGTCGGGAATCCGGGATACGGCAGCGTCTTCACGTCGACCGACCGGATCGACCGGTCACCGTGGACGGTGATGCCGTTCTCGTCCTCCACGATCTCTACGCCCATCTCCTGCAGCTTGGAAATGACCGGGCGCAAGTGGTCCCCAATCGCGCCTTCGATGTAAATCTGACTCCTGGAGATGGCGGCAGCGATCATATACGTTCCGGCTTCGATCCGATCGGGTATCACGGTATGTACCACGCCACTCAGCTTCTCCACGCCTTCGATCCGGATGAGGCCGGTCCCGGCTCCGCGCACGTGCGCGCCCATCGCGTTCAAGTAATTGGCCAAATCGACAATCTCCGGTTCCTTGGCCGCATTCTCGATAATCGTCGTGCCTTCCGCCAGCGTGGCCGCCATCATGATGTTCTCGGTGGCGCCGACACTCGCCACATCCAAGTAGACCTTCGCGCCCTTCAACCGTCCGCGCGTTCGCGCTTCGATAAAGCCTTGGCCCAGGTCAATCTCGGCGCCCAGCGCCTCGAAGCCCTTCAAGTGCTGGTCGATCGGGCGCGTTCCGATGGCGCAGCCGCCCGGCAGCGCGATACGGGCGTAGCCCTCGCGCGCGAGCAACGGCCCCATGACGAGGAAGGAGGCGCGCATTTTGCGTATCCACTCCGATGGCGCTTCACAGCTCGCGATATGCGCAGCATTCACGCGAATCACTTCGTTCTGATAGGTGACCTGCACGCCCAAGCTCTGCAGCACCTGGTTAATCGTCATTACGTCGTCCAGTGGAGGCGCATCCTGAATGATGCTCTCCCCCTCCGAACCCAAGAGTGAGGCGGCGATAATGGGCAGAACCGCGTTCTTGGCTCCGCTGACTTTCACTTTCCCGAATAATCGCTTGCCCCCGCGGACGATAATTGTGCTCATCTGGATCCCCTCCGCGAGTATTACCCCACAAAACGAAGGTCTGCCTGCTAAGCAAGCCTCTTCCCTTGTGGGGACCCCATTTTACTAAAATTCGTTAAAACACCCAACGTCCAGTGTAGCACCCGGTTCGGAGCCGAAACAACTGTTAAATCATTCCGACTGCCCGTATTCGTCACCGCTACAACGTTCGGAAGGTCTTGCCATTTTCGTTCGGTAGCCTTGAAAAAGCTTACGGTCTTACTACCATTGTTGACAACAAAAAAGGATGTTATTCGACAAGTTTAGAACAACCCTTGCAGCAACTGAGTCCAATTGAAGTAATCGATAATAAATCGCGCCGCCTCATAGCCCAGCACGATCGAGAGCAGCACCTGCAACATTTTGGCCGGGGCGCTCTTCGCATTTTTCAGAAAAAGATCGAACCGGAACTGCTGCAAGCTCCACCAGGCTAAGGCAATACATAGCAACACGATGAAAATGTTGGCCAGACCGGACATCGCTAGCGAATTTTTGACTTGTTCGGCTACGTCCATTCGTGCTCTCCTCCTATACGTTAGATTACCCGATCGAGCAGCGTAACGAACTCCGCTCGCGTACTCTCCGCGTCGGGCCGGAACGTCCCATCCTCATAGCCGGCGAGCCACCCTTCCATCTTCATCTGCTTCAGGATCGGTGTCGCCCAGTAGTCGGCGGCAATGTCGGTGAACGGCTCGTTGCCCCGCTGCTTCCCCCGGACGCCCAGCGCATTCGCGAGGAGCACCGCCATCTCTACGCGGGAGACCGGCCGATCCGGCTGCATCGTCCCATCCGGGTATCCGTGCACAATCCCGGCCTGGGCGGCGAGGGCAAAGGCATCATAGGCCCAATGCGTAGGAGGAAGATCATCCACCTGCAGCTCCTTGCGCTTCGTGTAACCGAACGCCCGAACTAGCATCGTTACGGCCTCCGCCCGTGATAGGATGCGGTCCGGCCGGAAGCTGTAATCGCCGAAGCCTTCAATGATGCTCCGGTTATTCATCTCCACGATGGAGGAGAACGCCCAATGATCCGCAACATCGGTGAAGCCGTTCACCAATCGATCGATTTGCAGCGAGAGGCGGTACATTTGGTCTCGGAAAGCGGCGTCCGCGCTCAGCTTCACATAGTAGGTACCGGCCGGGACCGGAACGGTCAGATCCGTCCGTGTGGTGCCCTGCGCATTCTCCCCGCCGGCCAGGAAGGCAAGCGAGGCGCCCAGCAGATCCATATGCATCGTCCTTTCGGACGGAATTTGATCCAGACTGAGCCTGAGCAGACTTTCCTCGTTCACAGTCACTTTGTACCAATCGATGTCCTCTTGGCCGGGAGCCGCATCTATGAGGCCTTCCATCGAATATTGATTCCCCAGCCAAGTCGCTTGATACGATTTGTCATTCGGCTCGTTCGCGTCGACCAATTGCGACTCGAAGAAGATCTCCAGCATGTAAGTTCCGTTAACGGGATGGGGCGTCGTTTTGTCCGCCAGGATGTAGTAGGTGCCCGGGAACACGACCATGGTGTAGGCTTCCGGTTCGCCGTCGCCATTTTGGTCGACCGTCGTCAGCTTGTCGCCCTTCTTCTGCAGCTTGAGCACCGGGTCCATTCGTTTCGTATCCGGCGTCAGGCGTACCGTTAGCGTACCGGACGTCTCGAAGTTAATCGCGAACCAATCTTGATCGTTGTCGTGATCGAACGTGCCTTCAAGCGATTGATGGCGGGGCGCGAGCTTATACGCCTTGAACTGCCGGTCATTGTCTTCGAACGGATCCGCGTTGATCGAGAACGTATTGGACAATTGATAGGTCCATGCAGCGGTTGCTTTCAGATCCCCCCGCTGAAGAACAAACTCGTTAAGACCTTTGCGAACCGGGACGTCCACCGTATTTGAAGTACCGATCGGGTAGACGATGCCTTGCGCCTGATCGCCGATATACTGCGTCCAGACGACATCGGGGGGTATCGGCATGTCGGAAGACAATTGGAACCTAATTACGCCGTCATAGGGCGCTTGCAGCATGAACCAATCCGTATCGGACCCTTGCTTGAGCTCACCGGAGATCGAACGGTTGACCGGGAACGGCTTGGCCGCCGCTCGCGTATCGTTCGGCTCGTAGAAGTCTTGTACATAGACTTGCGTGACCAGTCGATCTACTCGCAACAGTCCATACCCGGTGTACGTGTCCCAGCCCGGATCGGCAATATCCTCCGCCGTCTGCCGCAGCAGGTTCCGGATCTCGTGCACCTTCATCGACGGATAGCGGCTCCAGGCGAGCGCGGCCGCTGCGGCTACTTGAGGGGCGGCCATAGACGTGCCTTCGTTGTACTGATACCGGTTGCCGGGAGCGGTTGTATACACCGACCATGGCGCGACCAGATCGACCTCCGGGCCGTAATTGGACCGGTATTCGATCTGATTGTTCGTGCGGACGCCTCCAACCGCCACCACCGTAGGATAAGCCGCCGGGTAGCGCACATGAGGCCCTTCGTCGTTGCCCGTGGCGGCTACGAGCAGCACTTCCTTCTCCTCGGCGTATTTCACGATTTCCTCCAGATACGGATCGTTCCGCAGCAGGCCTACGGAGAGGACGACAATCTTGGCGCCATGATCGACGGCATACCGGATGCCTTCGCCGAGCTTCTCTTCGTCTCCGCGCCCGTTCGGCTCGAGCGCCTTGATCGGCATAATTTTCGCCTTCCAGAGCACCCCCGCGCCGCCCCGGTTGTTATTGCCGATGGAGGCGATCACGCCGGCGACACTTGTCCCGTGCCCGTTGTCGTCGCGCGGCAGCTGGTTGCGCTGAATCAAGTTCGTGCCGGGGACCAGATTGTCTTTCAAATCCAAATGATCGAGATCGACCCCGGTATCGACTAACGCAATGACAATCCCGTCATTTTGATTGGCGATCGCCCAGGCTTCCTCGGCATGAATTTGCTCCAGGTGCTTTTGCCGGCTCAAGAAAGGGTCGTTCGGTTTGGCCGCCGCTAACTGACTCGGTTGGTTGGGGGTTAAGTATTCCACAGCGTCCGACTGTCTCCAACGGTCGACCCATGCATGCGGATCCAGACCCGGGGCCGGCGCCACTCGAAAAACGCCCGTCTGAGCATTCGCACCAAGCACTTGGCTGGTTTCAGTAAACGTTGGGTCGGGGTCGTCCTTCCATTTCAATAGCCATGTGTTCGTAATCGGGTCCTCGGGGGAAGGCATAGCGATGCTGGGGCCGGAGTTCGGTTCGGCCTCCGCGAAATGAGATAGGAAAGGAGCGGGCAGAATGCCGCTGCAGATCATTAGTAGACTTACAAGAACTAGACTCGCTCGGTGAAGCGTTCGGTTTTGAAGTCGCATAGCTGGAATTCCTTGTAGGATTTATAGAAGTTCTGTTGGGATCCTTTCTATTGTAACAAAGTTCCCTCCCTCTGTCTCACCTAGGCGCGGATTAAAAAGAAAATAGGCCCTCTGCTAAGCAGAGAGCCCTAGACGTTGCTAAATTATGCTAGATTACCCGTTTTTATCGGATAAAGAAATCGTTTTGCAAGCTGATCAGCTTCTCGATCCACGCGATCACCACATGCGGGATGAGACCCATGGCCACCGTAGCTGCGACACATATCCAAACGGCGATCTGCGCCGGAACGGTTGAACGGAACTCCGACTCCGCGTATGTCGAGCGCATGAACATTTGCCGGATGATGCCGAAGTAGTAGTAGAACGAGACGACGCTGGTGCCGATTAGAACCGCCGCCAGCCAATATTTGTGCACCTGCAGCGTACCGAGCAGGATGTACAGCTTCCCGAAGAACCCGCCTGTAACCGGCAACCCGGCCAAGGACAGGATCAGGATCACAGCCGCCACCGCCGTGAGTGGGGCCCGGTAATACAGCCCGGCGAAGGCGGAGATTTCTTCATTCTGCGTCGACTCACTGACCATCATGTAGACGGCGATGATGCCGATGTTCATGAACATGTAGGCGATCAGGTAGAACAGGAACTCGGTGAAGTTCGAATAATGCACGATGCCGTATTGCGTCGAGATCGGGACGAGCAAGTAGCCCGCATTCGCGATCCCGGAATACGCGAGCAATCGTTTCATGCTGCGTTGTCGGAGCGCAACCGCGTTCCCCACGATCATCGCGACCCCCGCCACGACCGAGAGACCGAGGAAGATATCCTTGTGAATATCCGATTGTAAGAAAGGACCGAGTGCAAACACGCTGTACATGATCCGGAACGTAAGCGCGAGTGCCGCCGCCTTGGATACCACGGCGAGGAAAGCCGTTACCGGCGAGGCGGAGCCCTCATAAACATCCGGCGCCCATGTATGGAACGGGGCCGCGGCAATCTTGAAGCCGAACCCGGCGATCAGCAGGAAGGCGGCCAAATATATAATCGCCTTGTAGTCCTCGTAACTGCCGGAGAGCGCTTGGTTGATCTCCGAAATATTCGTCGAGCCGCTGATCCCGTACAGGAACGACATCCCGTACAAAACGATCGCGGAAGCGATCCCGCCCTGCACCGCGTACTTGAACGCTCCTTCGTTGGCACCGAGATGCTTCTTGCGGATGCCTACCATCACGTAAGATGTGATGCTGAGCAGCTCTAGCCCGATGAACAAGGTGATCAAGTCGCCCGAGGACGCCATCATCATCGCCCCCACAAGCGCAGGCAGGAACAGGTAGTAAAACTCGCCCTTGTGCTGAATCTCCTCGTCCTTGACCCGGCCCATGCTCATCAGGATGATGAGTCCGGTCCCGGCAAGCAGCAGCAGCTTGAACAAGTTGGCGAAATCGTCAATCACGTAGCTCTGGCCGAGCAGTTGGATCGGTTCGATCGATGTGTTCAGCTGGGTCGCTTCATCGACCGTATTGAGCATCCGGATGTCTTGGATTACGAACAAAGCCGAGATCACAATCGCGACTAGGGACAGCCAACCGATCACATTGCGGTTGGATCGGTTCGGCATCATCAGATCCAGCAAGGAAAAAAAGATAGCGGCAATGACTAGTGTCAGCTCAGGCGCGAGATGGGCCAGATCGGCGAATTGCAATCGTTGTAGCGTCTCCATCGGTCTATCCCCCCACCTTCGCGATACTTTGGATCCATTGATCGAAACCGCTCACCGTATTGTGCAGCGTCTCGCTCAAGACCGCGGGGTAAACGCCCAACAGAACGATGAACGCCACGAGCGCGATCATCGGGACCGCCTCGACCAGCCGTGCGTCCTTCAAGGAACGGAACGATTCCTCGATCGGGCCGTAGCTGATCTTCAGAATCCCTCGCAGCACGTAAACGGCTGTGAAGATGACGCCGAGCGTTCCGACGATCGTAATCGCCGGCATGGTATCGAACAAACCCAGGAACGCGAGGAATTCGCTCACGAAGCCGGACAGGAGCGGCAGCCCGAGTGACGCCATGCCCCCGATCATCAGAATCCCGCAGATGAACGGCAGCGAGGCGGCGAGTCCGCCCAATTGTCCGACCTCCGTCGTTTGCGTCCGTTCGTACAAGCTCCCTACGATCAAGAACAAAAGCGCGGAGATGAGTCCGTGTGAGATCAGTTGGAAGATTGCGCCTTGCAGTCCGATTTCATTGAAGGCGGCGATCCCCAGCAGGACGATGCCCATATGGCTAATACTCGAGTATGCGAGAATCAGCTTGAAATCCCGTTGGCGGAACGCTAGGATCGCACCATACAAAATGTTGATGACCCCGAGGACCGCGAGTCCGACCGCCCACCCTTTCGCTTGCGCCGGGAAGAGCCAGATGCCGAACCGGATCAGGCCATAGGCGCCCATCTTCAGCAAGATTCCCGAGTGAATCATAACGACGGAGGGGTGCGCTTCTTTGTGGACGCGCAGCATCCATGTATGGAACGGGAAGATCGGCAGCTTGATGCCGAACGCCACCAGCAACATGAAGAACAACGTCCATTTCATCGTGTCGCTGAGGTAGAACGGATTGTCCGGGATCGTCTCTTCCGTGGCGTTCACGAACGACTCCGTATCCTGGAACAAGTTTTTCGCGATCACGTCTACGTTCCCGCTATAATAGAAATTCGTTCCCTGGTCCGTCTGCTGCATCGTGAACCCGGCGGTATTGACCAGGATCAGGAAAGCGAGCAGCATGATGGCCGAGCCGATGCCGTTGTAGATGAGGAACTTATTCGCCGCTTTCTCCCGATCGGTGTAGCCCCAGATCCCGATGAGGAAGAACATCGGGATAAGCGTCAGCTCGAAGAAGAGGAAGAATAAGAACAGATCCCTCGCCATGAACACTCCGAACATCCCGATCTCCAGCAAGAGGAACCAGATGTAGAACGCCTTCCACCTTTTCTTCAAATGCACGGAAGCGAGCGCCGCCATCGCCGTAACGAGCGCGGTCAAGAACACGAGCGGCAGCGACAGACCATCGACCGACAGCGAGTAATTGAACTCGTAGAAGAATTCGTTCAGGGAGCTGATCTCCCCTACTTCCTTATTGAGCGGAAGCTTGATCCATGTCACATCTTCCTTATACTGCATCTCGTCCGTATCTTGCTTGAAGTCGGCGTACAAGAGGCCGGAGAGCAAGAGCGGCACGAGCGTCGCGATGATCGCAACGGTCTTCAGCGCGCGGCCGTTATGCTTCGGGATGAACAGCAGCACCAGAATCCCGAGCAGCGGAGAGAAGGCTATCATCGATAAGATCGGCCAGTTCTCGAACATGTTAGATGAACCTCCTTCCGACGATCGCGAGCGTGAGGATGAGCAGTCCGATCAAGGTGATCAAGCCGTATGTCTGCATTTGCCCATTCTGCAAGCGAGAGCCGATTCGACCTACGCCTTGGACCGCGGAAGCCGACAGCTTCACGAGACCGTCCACGACGTATTCGTCGAACACGTTCAGGACATTGCCGATCCCTTTCAGCGGCCGAACGATGATGACGTTATACACTTCGTCGACATAATATTTGTTTTCGACAAGCCGGTGCAGCCATGGAGCCGGGCCGGAGATTATTTCCCTGGAAATGCTGTTCTTGATGTAGATCAAATACCCGAGTCCAATCCCCAACAGACCGACAACCGTCGACAAAATCATGACCAGTGCCGCCCCGTCGTGTTCCCCGGCTTCTTTCCCGGTCAGCCATTCCCCGAACCACCCATTGAACGGCGTCTGCACGAACCCCGCGACAACCGCCAGAACCGCCAAAACAATAAGTGGAACTGTCATTACAGCCGGCGATTCATGCGCTTCGGCGTGCCCGCGAGACTTGCCCATGAACACGAGGAAGAACAGGCGCGACATGTAAAAGGCGGTGAAGAACGCCGCTACGAGGCCTACCGTAAACAGAACCCAATGTCCGCCATGATACGCCTCGGCCAGGATCGCATCCTTGGACCAGAACCCTGAGAATGGCGGGATACCCGATAAAGCGAGCGTTCCTATAGCGAACGTCCATGTCGTAATCTTCATCTTGCCGGCCAAGCCGCCCATCTCATGGATGTTCTGCGTATGCACGGCATGGATGACGCTGCCGGCTCCGAGGAAGAGCAGCGCCTTGAAGAAAGCATGCGTGAACAGGTGGAACATACCTGCCGTCACGGCCGTGCTGACGCCAAGCGCCATCATCATGTATCCGAGCTGGCTGACCGTCGAGTAGGCCAGGATGCGCTTGATATCGTTCTGCGCAACCCCGATCGTCGCGGCAAAGATTGCCGTGAAAGCCCCTACGTAAGCCACAATATCGAGCGCAACCGGAGACGCCTGGAAAATGTCGTACGTCCGCGCTACGAGATACACCCCGGCGGCGACCATCGTCGCGGCGTGAATGAGCGCACTGATCGGCGTCGGGCCTTCCATCGCGTCCGGCAACCAGGTGTGCAGCGGGAATTGACCCGACTTGCCCACCGCGCCGACGAAGATCAGCACCGCGATCCAATTGATGATGTGCTGCGGAATTTGCTGCTCCGACAACGCATTATGAATGCTGCTGAAGTCGAGCGAGTGGCTCGGTACATACCAGAACAGGAGCAGGAGGGCGATCAGCAGGCCGACATCCCCGATCCGCGTCATGATGAACGCCTTTTTGGCCGCCGCCCGCGCCTCCGGTTTGTAATACCAGAATCCGATCAGCAGGAACGAGCCCAAGCCGACGAGCTCCCAGAAGATGTACAGCTCCAACAAGTTCTCCGAAATGACCACACCAAGCATGGCAAACGTGAATAGCGCTACGTAGCTGAAGAAGACCGTCTTCCGCTCGTCGTCCTGCATATAGCCCTTGGAATACAGGTTGACGAGGAAGCTGACGAGCGACACGATGAGCAGCATGAGCGCATTCAGGTTGTTAATCTCAAAGCCCATCCGAATCGATACATCGCCGATCTTGATCCACTCAAGCGCGTTCCACGTGTAGTCGTCCACGCCGTCCCCGAGCCGTTCGATCCAGACGAGGAGCGATAGGATGAGCGAGGCGAGCGTCGCGATGATGCCCACATAGGCGCCCAGCTCTCGCCACTGTCGTCCGAACGCCGTCAGGATAAGGAAAGCGGCGAGCGGGAACAGCGGAATGAGCCACGCTAATTGTGAGTAGGATTCCATTCGATTTCCTCCTAGAAACGCAAAGTTTGCGTCGAAATCCGTTTACTTCTTCAACTGGTTCATTTCCGTCACGTCGCTCGTTCCCTTATTGCGGTACAACGCTACGAGGATGGCCACCGCGATCGCCGCTTCCGAAGCGGCAACCGCCATGTTGAACAGCGTGAAAATTTGTCCGGTCAGCGAGGGATTAACCCCCATCTTCGCGAACGCGATCAAATTCAAGTTGACTGCATTCAGCATCAATTCGATGGACAACAGCACGATCACCGCGTTCCGCTTGGACAGTGCCCCGTACAGCCCGATGCAGAACAAGATCGCCGCGAGCGTCAAATAAGGCAATATCGTATCGCTCATCGCTTAATCCTCCTCCCGCTTGGCCAACACGATGGCGCCGATGAAGGCCACCGTCAGCAGCACGGACATCAGCTCGAACGGAATGACGTATTTGTTATACAGCAGCTTCCCGATCTCCATCGTATTATCATCCACCTGCGGGAGATCCGCTTCTGGGAACGTCGTCTGCTGGACCGCGAAGAAAATAATGCCGAACAGCGCCAACGCGCCTATTGCAAGCAGCACTTCGTGTCCGGTCCGCTTGGGTTCCTCGTCTTGCTTCTTGTGCTGCGTCATCATGATGCCGAAGATCATGAGAATCGAGATCGCCCCGGCATAGATGAGCACCTGGACGAAGGCCACGAATTCCGCGTGCAGCAGGACGTAGAGGCCCGCGAGACTTAGGAAGGTCACCGCGAGCGAGACGACCATGTGCACGACCTTCGTGAAGCTGATCATGAAGATCGCGCCGCCGATGGCGAACAGGGCGAAGATGAAGAAGCCGATATTGGCTCCGCTGGAGAAAAAGGCAATGAGATTATCCAGCATCCTTCTTCGCCCCTCCCTTCGGTGCCACGGTGTTTTCCTTCCGCACGTTCGTGTTGTTTTCATTCAGCCATTCCATGTCTTTGAACAGCTCATCCCGGCTGTAGCTGGCGAGCTCGAAGTTGTTCGTCATGACGATCGCTTCGGTCGGGCATACTTCGGTGCACAGGTCGCACAAGATGCAAATTTCGAAGTTGATGTCGTACGAGTCGAGCACGAGCTTCACCTTGCTCTCTGGATCCGGGTTCTTCTTCCCGGTGAGCGTTATGCACTCCGTCGGGCAAATCCGCGCGCACTGGTTGCAGACGATGCACTTCTCGATATCGAGATGCTGAATCCCGCGGAACCGGTCCGGCATCTCCAAGGGGACATCCGGATATTTGTACGTTACTTTTTTCTGCGTCATGGTCTTGAGCGTCAAGCCCAGCCCTTTGATTATGCCTTTCATCTATCGTTCACCCCAATCGTCGTTGGTTTCATCGCAGCAGCTCCAGTACGATGGCCGACAGGAATACGTTCACCAAGGCTACCGGTAACAGCACTTTCCAACCGAGTCCCATCAGCTGATCGATCCGCACCCGCGGCAGCGTCGCGCGCAGCCAGAACAGGAAGAAGACGAAGAACGAGAACTTCAGCAGGAACCAGATGATGCCGGGGATGAAGTCCAAGAACGGGAACGGCGCGTACCAGCCCCCGAAGAACAAGATCGTCGTCAAGGCGGCGATCGCGAATACATAGACGTACTCGGCCAGCATGAAGAAGGCGAACCGGAAGCCGCTGTACTCGACATGGTAGCCGGCGACCAGCTCGGATTCCGCCTCCGGCAAGTCGAAGGGCGTCCGGTTCAGCTCTGACACTGCCGCGATGACAAACACGACGAGCCCGATAATCTGAGGCAGAAAGTTCCAGTCCCAAAACCAGCCTTGCTGACCCTCGACGATCTTGCGCAGGTTCAAGCTGCCAGTCATGAGTACAACGCCTGTCACCGAAATGACGAGCGGGATTTCATAGCTGATCATCTGGGCAGCCGAGCGCATCCCGCCGAGGAGCGAGTATTTGTTATTCGACGCCCACCCGCCGAGCACGATCCCGATGGTCGAAATGCTGGACAGGGCGGCGTAGTAGAGCAGGCCGACGTTCAGATCCGCGAAGCCCCAGGTGGATGTAAACGGATATGTGGCCAAGACGGTAAAGGCCGGCACAAACGTCAAAGCCGGCGCCAGAATGAACAGCTCTCGTTCGGCTGAACGGGGAATCGTATCTTCCTTAATAAGCAGCTTCAGGACGTCGGCCACCGACTGCAGTAAGCCCAGAGGACCGGTCCGCGTCGGACCGTGCCGGAATTGCATCCAGCCGATGACTTTGCGCTCGAAGTAAATCGCGTAGGTCACGAAGCCGAGAATGAGCAGGAGCATCAGCACGGCCAAGGCGACCATGATGCCGAAGTTCGCCCATGTCAGCTGTTCCGTCAAGAGGGACATCAGCAGTCCACCTCCCCGAGCACGATATCAATCCCGCCAAGAATGGTGATTAAGTTCGTCATCGATTGCCCAACCAGGAGCTTGGGCAAAATCTGCAGGTTGACGAAGGAAGGACGGCGGAACTTCAGCCGATACGGCTTATCCTTGCCCTTGGACACGATCTGACAGCCGATCTCCCCGCGCGGCGACTCGATCCGGACGTACACTTCGCCTTCCGGTGCGCGCAGTACCCGAGGCACCTTGCCCATTATGTCCCCATCGGCCGGGAATTGCTCGACCGCCTGCTCCAGAATGCGCAGCGATTGATGCATCTCTTCCAAGCGGACTAGGTAGCGGTCGTAGCAGTCGCCGTTCTTGCCCACCGGCACATCGAACTCGAAACGGTCATAGATGGAGTAAGGCTGGTCTTTGCGCAGGTCCCACTTCACGCCGGTCGAGCGCAAGTTCGCCCCACTCAGCCCATAATCGATCGCGGTCTTCGCATCGTATTGGCCGACGCCCTTGATCCGGGTGAGGAAAATCTCGTTGCCGCTGACCAGGGTGTTGTAATCCTTCAGCTTGCCTCGCATATAAGGAATGAAATCGCGAACTTTCTCGATCCAGCCGTCCGGCGCATCCCACTTCACGCCGCCTACGCGCATATAATTGTAGGTCAATCGCGCGCCGCACAGCTCGTTGAACATGTCTATGATTTTCTCCCGGTCGTTGAAAGCGAACAGGAACGGACTGAGCGCTCCGATATCGAGCAGATACGTGCCCCACCAAACCATGTGGCTCGCGAGGCGCTGCAGCTCCATTACGATGACGCGCAAGTATTGGGCGCGCTCCGGAATCTCCAGCTGCATCAGCGTCTCTACCGCATGCACGAGCACGAAATTGTTCGTCATGGCCGAGACGTAGTCCATCCGGTCGGTATACGGGATAATCTGGGTATAATTCAAATCCTCGGCCAGCTTCTCCGTGCCGCGGTGCAAATAACCGATCACGGGATTCGCTTCGGTGATGACCTCTCCATCCAGCTTCACGATGATCCGGAACACCCCGTGCGTGCTGGGGTGCTGAGGGCCGACGTTCAGCAGCAGTTCTTCAGTACGAATCAACGGTTACACCTCCGGATCCAGCGGTTCATAATCTTTGCGCAGCGGGTGCCCGATCCAATCGTCCGGCATCATGATTCTTCTCAGGTCGGGATGCCCCGGGAAGTCGATGCCGAGCAAGTCGTACACTTCCCGCTCCTGCCAATCGGCCGTTGCCCACACCGGAGTGACGGAAGGCACGGAAGGGTTCTCCCGATCCGTGCGGATCTTGAAGCAGTAATCTTGCTTCTTCTCCAGCGAGATCACGTACACGACGACTTCCATATGGGTCTCATAGTCCACACCCGACAAATTTCGCAAATAGTGCAGCGCTAACTCTTCGTTGTCGCGCACGAATTCCGCTGTACGCGCCCAATCTTCGGGGCGGATCTGCAGCACGGGCAAATCGCGGTCCCGCTCGTTGATCGACGCCTCCACCACCGCTTCCGCGCCTACATGCTCGCGGATCAGCTCGACCGCGCGGTCGAGCAGCGGCTGCTTCGGCGACGGCGCCTTCGGCTCCGCGGGCGCGCCCTCGGCCGCGCCGTCCGCCTTCGCGGCGCGCGCAGCGGCGCGGGCGGCCCGGGCTTCGGCGCGCGCCTTCGCCGCGTCGTCGGCATCGCCGCCCGCCTCCGCAGCCGCCGCGGGCGCCTCGCCCGTCGCGGCCGCAGGCGCGTCGCCGCCGGCCGCGCGGGCCTCGCGTGCCGCCGCACGGGCGGCGCGGGCTTCCGCCGCGGCCTTCAGCTTCGCCTCGCGCTCGGGATCGACCGGCTCGCCGCCTTCGGGCGCCGATGCCCCGCCGCCAGCCGCCGGCGCAGGCGCGCTCGCCTCAGCCGCCGGGGCGTCGGCCGTTGCCGCGCGCTCCGCAGCCGGCGCCCCACCGCTAGCATTCTCTGCCGGAGGCGTCTCGGCCGCCGGCTTCGCCGGCTCCTTCGCAACCTCACCCTCGGTGTTAGTGATTGCGCTTTCTTCTTTGCGTCCGTTCGACTCGTCGCTCATCGATGGATCACCTTCTTCCCGGTCTTCGCTTCGTAGCGAATTTTCTCCTGCAGCTTGTTGATCCCGTAGATCAGCGCAGCCGGGTTCGGCGGACATCCCGGGATATACACGTCCACCGGTACGACCTGGTCGACCCCCTTGACCACGGAATAAGAACGAATGTACGGGCCGCCGGCCGTCGCGCACGACCCCATGGCGATGACCCACTTCGGCTCCGGCATCTGATCGTACAGACGCCGCAAGAGAGGCGCCATCTTCTTCGTCACCGTTCCGGATACGATCATCACGTCCGCTTGGCGCGGAGACGTCCGGAAGATGACGCCGAAGCGGTCCAGGTCATAATGCGCCGCACCTGTACCCATCATCTCAATCGCGCAGCACGCGAGACCGAACGTCAGCGGCCACAGCGAGCTGCTGCGCGCCCACCCCTTGATTTGATCCAGGGTCGTCGTGAGGACATTGCGCTCCAACTCTTGTTGCTCATCCAATTTGATTGACTCTAAAGAGATGTCCATTGCAGCACCTTCTTCTTCCAGGCATAAATAAGACCCACGACCAGCAGCACGACAAAAATGAGCATCTCGACAAGCGCAAATAACCCAAGTTGGTTATACGCGACCGCCCAGGGGTACAAAAACACCGTTTCCACATCAAAAATGACAAACATCAGCGCAAACAAATAGTAGCGGATGTTGAACCGGACATGGCTGTCGCCAAACGGCTCGTTCCCGCTCTCGTACGTCGTTTGCTTTTCTTCCGTCGGCTTATGGGGCCTGAGCCAATTGCCGATCGTCAAGGCCGCGATGGGAAGCAAAATCCCCAAAGCTAGAAAGATGGCCACATAGACATAATTGTTTGTGTAAACCGCCATACCATCGCCTCCGGCTCACATGTTCGCCAACGCCCGCGAGCGGACGTTCGTCTTGCCATCCATCTATTTACTTTATCTTACGAATGGTGGCGCTTACCCAAATAAACACCCCTACAATTATACCAAATGCCCCCAGAATCGTCTATGTCCCCCGGTGACGATAATCTGTCCTTCCTTGTAGTCATTCACAACATTCAACTCCTGCATACCCAAACAAAAAAGCAAAGGATCGAAATCCTTTGCTCCTCCAGTTACACCTTCGATACGACATCCAACCGGTTCATCGCGCGTTGCAGCGCCAACTCGGCCCGGCGGAAGTCGATCTCGTCCTGCTTGCTGGCCAGTCGCTGTTCGGCGCGGCCTTTCGCTGCACGGGCCCGTTCCACATCGATATTGCCCGGAGTTTCGGCGGATTCCGCCAAAATCACGACCTTCTCTTTGCGAACCTCCATGAAGCCGCCATTCACCGCCAAGTGCTCGCTCGAGTTCCCCTTCTTGATCGTAACCGGGGCAATCTTCAGCGGAGTCACAAGCGGGATATGGTTCGGCAGGATGCCGAGTTCCCCGGCAGCGCCCTTGACGATGACCATATTCACATCCTGAGAATAGACAATCCGCTCAGGCGTTACCACTTCCAATAAAAAAGTACTCACGTGAATTCCTCCTGAGAGCTTTCGGGTGGAAAGCTTCCTCGTAAGCCGCGCTGCTTCCCCGGACGAGTCCCTGCAGGACATCCGCCCGGTTCAGCTGCGTTACGGAATTACTTCATGCTTTTTGCTTTTTCGACCGCTTCTTCGATCGTCCCTACGAACAAGAAGGCGGCTTCCGGCAGATCGTCATGCTTGCCATCGAGAATTTCTTTGAAGCTGCGTACCGTTTCTTTGACCGGCACGTATTGTCCCGGGAAGCCGTTGAACTGCTCGGCCACGTGGAACGCTTGGGACAAGAAACGTTGGATTTTGCGGGCGCGGAGGACGATGACTTTGTCGTCGTCGGACAATTCGTCCATCCCGAGAATCGCGATAATATCTTGAAGCTCTTTGTAGCGCTGCAGAATCTTCTTCACGCCTTGAGCGACTTGGTAATGCTCTTCGCCTACGATGTCCGGCTGCAGCAAGCGGGAGCTCGATGCCAGCGGATCCACCGCAGGGTAGATGCCCATCTCGGAGATTTTACGCTCCAAGTTGGTCGTTGCGTCCAAGTGAGCGAATGTCGTTGCCGGAGCCGGGTCGGTGTAATCGTCCGCCGGAACGTAAATCGCTTGGATGGACGTAACGGAGCCTTTCTTCGTGGACGTAATCCGCTCTTGCAGACCGCCCATCTCGGTGGCCAGCGTAGGCTGGTAACCTACCGCGGACGGCATCCGGCCAAGAAGGGCGGATACTTCGGAGCCCGCTTGGGTAAAGCGGAAGATGTTGTCGACGAACAGCAGCACGTCTTTGCCTTCCGTGTCGCGGAAGTATTCCGCCATCGTCAGACCCGTCAATGCCACGCGTTGACGCGCACCCGGAGGCTCGTTCATTTGCCCGAACACCATCGCCGTTTTGCTGATAACGCCGGAGTCCTTCATCTCGTGGTACAAGTCGTTCCCTTCACGCGTACGCTCGCCAACGCCGGCGAATACGGAGATCCCGCCGTGCTCTTGCGCGATGTTGTTAATCAATTCTTGGATCAAAACGGTTTTACCAACGCCAGCGCCGCCGAAGAGACCGATCTTGCCGCCCTTCGCGTATGGAGCCAGCAGGTCAACGACCTTGATCCCGGTTTCGAGAATTTCCGCTTGCGTGGACAATTCGTCGAATGCCGGAGCTTGACGATGGATCGGATTAACGACAGGAGCACTAATTTCGCCCGCGTTGTCGATCGGCTGACCCAATACGTTGAATACCCGGCCCAGGGTCACTTCCCCTACCGGTACGCTGATCGGAGCGCCGGAGTCAACGGCTTCCGTCCCCCGCACGAGGCCGTCCGTAGAGGACATGGCTACGCAGCGGGCTACGTTGTCGCCCAAGTGAACGGCAACTTCGACTGTAAGGTCGATGTCGGGCTCGTTCGGGCCTTGCGATTGCTTTTGAATTCTGACCGCATTATAAATTTGAGGCAGGTGACCTTTTTCGAACTCGATGTCGACGACCGGTCCCGTTACCTGCAACACGCGTCCCTTGTTCATTTTGTTCCTCCTTAAAACTTTTCGTTCGAAAAGTTACTTCGTAACCCTCATCCTGCGTTGAGTGATGCTAAACGTAACTAGCCCTGAGCGTTCGCTCCGGCTACGATTTCCGTAATTTCTTGCGTGATGGACGCTTGGCGAGCCCGGTTGTAGACCAGCGTGAGGTTGGTGATGATCTCCGTCGCATTGCGCGTCGCGTTGCCCATCGCCGTCATCTTGGCCCCGAATTCGCTCGCTTTGCCTTCCAGCAGGGCGCTGAAGATCAGCGTCTCCGCGTACTTCGGCAACAGCACATCCAGCACTTCTTCCGGTGACGGCTCGTATTCGTAGTTCGCTACAGCCGCAGCCGACTTGCTTCCCGTCATCTCCAGAGGCAGCAGACGGTTCAACACCGGCTCCTGGGAGATCGCGTTGTGGAACTTGTTGTATACGATGTAGAGCTCGTCGTACGCCTCGGCGATGTAATGGCTGACCGCCTTGGACGCGAGATCCTTGATATCCGCGAACTTCGGCGAATCGGACAGCCCCGTTACTTCCTCCAAAACCGGCATGTTCCGTTTCTTGAAGAAGTCGCGGCCCTTCCGCCCTACTACGAGCAGCACATATTCATTGCTGGACTTGTGCTTCTCGCGAATCGTCTGCATCAGCTTGCGCAGCAGGTTCGAGTTGTAGCCGCCGGCCAGCCCCCGGTCGGAGGTGATGACGAGGTATCCGGTTTTCTTGATGTCGCGGGACACGAGAATCGGATTCTTGATGCCTTTCGTCCCGGTAGCGATGCTGGTGACCACTTCCTGAATCTTCTCCGCGTAAGGACGTGCCGATTGAGCGGCCTCCTGGGAGCGGCGCAGCTTGGCGGCCGCCACCATCTCCATCGCCTTCGTGATTTGCTTCGTATTCTGAACGCTCTTGATCTGGCGTTTAATATCGCGCATTCCTTTTGCCATGCATTTCACCTCCACCCTTTCCCATGGGAAAGGTTACATCGTACGCTTCACACCGATTTTCGCACACATCTTGGGGCGAAATTCGGTAAGGGGACAAGCTTGGCGAAAGCGGATGCTAGGTCACATCCGCTTGCACAAGCCGGGTTATTATTTAAGCCGAAGGAGCGAATCCTTTTTTGAACTTTTCGATTGCTTCCACCAGCACAGTTTCGTTCTCAGGCTTCAAGTCCTTGGTGTCGCGGATCGAAGCATACACTTGCGGGAAGTTCGCGTCGACATAGGCGAGAAATTCGCGGTCGAAACGCTGCACGTCTTGAACCGGAATGTCGTCGAGGTGACCGCGAACGACCGTGAAGATGCTCACGACTTGCTTCTCTACCGGCAGCGGGTTGTTGTTCGGCTGCTTGAGGATTTCGAGCGTGCGCTGACCGCGGTTCAAGCGGGCGAGCGTGCTCTTATCCAAGTCGGAGCCGAACTGGGCGAACGCCGCGAGCTCGCGGTATTGAGCCAAGTCGAGCTTCAGGGAGCCGGAGACGCGCTTCATCGCTTTGATCTGCGCGGAGCCCCCTACGCGGGATACGGAGATACCGACGTTGATCGCAGGACGTTGGCCGGCGTTGAACAAGTCGGACTCCAGGAAGATCTGGCCGTCCGTAATCGAGATTACGTTCGTAGGAATGTAAGCCGATACGTCGGACGCTTGCGTCTCGATGAACGGCAGAGCCGTCAAGGAACCGCCGCCCAGCTCGTCGTTCAGCTTCGCAGCGCGCTCCAGCAAGCGGGAGTGCAAGTAGAATACGTCGCCCGGGTAAGCTTCGCGGCCCGGAGGACGTCTCAGGAGCAAGGACAATTCGCGGTAAGCGGCCGCTTGCTTGGACAAGTCGTCATACACGATGAGCGCATGCTTGCCGTTGTACATGAAGTATTCGCCCATTGCAGCGCCGGCATATGGAGCCAGGAACAACAGCGGAGACGGCTCGGAAGCGCCTGCCGTTACAACGATCGTGTACTCCAAGGCGCCGTTGCGGCGAAGGGTTTCCACCACGTTAGCGACGGTGGATTGCTTTTGGCCGATGGCGACATAGATACAGAGCACGCCATTGCCTTTTTGGTTGATGATCGTGTCGAGCGCGATCGACGTTTTACCGGTTTGACGGTCGCCGATGATAAGCTCGCGTTGGCCGCGGCCGATCGGTACCATCGCGTCGATCGCCTTGATCCCGGTTTGCATCGGCTCGTGAACCGATTTCCGGTCGATAACACCTGGAGCGTTCGATTCTACCGGACGGAAGTGCGTCGTGTTGATCGGGCCTTTTCCGTCTACCGGCATCCCGAGCGCGTTAACGACGCGGCCGAGCAGAGCTTCGCCGACCGGTACTTCCATGATGCGGCCGGTCCGCTTCACTTGGTCGCCTTCACGGATGTCCGTGTAAGGGCCCAAGATAACGATACCGACGTTGTCTTCTTCCAGGTTGAGGGCCATACCCACAACACCGTTGGCGAACTCGAGAAGCTCGCCCGCCATTACGTTCTCCAGACCATGAGCCCGGGCAATCCCGTCACCCACCTGAATTACGGTACCTACGTCAACGACTTGAATGTCGGATTGATAATTCTCGATTTGCTGTTTAATCAGCGTGCTGATTTCTTCAGGTCTGATACTCAACGAACCTCACCCCTAACTAATTTTAACTAAGAGCCTGCTCCAAGCGCTTCAGCTTGCCGGACATGCTGCCGTCATACAGCCGGTCGCCGATGCGGACTTGAATGCCGCCGATCAGGCTGGCATCGACCACATTGGTGACGCGGATCCGCTTGCCGGTAACTTGACCGAACTTCTCCGCTACTTGCTGCGATTCCTCGGCCGTGAGCGGGTAGGCGCTGACAACCGTCGCGTTCGCTTGACCCAACGCTTCATTGGCCACTTTCACATAGCTATCTACAAGATCCGCGAGCACGGATTCTCTTCTTCGCTCCACGATCAACTGCAGGGTGTTCAGCACGGCAGTCGACACTTTCCCTTCAAACGCTTGCTTCACCAGCCCAAGCTTGTCGGCAGCAGAGATGTTCGGATGTTCAAGCAGTTTCCCGTAGTCGGCGTTCTCACGAATCACTTGCAGGATTCCCTTGAGCTCCTCCTCGACCTGCGCCACGTTGCCTTGCTGCTGGGCGACCTCAAAGAGCGCCTTCGCGTAACGTTTGGCTACGATCATTTCCCTGCTCATACATTGCCCCCTACCTCTTTCAGGTATTGGTCAATCAGTTCTTGCTGGGATTTCTCGTCCACTTGCTTTTCGATAATCTTAGAGGCAATCAAAACAGACATGGCGCTAACTTGCCCGCGCAATGCGGCAACAGCCTTGTTCTTCTCGTTCTCGATATCCTTGAGCGCTTCATTCTTCAGGCGGTTCGCTTCATCCTTAGCTTGCGCCAGAATGTCGTCCGCTTGACGCGTGCTTGTTACTTTCGCTTGCTCGATCAGATCGTACGCGTCCTTGCGCGCCGATTGAATCGCTTGCTTCTGTTCGTTCAACAGACGCTCGGCTTCCGCACGGTTTTTCTCAGCCGTGGAGATTTGTTCCTGGATTAAGCTTTGACGCTTCTCCATGATGCCGAACAACGGGCCGAACGCATATCTCTTAAGCACCCACATCAATATCCCAAATGCAACTAACGCATATACAAACGATGTCCATACGAAACTCAACTCGGGTCACTCCCTTCTGGGCGGTTTCTTCCTGTAAAGCTTCCGTTACGCAGTAACGGGACGGCGGGCAAAACGAAGGCGCGGAAGCCGCAGCCTTCCCCGCCACACCTTCTTACAATACGAACGTGAAGAGCAATGCAAATACGAGGGAGATAACCGGCAAGGCTTCTACGAGACCGATACCGATAAACATCGTCGTTTGCAAAGTACCGCGAAGCTCAGGTTGACGGGAGATCCCTTCTACCGTACGACCAACGATCAAACCGTTACCAATACCTGCGCCCAATGCGCCCAGACCGATAGCAATTGCTGCTGCAAGAAATTCCATTTTTAACTTCCTCCTCGATATAGGTTCCTAAGATTTAGGATTGTAATTGAATTGCTATATGAACCTACCGCCGGTTGAAGCGGTAAGCCAAAGCCAATCTTAATGCTCGTGCTTGTGCTCGTCGTGCGGCAAGTTCTGCGAGATGTAAACCATCGTCAGAATTGTGAAGACGAACGCTTGGATCGCGCCTACGAACACGCTGAAGCCTTGCCATATGATCAGCGGAATCGTACCCGCTACCCCCGCCATGAGAATGACGGTAATCAAGACCTCGCCGGCATAGATGTTCCCGAAGAGACGCAAACCGAGCGTCAGAAGCTTGGAAACTTCCTTGATGACCGCGAGCGGGAAGAAGCCCCAGTGCGGTTCGATGTAGTGGTGCAGGTATTGCTTCGTGTTCTTGATCAGACCCAAGTAGTGCGTGAGGAGAATGACCATAAGGGCCAAAGCCATCGTGACCGAAGCGTCGGCTGTCGGCGATTTCCACCAAACCAGTCCGATCCCGTGTTCACCATCGGCGATCGCCTTGTCGATGTCGGCTTGGGAGAGCACTTCTGCGCCCAAGAACGAGAATGCATGTTCGTGCTCGGTAATGATCCCGAACGGAAGACCCAGCATGTTGCCGACGAAGATGAACATGATCAGCGTGATGCCGAGCATGAGGAACGCACGTCCTCTCTTCATATCCATCGTACTGGAGATCAAGCCGCTTACGAAATCGACGATCCATTCCAAGAAGTTTTGCATTTTTCCAGGCTTGTCTACAGAGAGTCGCCGAGTACCGGCAATTGCAAGAATTGCGACGATTATGCAAGTCAAAGTAATCATGAACAGCGTTGTCAAATCGAAATCAATGCCACCTAGCGTTACGATAACGGATTGATGCATGCAGTATTTTTCACCCCTTTCCGCGGAATATGCGTTACTTTCTCCTAGAGTTAGAAACAATACCCAATAGGAGTGTTGCCAATTGCACGACAAATAATCCTGCGAGCGTCGTGGATAAAGCAATCTTCTCCGGGTACTTCACGACCAGCACCACGGTGAGGAGCGCGATCGAAGCGCGCGTGATGAAGCCGAGATTCACCTTGCGGTTCGTCTTCTCCACCACAGCCTTCGTCAACTGCTGAATCTTCATAGCAAGATATTGCGCGTTGATGTAGCTGACGCAAGTCCCTACGATCAACCCCATGCTGTATGCGCGATACTCCGGCAGCAGCGCCCAGGCGAAGAAACAAAAGGACAAAAAAAAGAGGGTGAACTTTTGTACCGCTTTCAGGTGGGCTGAGAAGTCATCCATTCTAGTCAGAGCCTTCCGTGAAATGTCGTAATAAGAGAAAGACGCCGGCGACCCCGACTGCAAAGCCTGCCATAATGCCGACCACAATCCAAATAGGCTGTCCACCCTGCCAGCGGCTCAAAGTTGTGCCTCCGAAGTACCCGCCGAGCATGCAAACGACCAGCTCCACGCCAATAGCGCTCACCAGTCCAACAGCCTTCCATGGATTATCTTGTGAACGGGGCTTGCTCATGCGCCATGCCTCCTCCTGGAAAATCATCATTCCCACGGTGAAGAGACCTCACAATCCTCACTAATTGTATCGAAGCTGAACAATGTTTGTCAATTCTAATAAATTCAAACATTGTGTGAACGCGAGACCGCCATCCCTTGCGGGACAACGGATCTCGGCGATCGGTAACCCGACAGCATACAGTACGACTGTTTGGTTTCGCACAAAAAGTCGACAAGGTTCGCAAGGGGGGGCCGTTCGTTATGTCGTAAAGGGAGCCGGCTTGTCCGAAATCCGCCCGAAATGATGAAGAATCCCCTGCACGATTCGGCTGCACGCTTGTCCGTCCCCATACGGATTGGCCGCCCGGCTCATCTTGGCATAAGCCGCTTCGTCGGTCAGCAGCGTACGGGCCCGGGCGTAGATGAAGTCTTCGTTGGTGCCGACGAGCTCCAGCGTTCCGGCTTCGACGCCTTCCGGCCGTTCGGTTGTATCACGGAGCACGAGAACCGGAATACCGAACGAAGGCGCTTCCTCCTGAATGCCCCCCGAATCGGTCAAGATCAGGTGGGTGCGCGGGAAGAAGTTGTACATGTCTACCAGATCGAGCGGGTCCATCAGCTTGATGCGCGGATGGTTGCCCAGGATCTCGCGAGCCGGCCCTTGTACCGCCGGGCTCATGTGAACCGGGTACACGACCACGATATCCTCGAACTCATCCACCAGCCGCAGCACTGCCCGGAAAATGTTGCGGTGCGGCTCGCCCTGGTTCTCCCGCCGGTGGGCGGTCATCAGCACGAGGCGCCGGTCGCCGGCCCAGTCGAGCACGGGGTGGGAGTACTCTTCCTTGGTCACGTATTGCGCGACGTCAGTCACCGTGTTCCCTGTGATATAAATGGCCGATTCCGGCTTGTTCTCGCGGCGGAGGTTGTTCGCGGACCAATCGGTCGGCGCGAAATGAACGTCGGAGAGCACACCCGTCAACTGGCGGTTCATCTCCTCCGGATAAGGCGAATATTTGTTCCACGTCCGCAGCCCCGCTTCCACATGGCCGACGGCGATCTGCTGCATGAAGGCGGCATAGCTCGCCACGAACGTCGTGCTGGTGTCGCCATGCACGAGGACCATATCCGGCTTCGCTTCGCGGAACACCGGCTCCAGGTCCTGCAGCATGCGGATCGTCAGTTCGTTGATCGTCTGGCCGGCCTTCATCACGTTCAGGTCGTAATCCGGCTTGATGCGGAAGACGTCCAACACTTGATCGAGCATCTCCCGGTGCTGCGCCGTGACGCAGACGATCGATTCGATGTGCTCCGGATGCTTCTCCAGCTCGAGGACGAGCGGAGCCATCTTCACCGCTTCCGGTCTCGTTCCGAAGATGGTCATGATTTTCAGACGTTGCATCGTTCCCTCTCCCTTTCTTTCCCTATCCCTAATACCCAATGGAATTCTCTATTTGGTCCCGAACAGCCGGTCCCCCGCATCGCCGAGGCCGGGTATGATGTATCCATGATCGTTCAAGTAATCGTCGATCGCTGCGACATAGATGTCCACATCCGGATGAGCCTGCTGGACCGCCGCGATCCCTTCGGGCGCCGCGATGAGACACATCAGCTTGATCTGGTTGCACTGCCGGTTCTTCAGCGCCTGAATCGCCGCGATGGCGGATCCTCCCGTTGCGAGCATCGGATCGATCACGATGAGCAGCCGTTCCTCCACGTCCGTCGGCAGCTTCACGTAATACTCCACGGGCTTGAGCGTCTCCGGATCGCGATACAAGCCGACGTGACCGACTTTGGCCGCCGGAATCAGCTTCAGGATGCCTTCCACCATCCCGAGCCCCGCGCGGAGGATCGGAATCAGCCCGAGCATCCGTCCGGAGATCACCCGGCAATCGGCCATGCTGACCGGCGTCTTCACGGAGACGTGCTGGAGCGGAATGTCCCTCGTGATTTCGTACGCCATCAAGGTCGCGACTTCATCGACGAGCTCCCGGAAATCTTTGGTGGTCGTATTCTCGTCGCGTATGTATGTGAGCTTATGCTGTATCAAGGGATGGTCACATACGAAAACCTTGCTCATGCGAATTCCTCCTGAACCTAATGAGTCTGCCATCGTGTTCCATGCGCGACTTCGTCCAAATACCCGTCCTATTATATCATTGTATTTTGCGCGTTGCACGATTCATTTACACGCCAGCTTCTGGCAGGCATTTCTGAATCAAAGGCCACCGGTTATGCCTGCGCAGCCGCACAAAAACACCTCCGGATGCCGCCTGCAGCGGCGCTTCGGAGGTGCGTGATTTCGGGATCCATAACCCTTCGTAATACTTAGTAGGACAAGCCGGCGTAAAGCGGATATTGGCTCGTCAGCTGCTTCACCAAGCCGCGGGCTTCGTTCAACACGCTCTCGTCCTTCGGGCTCTTCAGCGTCATCGCGATGATCTTGGCGATCTGCTTCATCGCGGCCGCGTCCATGCCCCGGCTCGTAGCGGCCGGCGTCCCGATCCGGATGCCGCTCGTGATGAACGGGCTCGTCGGATCGAACGGAATCGCGTTCTTGTTCACCGTCACGCCAACTTCGTCGAGCACATGCTCGGCGTCCTTGCCGGTGATGTTGATGCTGCGGAGGTCTACTAGCATCAAGTGGTTGTCGGTGCCGCCGGAGACGATGTTCAGGCCCTCGGCCATCAGCCCTTCGGCCAACACTTGGGCGTTGCCGATCACGTTCTTCGAGTAGGTCGCGAATTCAGGCTGCAGCGCTTCGCCGAACGATACCGCTTTGCCGGCGATGACGTGCATGAGCGGACCGCCTTGCGAGCCCGGGAACACGGCCTTGTCGATCGCTTGCGCCCACGCCTTGCGGCACAAGATCATCCCGCCGCGCGGCCCGCGCAGCGTCTTGTGCGTCGTCGTCGTCACGAAATGCGCGTACGGGACCGGGCTTGGGTGCAGGCCGGTGGCCACCAGACCGGCGATGTGCGCCATGTCTACCATGAACAGCGCGCCTACATCGTTCGCAATTTGGCCCAGAGCCGCGAAATCGATAATACGCGGATAAGCGCTAGCGCCGGCTACGATCAAGCGAGGCTTGTGCTTGAACGCGAGCTTGCGCACTTCGTCATAGTCGATGCGGAAGTCTTTCTCGCTTACCCCGTAAGCGACGAAGTTGTAGAGCAGGCCGGAAGCGTTCACCGGACTGCCGTGCGTCAAGTGGCCTCCGTGGGCCAAGTTCATCCCGAGCACGGTATCGCCGGGCTGCAGGGCGGCCAAGTAAACAGCCATGTTCGCTTGCGCGCCCGAGTGAGGCTGCACGTTCACGTGCTCCGCGCCGAACAGTTCCTTGGCCCGGTCGCGGGCGATCGTTTCGACGATGTCCACATACTCGCAGCCGCCGTAGTAGCGCTTGCCGGGATAGCCTTCGGCGTATTTGTTCGTCAAGACCGTGCCCATCGCTTCCATAACCGCTTCGCTGACGAAGTTCTCCGATGCGATCAGTTCGATTTTATCTTGCTGCCGGCCGCGTTCCAGTTGAATGGCTTCCATAATTTTCGGGTCGCTTTTGCGCAAATGTTCCATGAGTCCGATTCCTCCCGGGATAAGTAAATAGTTGAATTATTGATAAACCGCCCGGACGCCGCCGATCAGCTTAGGCCGGGTATAGGCCATCGTCACGTGCGCCTGTCCGATCGTGCGGATCGAGGGACGTACCGGGACCGCGACACGACGCAAATGCATACCGATGAACGTATCGCCGATATCGACGCCGGCATGGGCTTGGATCGACTCCACGACGCAGGGATTCGATAGATGCCGGTACGCATACGCCGCCATCGAGCCGCCCGCTTGGCGTACGGGGACGACGGTCACTTCCTCAAGCGTCGGGTTGGAGTCGAGCAGCTCACGCTCCACCACCAACGCCCGATTCAGATGCTCGCAGCATTGATAGGCGGGCTGAAACCCGACCTCGCCCCGCACTTGCTCGACTGCGCGGAAGATCGCTTCTGCGACATCCTCGGTCCCGGCCGTGCCGATCCGCTGGCCGACGACCTCGCTCGTGCTCGTGCCGATGACGACCACCTGGCCGCGGCGGATGTTACCCGCCTGCACGAGCTCGCGCAAAATCTGCTCCACGTCCGCCGTGATGTCGGCGGCTTGCAGCTCATTCGATTGCTTAGACATTTCCTGATCACCCCAAGCTTGAATTAAGGATGAATGGCGAATTTGTCTTCCATTTCTTTGATTTTCCGAATCCGGTTGGCGTGCCGCGGGCCTTCGGAGAACGGCGTGTCCAGCCAAATCTTGATGATCTCAAGGGCGACTCCCGGTCCAATGACCCGTTCTCCCATTGCCAAGACATTCGAGTCGTTGTGCTCCCGTGTTGCTTTGGCCGAGAACAGATCATGCACCAAGGCACAGCGAATGCCCGGCACCTTGTTCGCCGCGATCGTCATGCCGATGCCCGTGCCGCAGATGAGAATGCCCCGGTCGGCTTGACCGCTCGCCACTTGCTCGCAGACGGGCAGCGCATAGTCCGGGTAATCGATCGAATCGGCGCAATGGCAGCCGAAATCTTCCACATCATGTCCCGCTTCCTTCAAATAAGCGATCACGTCGTCCTTTAGCCGAAAGCCGGCATGGTCCGCCCCAATTGCGATTTTCATACGATTACTCCTCCTTCCAATCTACCTGTAGTATAACCGAAACAAGGCCCAAGATGAAAAAAAGAGCAGGCGATCGTCCGAAAACGATCGTTGCTCTTTGCCCAGGCGACCGGCCGTATGCCTCGATGCTCCATTGGGGTCCTCCCCGATTGTCGCCAGTTACACCGAGTCCAACATCTTATCTTCATCATACCTCAATCGCCTTATAGTGTAAAGGGTCTACCGCCTAGGCGGCCGCCCCGCTCGGATGCCGCCGTTTCCCGCTCACCGCATGGAATCGAGCTTCTCGATCAGCTTGCGCAGGGCGCTCTCGATCTCCTCCGCGCACGCTTCGTACTCCATCAGCGATCCGCCGAACGGGTCCTGAATATCCATGCTCGGCAGCTGCCGTTCCAGCTCCTCCAGCCGGTCGAGCTCCTGCTCCTCGATTCGCTCCATGAGCGCTTGCTTCACGAGCAGCTCGGACATAAGCTCTCCCCGCTCCGACAGGAGCCGCATCAAGCCCGGATCGTCCATCACGAATTCTTTGAGCGTGAACACTTTGTCCAGCGCTTCGGGAAACCGGGAGAGCACCGCTTGCTTATGGGAACCCGTCATCGTAAGAATCAAGTCCGCCCATTCGACCCAATCGGCCTTCAGACTGTCGGACCGCCGCTTGTCCACGCCGCCCTTGCGGCTCAGAACCGTCGCGGCATGCTGGGACACCGGGGACCCGCCATTCGTGGACACGCCGGCCGATCGTGCTTCCCAATTGCCCTGCCTCGACTTCGTCAGCACGTGGAACAGGCCTTCCGCCATCGGGCTTCGGCACGTATTCCCGGTGCATACGAACAAAATCCGCTGAACGCTCATCCCACCCCACCCTTTCAAAATAGAAATCGGATGCCGAACGCGACCAGGATGAGGCCCCCGATCGCTTCGCCGTATCGGCCCGTCCACCGTCCGGCGTTGCGGCCGAGCAGCAAGCCCGCGATGGACATGATTCCGCCGAATAAGCCGAACATGAGCACGGTCAAAGCAATATCGGTAGCGAACAACCCTAGCGATACGCCCACCGACATCGAATCGATGCTGACGCTGATCGCGAACAACAGGACGCCCCACAGCGTTCTATAGTCGAACGCCGTGATGGACGTCGTATGAAAGGCGCTGTAGATCATATGGCCTCCGAGGAGAAGCAGCAGCCCGCCTCCGGCCAGGAGCGCTACGTCTCCCAGCAGGGCGCTGGCATACTGGCCCATGAACATCCCCGTTAATGGCATCATAACATGGAACAGCGCAATGACCAAACTGATGCGGAGGATATGCAGCAGGCGGATGCCCTGCAACCCGATGCCAATCCCGAGGGAGAAGGCGTCCATGCCCAAGGCGAAGGCCATCATGCAAATCGTAATGAATTGCCCGGCATGTGCCGAGGCGTTAATGGTAACGGCGGTCATGGAATCTCCCCCACATCCTTGTCCTGCACTTCTTAACCAACATATGCGGACAAGTGGGGAAACATGTACACGACAGCAGCCGATCCGTCAGGCGTCGACCAGTCGGCCGCCCGCCGCCTTCAGCATGCGGTTCATAAGCGCCGCACCCAACCCTTCCTCCGGGTACGTCTCCGCCCAGATGGCGGTGACGCCCGCTTCGTCGAACCGCCGCAGGGCGGCGTACAGGCTGTGTGCGGCCGCTTCGAGGTCGTCGGCGCTGCCGCAGGCGAGCACGAGATCGGCGTCGAAGAGCGGCGCCCGCTCCCGCGTCGTCAGGATGCCGGTGCGGTCCCCGACGCGGCGCGCTTCGTTCACACGCGCCTGAATCCACGCGACGGCGGCGTCCGTCGCCGCGGGGTTGGCTGCGCCGCCGGCAGGCGGCTGCGTGCGCACGAGCGTCATCGCGCCCCGCGGCGCGTAGTGCGCGTACTTCACGCCGGGCGACTTCGGCGTGTAGGCCGCCGCGTCGCCGGGCGACGCGGCTTCGGCGCCGGCGGCTGCGCCGGGCGCCACGATCGTGCAGGCGGGCGCCGCCGCCTGCAGCTGGCCCGCGGTCACGCCGCCGGGCCGCAGGATGTGCACCTGGTCGCCGACCACCTCGACGACCGTCGACTCGAGCCCGACGCCGGTCGGTCCGCCGTCGACCAGACCCGCGATGCGCCCGTCCAGGTCCTCGTGGACGTGCGCCGCCAGCGTCGGGCTGGGGCGTCCCGAGCGGTTCGCGCTCGGGGCCGCCACCGGGCAGCCCGCCGCCCGGATCAGCGCCCGCGCCACGGGGTGCGCGGGCATGCGCACGGCGACGGTCGCGAGCCCGGCCGTGACCCGCGGGCTCACGGCGCCGGGACGCGCCGGCAGCACGAGCGTGAGCGGCCCGGGCCAGAACCGGGCCATCAAGAGGCGGGCGGTGTCGCTGAAGCCTTCCTCGGCGACGAGCCCGTCCAGCTCCGTCCAATCGGCGATATGCACGATGAGCGGATTGTCGGACGGCCGTCCCTTCGCGCGGAAGACCGCCTCCACCGCCGCGGTGTTCGTGGCGTCCGCCCCGAGCCCGTACACGGTCTCGGTGGGAAACGCCACGGTCTCGCCGGCGGCGAGCAGGCGCGCCGCTTCCAACAGGGAAGCCGGGACGTCGCCCTCCACGGCTTCGTCCACGGCTTGAGGATTGACTTGCCATGTAATGGTCATTCGAAATGCATCCTTATCTAGATGGGGATGAAGTAGCTTGCCAATTCTCCTATTATAGCGTGCCGGGCCCCGGACTGTCATGCAGAGCCTCCCGATCAGACGGCTGGGCGGCGCTTAGGCAAACAAGCTCTTCACCACATGCCCGATCTTATGGCCGATCTTCTTGCCGATTTCCCACACGAAAAACTTCACTTCCGCTTTCGGAGCGCCATCTTCACTGGCACCTGCTTGAACTGCTTCGCTCTTCTCACCTACGTTTGCCGCGGAGTCCGCTTTTCCGACGGGCTTAACCGTCGGCGTAGCCTTCGGGTCTTTGGAAGCCTGGCCTTCCTTGGAACCATTGGTAGCCTTAGTTTCCTTCGAATCCTTACCAGCCTGAGCATCCTTAACCGTTGGTTCCGCCGCAGGCGCCGGAGTCGGAGCCGGTGCGGCTTTCGCCTTGACGCCTACGAAGCACAGCGGCGGGAATAGCACGCACCACCAGTTTTGGCCTTGCCCGCTGCCGAGGACGATGCGGAGTGCTTCATAGGTGCCGGCGGGATATACTTTATTGCCGAATGGTTTGGCCGGGAACGGCACTTGCCCGAGCTCGACCTGATAATCCTCGGCGTAGCCGTTCGCCTTCAGTACGCGTCCAACCACTTGCTCCAATGCCGGGATGTTCGCCCGGATGGCGGCACGCGCTTCATCCAGACTGGTTGGATCAAGCACCCAGCTGCCGATCTCCTTGACGACCTCGAGCTGCACTTGGCGCTTGATCCATTGATCCTGGGGGCTGTCCGAGTTCGCGAGAATGCGAATCCGGATCGAATCTTGCGGTATGGTAGAATCCAAGACGGCGGCTTGGATTTGATTGGATTCCCAGCAGAACATCATGATCATAATGGCGAACGCTACGAAAAAATAAGGACGATATGAGACCCGCTTAACCAAATGAAACAACTCCCTTCCCTACCTAGTCCAAGTATCGCCAGGCGGGAAGAGAGTTAAACCTAGTACTCTATGATTTTTTCTATAGGAATCTAGTAATCTACCAACCGGTGAATGCTAGCGAATCCATTCATCGCCGCCCACATCACCGCCGCACCGCAATCACGTGCCGCTCAATACCGGCCAAGTCCTTCACTAGCCGAACCTCAGCCCAGAGGCCGGTATGCGTGAGCAGCTCGGCCACAGCGGGCGCTTGCCCTTGGCCGACCTCGAAGCCGACGATCCGCGGCGTCCGCTCCAGCCGGGTGAGCTGCTCCGTGAGCCGGCGATACAGCGCCAAGCCGTCCGGACCGCCATCCAGAGCCAGATGCGGCTCGTAGCAGCGCACCTGAACTTCCAGCCCTTCAATCGCCTCGGACTCGATGTAAGGAGGGTTCGACACAACGATATCCAACCCATCCGCGTCTCCTCCATGCAGGAAAGGCCCCAGCAAATCGCCTTCATGGAAAGCGACCCGCTCCACGACCCCGTTCCTCTTCGCGTTGCCCTTCGCCACTTCCAACGCGGCGGGAGAGAGATCTACCGCTTGGAGCCGCCACGCCGGCCTCTGCACGGCCAACGTCACCGCGATCGCCCCGCTGCCGGTTCCGATATCCGCCACGACGAGCGGTGTATCCTCGCGCCATAACGAGCCCGCGGTCCGCACAATCTCCTCCACGAGCAGCTCCGTTTCCGGCCTGGGGATGAGTACGGCTTGTTCCACGTGGAACCGGAGCCCGTAGAACTCCTGCTCCCCGATGATATATTGGACCGGCTCTCCTGACGCTTTGCGCAGCACATAGCCGGCCCAGTCTTCCTCGCGGTCCGCCGGGAACGGCTCCCCCCACCGCAAGAACAGCTCGGTCCGGCTCCAGTCCATCAAGTGGCACAAGAGCAGCTCCGTGACGATGGCCGCATCACGTACGTCCGCCCGCTGCAAAAAAGAAGAAGCCTGCAAGTAGGCTTCGCGTATTGTAGACATCGGGCTTATTCTCCTTTTTCCAGCAGCTCGGATTGGGCTTCCAGCGTCAATGTGGAGATGATCTCTTCCATATCGCCGTTCAGCACTTGATCCAGCTTGTGCAGCGTCAGGCCGACCCGGTGATCGGTCACCCGGCTCTGTGGGAAGTTGTACGTGCGGATCCGCTCGCTGCGGTCGCCCGTCCCCACCTTGCTCTTGCGCTCGCTGCCGTACTTCGCTTCCTCTTCCTGCTTCATCATATCGTAGATGCGGGCGCGCAACACCTGCAGCGCTTTGTCCTTGTTGGAGTTCTGGGACTTGCCGTCCTGACAGGTCGCCACGATGCCGGTCGGTACGTGGGTCACCCGTACGGCCGATTTGGTCGTGTTGACCGACTGTCCCCCCGCTCCGCTCGAGCAGAACGTATCTACGCGGATATCCGATTCTTTAATCTCGATTTCAATCTCTTCCGCCTCCGGCATCACCACTACAGTCGACGTCGACGTATGGATGCGCCCGCCCGATTCGGTCACCGGAATACGCTGGACGCGATGCGCCCCGCTCTCGAACTTCATCTTGCTGTACGCGCCTTTGCCCGAGATCATGAAGATGATTTCCTTGAACCCGCCCAGGTCGTTCAAATTGGCTTCGAGAATTTCCGTCTTCCAGCCTTGCGCATCCGCAAAACGGGTGTACATGCGATACAGGTCGGCGGCGAACAAGGCCGCCTCGTCTCCGCCGGCCGCTCCGCGGATCTCCACGATTACGTTTTTATCGTCATTGGGGTCTTTCGGCAGCATCAGGATGCGGATTTTCTCTTCCAATTCGTCCTTGCGCTGCGAGAGCTCCTCTAATTCCATCTTGACCAGCTCGCGCATCTCGTCGTCGAGCTTTTCATTTTGCATTGCGCGTGCCGCTTCATACTGCTCCATCACGGTTTTGTACTCCGAATAAGCTTCGTACGATTCTTGCAGGTCCGACTGCTCCTTCGAATACTCGCGCAAACGCTTCGCGTCGTTCGCCACATCCGGATCGCAGAGCAGCTCGCTCAGCTTCTCATAGCGGTCCGCCAATGCTTGCAAACGGTCTAACATGGATTCCACCTCCTGTTCATCCTAGCCTAGCTTCATTTATGTTCAGGGTCCTCTTATTATACGTTGAAACGGAAATGCATGACATCGCCGTCTTTGACTTCATAATCTTTGCCTTCCAACCGCCACAAGCCTCTTTCCTTCGCCCCGTTCATCGACCCGCTGCTCACCAGATCTTCGTAGGACACAACTTCGGCACGGATAAATCCTTTTTCAAAATCGGTATGAATGACGCCCGCCGCTTGCGGTGCCTTCATCCCTTTGCGAATCGTCCACGCCCGAACTTCCTGCACGCCGGCCGTGAAATACGTGTACAGCCCGAGCAGCTTGTAGGCCGCCCGGATGAGCCGGTTGAGGCCGGACTCCGTCAAGCCCAGCTCCGCCAGGAACATCTCCTTGTCTTCGCCCTCCAGCTCGGCGATCTCGGATTCCACCTTCGCGCTGATCGGCACGACTTCGGCCCCCTCCTGGGCGGCGAATTCGCGAACCAGCTTTACGAACGGATTGTCGTCGGCATTCGCCGCTTCCGCCTCGCTCACATTCGCCGCATAGAGCACCGGCTTCATCGTGAGCAGGTGCAGATCGCGAATCAGCAGCTTCTCTTCATCCGTCAACTCGACCGAACGGGCCGGCTTGTCGTTGTACAGCGCCTCCTTGATCCGTTCGAGGCACTCGACCTCTTGGGCCACCTTCTTGTCGCCGCCCTTCATGTTCTTGCGGGAGCGCTCAATCCGTCTGTCCACCGAATCGATATCGGCCAGGATCAGCTCGAGATTAATCGTCGTAATATCTCCGATGGGGTCTACCTTACCGGAGACGTGCGTGATATTCTCGTCCTGGAAGCAGCGCACCACATGCACGATCGCGTCCACTTCCCGGATATGCGAAAGGAACTTGTTGCCCAAGCCCTCGCCTTTACTCGCGCCCTTCACTAAACCCGCAATGTCCACGAATTCGAACGCGGTCGGGACGACCTTCTGGGGTACGACGATCTCGGTCAGCCTCTGCAGCCGCTCGTCCGGAACTTCCACGACCCCGACGTTGGGATCGATCGTGCAGAACGGGTAATTCGCCATCTCGGCCCCCGCCTGCGTAATAGCATTGAACAACGTCGATTTGCCCACGTTGGGCAGCCCGACGACACCGCATGATAAAGCCATCTATAGACACTCTCCTTAATTATCGCAGCTCATCTAATCTATTATACAGTAGAACCAAGGGAATGTCATCTTTCCAGACCTTTGAAACGATTGGGCAGCCGTTCATGATATCCACAAGCTTGCAAACCTCTGGATAGCAGGATGGCTCGGAAGAAATGGCCCCGTAATGCAACGATTATCCACAGGTTATCCCCAAAACGCAAGAGGTTATCCTCATTCCAATAGCTCATATCCACATTTCACTCACAGTTTTCCCCAGTCTGTCCACAACCGTTGTTAATATCCCTTAAGTAGCCGGAAAATCGGCCCTTGATTCGTCCCGCAATTTTGCCTGACTTGCTATTCGATCCGCCATCCACTACAATTACAAAACAAAACGGTGCGTTCGCCGCCGCGGCTGTTATCCCCATGTGGGTAGCAGTTATCGACATCAATCTCCAAGTTGTGCACAGACTTGTCCACAGCATGTTAACATCCAGAATGGATGTTCGGACTTATCCCCCTGTGGATGGCGAACGATAGGGATCAATGAGGGTATGAATCATGGACACGCATGAACACTGGATGCTGGAAGCGATCGCGGAAGCTCGCAAGGCGGAGGCGCTGCGGGAAGTGCCGATCGGCGCTGTGATCGTGAAGGACGGCGAGATTATCGGCCGCGGCCATAACCTGCGGGAGACGACATTCGATCCGACCGCACACGCGGAGATGATCGCCATTCGCCAGGCCACGGAGCACCTCGGCGCCTGGCGCTTGCTCGACTGCACGCTCTACGTCACGCTCGAGCCTTGCCCGATGTGCGCCGGAGCGCTCGTGCAGAGCCGGGTGAAGCAGGTCGTCTACGGCACGGCCGACCCGAAGGCCGGCTGCGCCGGGACGCTGATGAACCTACTGCAGGAGGATCGGTTCAATCACCGCGTCGACGTCGTCGCCGGCGTGCTGCAGGAGCCGTGCGCCCACCTGTTGACGAATTTTTTTCGCGGGCTGCGGGGCAAATCGCAAGGTCCCGCCTCCACATGAAACAGCCTCGTCCGGCATGGGACGAGGCTGTTCGTCTTTTATCGCAGGATGGCGTCAATCCGCTCCAGCTGCGAGGCCGTGAGCTGCTTGCCGGACGCCTGGACATTCTCCTCCAGCTGCTGCGGCGAGCTCGCCCCGATGATGGCGCTCGATACGCCCGGCTGGCGAAGCACCCAAGCCAGGGCCAGCTGCGTCATCGTTAGCTCCGCCTCCGTGGCCACCTGCTGCAGCTGCACTACCCGCTCCAGGTTTTCCTCGGTCAAGTAGCGGCTCAAGAGCTGGCTGCCGCGCTCCGTATCGCGGCGGCTGCCCTTCGGCACGTCCGTGACCGACTTGTACTTGCCGGACAGCACGCCCTGGGCGAGCGGCGAATAGACGACTTGCCCGATCCCCAGCTTGTCGCACGTCGGCAGGATTTCCTGCTCGATATCGCGCTTCAGCAAGCTGTAGGGCGGCTGGCTGGCTACAATCCGATCTAGCAGGTACCGATCGGCGAGATGCACCGCTTCGGTCATCTGCGCGGCGGTCCAATTGCTCACCCCGATGTACAGCACCTTGCCTTGCCGGACGAGATCGTCCATGGCGCGCAGCGTCTCTTGGATCGGGGTCGACGGATCGAAGCTGTGGCAGTAGTACAAGTCGATGTACTCCATACCGAGCCGCTTCAGGCTCGCGTCGCATTGCTCCAGAATGTGCTTGCGGGACAAGCCCCGGTCGTTCGGGCCTTCCCCCATCGCGCCCCATACCTTGGTCGCCAGAATGACCGACTCCCGCGGGTATGCCTTCAGCGCATCGCCGACTACCTTCTCCGCGTCTCCGCGCATGTACGCATTCGCCGTGTCGAAGAAATTGATCCCGGCTTCGTAGGCCCGGTGGATCGTGTCGATCGCCTGCTGCCTCTCCACATAGCCGCCATACGTCAGCCATGAGCCCAGGCTGATCTCGCTGACCTTCAACCCGGACTTTCCCAAATTGCGATATTGCATGTTTGTCGCCCTCCCATCGCCCGCACTGTCGCGTTCGCCGGTATTCGTCTCACGCCTTCTATTGTACCACAGCGTTCGTTGCTAGGCGGATGCTCCCCACAAAAAAGAAACCGCACTTTCGCACGGCTTCTCCTAAGATGGCATTTTTTTGCGCAATGTAGGCATATCCAGGATGGTGATCATCTTGTTGTCGACCGAGATCGTCCCTTCCTCCTGGAGCTCCTGCAGCACCTTCGTGACCGACTCGCGCACGGTACCGACCAGATTGGCGATCTCCTGATGGGTCAGCTTGACCGCGATCTGGGTCTGCCCCTGCTTCGTCTCTCCATAATCGAGCGACAGCTGGTAGACCGTCTTCAGAATTCGGGTCCGGACGTCCAGGAACGTCAGATCGTGAATTTGCTCATTCGCCTTGCGCAGCCGGTTCATCGTCACTTCCAACAGCTTCATGCATAGCGTAGGCGCCCGCTCCATACACTCGAAGAACGTAGTGCGATTGAGCGTGTAGAGGACGCTGGGCTCGAGCGTTTCGGCGTTGGCCGAGCGGGTGAAGCCGCGCTGCACGAGCGACATCTCGCCGAAGAAATCTCCGGTCCGGAACAAGGTAAGCGTAATTTGCTTCGTATTGTCGAGACGGTAGATCTTGACCGTACCGCTCTTGACCACGAACAGCTCATCCCCGGTATCGCCCTCGAAGAAGATAATCGAGTTCTTTTTGTACTTGCGTTCGATGAACAGCGACGAAATCATCATCAGCTCTTCATCCTTCAAATGCTGGAACAGCGGGACGTTGCGCACCAGGGCCGCAATATCTTTCATTACAGTTCTCTTTTCTGGAGAAGACGCTATTTACTGCCGACCGCTTCTCCTACTCGGGCAATCATTACGTTCAAATGCCGGGACAGATCGATCTCATACGGTTGCTTGAGCGGTTCGCCATAAGGGTTCCGCAGGACGCGAATGACCGGCCGATGCTTGAAATCGGTATTCACTTTGGAGACAATCCCGGTCTCGCCGGAGTTCAGCTCCACGCTCAGCCCGAGCGGGAACAGGGCGACCCGGTTGCGGAACTGTCTGACTTTGTTAATGTCGTACAGCGTGCCCGCTCCCCCGTACAGAATCTCGATCGCCTGATGCGGGAGCACCGCTTCCCGATGGGCTCTCGGGTGCGTCAAGGAATCGTAGGTGTCGATCATCCCGACCCATTGCGCGAACGGATGAATCTCGTCGCCCTTCAGCCCGTGCGGGTATCCGGTGCCGTTAATGCGTTCGTGGTGCTGCATCGCGACGTGGGCCACGGTGATCGGAATGCCCGCTTCATCCTTCAGCAACTTGAAGCCGTACTCCGTATGCTTCTTAATCTCCGCATATTCGAACGGCGTGAGGAGCGAACGCTTCATCAGGATTTCGCGCGGTACCTTCAGGTTCCCGATATCGTGCAGCAGCGCACTTAGGCTTAACGTGTCCAAGTCTTCGCCCGTGTAGCCTTCCACCATACCGAGCTTGGTCGCGTAGACGCACACATTGACCGCCTTTTGGATAAAATGCTGGTCATAGGCGTTTGACTGGAACACATTCATATTCATCAGCATAATCGTGTCTTGGTGCTGGAGATCGTCGATCACCATGCTGACGCTCTTGGAGCACAGCTTGAACAGCTGGCCGTTCGCCGTCTTCGGGTCATAGCTCGTACTGGCCACGCGGTCGAGTATATGAAGCAGCGAAGAGCGTAAGTTGACACGAGTCTCCTCACGGATGAGATCTTCGATAATAATATCATCGGTTTGGGCATCTTCAATATGAAGATAATCAATCCCCATCTTCTGCAGCTTATTGATCACACTCTGGGACAGCTCGTATTGATAGCCGACCAGGATTTGTCCATCGCTGTTGAAGATCGGTCTGCCTAATCTCATGCCGGGTACACACAAATGAGTGGGAATTAGGCGCATGGTAGTAGTCCTTTCTCCTTACCAGTATAATTATCAACACCCTGCCCACGTTCCGCGGCCGTCTTCTTCGTACGGAATATGGGTCCTAAGTATCTATGTCCTTACATTATCCCATATTTAGGCTTGTAAGCTCTGTGTATTATTTTACAAAAAAAATGTGAACTTTGACACCTCTTTTTAACCAGGAGCCCCAATAATTTCATTGGTTTGTCCTTGATTTAAAGCGATTTCATCAAAAATAGGACTTATTTCCTACTCCGGATTACAAACAGGAGTTCGGCTTTTGCCGCTTCTTCAAATATGCTATAATGATGTTTACTGCGTCCCCGTAGCTCAGTTGGATAGAGCGATAGTTTCCTAAACTATGCGTCGCGGGTTCGAGTCCCGCCGCGGGACGCCATCCACTATAACATGTTTGAAGCCCTGCCGCGCTGCAGGGCTTTTTGCTTTGTCCCCCGAATCCGGGCATACTAGAAGTAGCAAGCGCAAGACGATCCACAAGGAGAGGATGAGCTTCCATGACCGATCATGTTCAATTGGCTTACGAAGAAATTGGCGAGGAGCAGGCGCGTTCGCTCGTGCTGCTGCATGGGTTTTGCGGCAGCCGCGCCTACTGGAGCGCGCTGCATAAACCACTAGGCGCCCAATATCGGGTAATCATTCCCGACCTGAGGGGACACGGACAGTCCGGGGCGCCCGATGCACCGTATACGATCGATGCGATGGCGTATGATGTGGCGGCACTGATTCGGCAGCTGAGGCTCGAGAAGCCGATTGTGCTCGGCCACTCGCTCGGCGGGTATATTACGCTCGCCTTGGCCGAACAGAACCCGCAGCTGCTCTCGGGCTTTGGACTGATTCACTCGACCGCGTTCCCGGACACCGAGCCAGCCAAGGCGAATCGAGACAAAGCGATTGCGACCATCCGGGAGCAAGGCATCCGTCCTTTCGTCGATGGCCTCATTCCGAAGCTATTCGCCCCTGCACATCTGGCCTCCATGGCAGACCGTGTACAAGCCGCTGTTGAGATTGGGTACGGCACTCCCGCGCTCGGAGCGATCCATACTACACAGGCGATGCGGGATCGCGTGGATCGCAACCATGTGCTGCGTGAAGCGTCAGTTCCGGTTCTGCTCGTCGCAGGAGCCCAGGATCAGATCATCCCGGTCGAGAAGACGTTCTCCGTGCAGGGAGATCACATCACCCAAACGCGGCTGGAGACTGCCGGCCACATGAGCCTGATGGAGTCGCCGGACGAGCTCTCCGCCATCCTGCTGAGCTTCGGTCAGCGCGTACATGGATAGGATACGGTGCATAGAAAAGGACCCTTGCGGGTCCTTTTTCTGACGGTGGAGAATGTTCGATCAGCTAACCTTTCCTTCACAACCTCGGGCGTTGCTGTCAGCCAACAACGTTCAATGTGTTACAAACACCCTAACGTGCGTTTGGCACATCCCTCCGCTCTTTAGTACGAGGTATCACTAAGATCAATGAGTGGATATTCTGCTGAAGCATTCAACGGAACCACACCTCTCTTCGCACCGTCAAGGATAGTATGTCCGCGTTAGTCGTTCTTATGCGCCCGGCGTCCGCTGGGAATGTGCGGTTAGCCTTCTCCGTTGTTATGCCGGGAATGATTGGCCTGCTTCGTCTTCTTGGACCCCGACATCGGGACTTGGACCGCTCCGTCCTTGTCCCGTCGATTGGCTCGTCCGGTTGGGGGATTCACGGGCTGTGCGATATCTTTTGGCATGCGTTAGTCCTCCTCGCTGGATCGATTCGTTTATTCCTCGTGATTCAGTGCATCCTGGTGACGGCGATCATTGCGATCCTGCTGCCACTGCTGCGCTTGGTGGCTGTTCGCCGGCGTTTTGTCCAGATCCTTGACGACGTTGGATAAGTTTTTATCCGGTCCTTTGCGTTTGCTCATCGCCATGCCTCCGCTTACTTGTGGGTTAGATGGTGCAGCGCTTGCGCGCATTCATGGAGATGTCTCACGTAATCCTCCACCAGCTGCTGAATCGTCTCGTTCCGTTCGTCGATCGTCTGATTGGCCTTCTCGACATCAATCAGCTCCACCCGCACCTCTCTCGAGTCTACATACGTTACGCTGAAATCGAACGAATACATCGAATGGCCGGCCGATGCGATATGGACATGCAGCGAGGCTTCCCCTTCTCCCGGATGCACCTCGAATTTGTCCGATTGATTCAGCACGGTTGGCAACGTGGCGCTCCAAGCCTCCATCAGCTGATTTTGGCTCACCGGCAATGTTTCCGTTGGGCTCATGGGCTCAACACCTCCTCCATCTTAAAATGCCGAGGGCGTTGCGCTTTTATTCCCGCAGGATCGGCACAAATATAGGGATGCGGGCGTGAAAAAAGCGACCCCGAAGGATCGCTCTTTTGTGCATACGGAGAGGGTGGGATTCGAACCCACGGAAGAGTTACCCCTTCGCTGGTTTTCAAGACCAGAGCCTTAAACCACTCGACCACCTCTCCAGGTTGGCGAATGCTTGCCCGGCCACGCAATAGTGACAACCTGCATTGTACCACAGGCCCGGAACGCTTTCAAGAGCCGCCCAGAAAATACAAGCGGCTCTTGAGTCGTTGAGGCCGTTCTTACTTGGCCGTAATGCGTTCCAGCCCGTTCATGTAAGGCCGCAGCACGTCCGGTATGACGACACTGCCGTCCGCTTGCTGGTAATTCTCCAAGATTGCCGCTACGGTCCGGCCGAGGGCCAAGCCCGATCCGTTCAGCGTGTGCACGAACTCCGGCTTCGCCTTCGCATCCCGGCGGAACCGGATGTTCGCGCGGCGTGCTTGGAAATCCTCGAAGTTGCTGCACGACGAGATTTCACGGAACGAATCCCCGCTTGGCAGCCAAACTTCGAGATCATACGTCTTGGCCGAAGAGAAGCCGAGATCGCCCGTGCAGAGGCTCAGCACCCGGTACGGCAGCTTCAGCAGCTGCAGCACGCGCTCCGCGTTCTGCGTCAGCGTCTCCAGCTCGGCATAGGAGTCTTCCGGCTTCGTCAGCTTCACGAGCTCGACCTTGTTGAATTGGTGCTGGCGGATCAGCCCGCGCGTATCGCGGCCGGCGGACCCGGCCTCCGAGCGGAAGCAAGCGCTGAAAGCGGTATAGTATTTCGGCAACTCTTCCGCATTCATAATCTCTTCGCGGTGATAGTTCGTCACCGGAACTTCGGCCGTCGGGATGAGGAAATAGTCCGTCTCCGCGATCTTGAACACGTCTTCTTCAAACTTCGGCAGCTGTCCGGTTCCGGTTAAGCTATCGCGATTGACGATATAAGGCGGAAGCATCTCTTCATAGCCATGCTCGTCCGCATGCAAATCCATCATGAAATTGATAAGAGCTCTCTCCAGCCGGGCGCCATAGCCCTTGTAGAACACAAACCGCGACCCGGTCACTTTCCCCGCCGCTTCGAAGTCCAGAATCCCTAACGATTGGGCAATGTCCCAGTGCGGCTTTACGTCGAACGAGAATTTCGGCACCTCGCCCCACGTGCGCAGCTCCACGTTGTCGGACTCCGACTGGCCGATGGGCACCGATTCATGCGGCATGTTCGGAATAGCGAGCAGAATCTTGCTCTGCTCCTCATCTAACACCCGAATCTCATCATCCAGCTGCTTGATCGTATCCGACACTTCCCGCATCTCGAGAATGAGCGATTCTGCGTCATCGCCGGATTTCTTCAGCCGCGCAACCTCTTGCGAGACGACGTTGCGGCGGTTCTTCAGCTGGTCCGATCGCTGCAGCAGCTCTCTCCGACGGGTATCCACGCCTTCAAACTGCTTTACCTCCTCATTCGTCTTCCCTCTATGACGCAGAGCCTCTTCTACTCTCGCTCTGTCGGTTCTAAGCAGTTTGACGTCAAACAAAAAAAACCCCTCCCGTAAGGGACATAGTGTATGGAATATAATGTACTATACTCTACTCAAATATTCAAGAAACCCCACAACCAAGAAGCACCTGCCCGGCAGGGCCGGACAGGTGCTTGCCTTCGATTATCCTTGCACCGATGAGGCTTTGGACTGCTGCACCATGGTCGCGAAGTACTGATGCACCTGCGCATCGTCCGTCAACTCCGGGTGATACGACACCGCAAGCAAGTGCCCTTGCCGCGCGGCTACGATCTCGCCCTTGTACTCGGAGAGTACTTCGACCTCGGGCCCGACGGCCTTGATCAGCGGCGCACGGATGAACACAGCCCGGACCGGCTCGGAGATTCCCTTCACATCGAGCGTCGTCTCGAAGCTTTCGCGCTGACGGCCGAACGCGTTCCGCTGTACCGTCATGTCCATCAGCCCGAGATGTACGGGATTGTCGCCTTCGACCTGATTCGCCAGGACGATAAGCCCCGCGCATGTGCCGAACAGCGGCTTGCCCTGGGCTGAGAACGCCCGGAGCGCCTCTATAAAACCATAGTCGCGCATCAGCTTGCCGATCGTCGTGCTCTCCCCGCCGGGGAGGATGATGCCGTCGATGTCCGCGAGCTGCTCGACCTTCTTGATGATTACCCCTTCCGCTCCCGCCATCTCCACCATGCGGATATGCTCAGCGACGGCCCCTTGAAGCGCAAGCACGCCAATCTTCATTGTAGACCCTTCTTTCTATCGGCTTACCGGCCGCGGTCTTGCATCCGCTGGGACGCTTCCAGCTTGGAGATCTCGATCCCCTTCATAGCGGTTCCCAAGTTTTTGGACACTTCCGCGATCAGTGCGTAGTCGGTATAGTGCGTAGTGGCTTGCACGATCGCCTTCGCGAATTTCTCCGGATTCTCCGAGGTGAAGATCCCGGACCCTACGAATACGCCATCTGCGCCCAGGTGCATCATCAGCGCCGCATCGGACGGAGTCGCTACGCCGCCAGCGGCGAAGTTCACAACCGGCAGTCGGCCGTTCTCGTGGATGTACAGCACCAGATCGTAGGGAGCGGCGAGCGTCTTTGCTTCCACCATCAGCTCATCCTTCGTCAGGCTCTGGATGCGACGAATTTGGCTGTTGATGATGCGCAGGTGACGAACGGCTTCCACGACGTTACCGGTTCCCGGCTCGCCCTTGGTGCGCAGCATGGCGGCCCCTTCCCCGATACGGCGAAGCGCTTCGCCCAAGTCTTTGGCGCCGCAGACGAACGGTACGGTGAATTCTTTCTTGTCGATATGGTAGACTTCATCGGCCGGAGTCAAAACTTCACTCTCATCGATGTAGTCGGCTCCCAGCGCTTCCAGGACGCGAGCTTCCACATAGTGACCGATCCGTGCCTTGGCCATAACCGGGATGCTTACGACCTTCATCACTTGCTCCAAAATCGTCGGGTCGGCCATCCGGGCTACGCCGCCGTGCGCCCGGATTTCCGAAGGGACGCGTTCCAGCGCCATAACTGCAGTCGCACCAGCCGCTTCTGCGATTTTCGCTTGTTCGGCGCTCATGACGTCCATAATGACGCCGCCTTTTTGCATTTCGGCCATACCCTTTTTAACGCGCCATGTTCCAGTTTCCATATTGTGTTGCCCTCCTGATTTCTATTGCAGCTAAATGGCTGATGTAGTCTCGTCTTCTCTAAAGACTCATTCTACATCAAGGGGTACGTTTGCACAATAGCTTTTAGTTGTCTAAAAGAGGTTCTTGAGCCCGCTCGCAATCCCCGAGAATACGTCGCCGAAGAAATTTTTGATCGCCCGGAAAAACAACCGGAACCAGCTGCCCTTCTCCATATCTTGAGATGCGACCAGGTTGACCTTCTTCTCCATTCCGGCGTACTTGACCGTTGCCGTACCCAGTACATCGCCTGTCTTGATCGGCGCAGCCTTCATCTGATCGAGCCCGGCCGCCGTCACTTCGATTTGGGGCGCTTCACCCTTCTTCACGACGAAATCCACATTGCTCTCGGTGACGACCGGCACTTCCGTTTTGATACCCTTTTTGATCTTCGCGACTTTCATCGACTCCACTTCGCTCTTCGCCGCCAAGACCGGCTTGATCTCGTAGTTATTGAAGCCGTAATCGAGCAGCTTGCGCGTATCCAGGAAGCGCTGCGGTTCCGAAGGGGTATTCATCACAACCGTAATGAGCCGCATCCCGTCCTTAACGGCTGTTCCGGTAAAGCAGTAGCCGGCCTCATCGGTATGGCCCGTTTTCAACCCGTCCACGCCAGGGTACGTATAAGGCCTAAAGTTAATATTGTCTTTATTGCCCTCGAGCATCCAGTTCCAGTTGATCATCGGGCTCTTGTCCGATTCGCGGAATTTCTTGGAGGGTGTGCTGGAGAACTGCAGAATTTCCTTATGTTCATTGACGATATGGGAGGCTAGTATGGCTGCGTCTCGAGCGGTCATCATCGTCTCCCCAGTCGTATTGGCCGGCTGGTATTTGCCGAGATCCGCTCTGGATAGCCCAGTGGAGTTCACGAATTGCGCCTTGGGGTTCAACCCCATTTTCTTAGCGGTTGCATTCATCATCTCTACGAACTTGTCCTCGGAGCCGGCGACGAACTCAGCCAATGCAACCGTCGCATCGTTCCCGGAATAGATCGACATCGCCCCGAACAGGTCGCGTACCGTCGATTTTTCCTGGAAAGCCAGCAGGTCCCCGGATCCGATCACGTCCGCCGCATACCGGCTCGTTGTGACGACGTCCTCCCACTTGATTTTGCCGGACTTGATCGTTTCCATCACGATGTATTCGGTCATCATCTTGGACATGCTCGCCGGTGGCAGAAGTTCATCCGCATTCATCTCCCACAGCACTTGGCCGGTGGACGCTTCCATAATGATGCCGGCTTTGGCTGTCAGCTTCAGGTCGACCGTCTCGGCCGCCTGCGCTTCTGGAGCATATAGGAACACTTGCAACATGGATAAACTTAGCACACTGCTTCCGATGATTCCGAATACCTTACTTTTGTTGACTCTGCCTGACACGCCTCTCCCAACTCCCTACCATTAATCAAATAGTTTCCTATATTGTATCATACGGGGGAGGGGGACAAAAGTTAATCGACCGCATGGCACATTTTTACACGGCTTGTAAGCAAAAGAGAGGCGAGACCTCCCAATCGCGGGCTGTCTGCCTCTCCTTAATGCGCCATAATGCTCTTACATCGAGTAGTTCGGCGCTTCTTTTGTAATTTGAACGTCATGCGGATGGCTCTCCCGCAGCCCGGCACCGGTAATGCGGATAAACTGGGTATCTCGCTTAAGCTCCTCGATCGTGCGGGTTCCGCAGTAGCCCATCCCTTGGATCAGCCCGCCCACCAATTGATGCACCGTATCCTTGAGCGGCCCCTTGTAAGGCACCCGGCCTTCTATGCCTTCCGGCACGAGCTTGGATTCGTTTTCCTGGAAGTATCGGTCTTTGCTGCCTTCCTTCATCGCCCCGATCGAGCCCATCCCCCGGTATACTTTGAACTGACGGCCTTGGAAAATTTCCGATTCCCCCGGGCTCTCTTCCGTCCCCGCAAACAAGCTGCCCAGCATGACCGCATCCGCACCGGCGGCAATCGCTTTGGTGATCTCTCCGGAGTACTTAATCCCGCCGTCCGCAATAATGGGGACTCCGTACTTCTGAGCCACCGTCGCACAATCGTAGATTGCGGTAATCTGCGGCACGCCGATCCCGGCGATGACGCGAGTCGTACAGATGGAGCCTGGCCCCATCCCTACCTTGACGATGGAGGCGCCGGCCTCGATCAGATCGCGTGTCGCTTCGCCCGTGGCCACGTTGCCTGCGGCAATCGTCAGGTCCGGGAAGCTCGCGCGCAGCTTGCGTACCGTCTCCAAGATATTGATGTGGTGCCCGTGTGCCGAATCCACGACGATGAGGTCTACCCCGACCTTCACGAGCGCCGTAGCGCGTTCAATCGCGTCCTTGGACGCTCCGATTGCGGCGCCTACCACCAGACGCCCCTGCTCGTCCTTCGCAGCATTCGGGAATTGGATCGCCTTCTCGATATCCTTGATCGTGATCAGGCCCTTGAGATTGTTGTTCTCATCGACGAGCGGCAGCTTCTCGATCTTGTGCTTCTGCAGGATCAATTCCGCTTCCTGCAGCGTAGTACCTACCGGGGCAGTGACGAGGTCTTCCATCGTCATGACTTCTTTGATCTTGATCGAATAATCGTGCACGAACCGGAGATCCCGATTGGTCAAAATCCCGACCAGCTTGTTGTCCTCATCGACAATCGGGACGCCCGAGATCCGGTACTTACCCATCAGCTCTTCCGCGTGATACACGTGGTGCTCAGGCGTGAGGGAGAACGGATTTGTAATAACCCCGCTTTCCGACCGCTTCACCCGGTCCACTTCCTCCGCTTGCTGCGCAATGGACATATTCTTATGGATGATGCCGATGCCGCCTTCTCTCGCCATGGCGATCGCCAGCTTCGCTTCCGTGACCGTATCCATCGCCGAACTGATCAGCGGGATGTTCAATTTGATCTTCTTGGACAGCTGGGTGGATACACTGATTTCCTTCTGACCGAATACTTCGGACTTTCTTGGAATGAGCAATACGTCGTCGAACGTTAAGCCTTCCTTAGCAAACTTGGTTTCCCACACGGAAAATATCCCCCTCTGTCTTCTCAGCTGCATTGTTGGTCCCAAATATATTATTGCCATAGTAACAAATCCGATATGGAGGGTCAAGGCGAATACCCCCAATGCCCAAAGTTCCCAGCGACGTGTGTTTAGTAACTGCTTTGAACTCTCGTCCAAATGGTGAAAAACCTGCAAATGTGCAGTTAATTCTCCCTGTGGCGAAGTCGAGGATCTAACCCGAAAACACCTGCAACTTGTGCGGTTATACGGAAAGAGGCTGCTTCCGGTTCGAATGAACCAGGAGCAGCCTCTTCTTGTGCGCTACGGCCTTTGCTTGGCAACGTCCTACTCTCCCAGGACCCTTCGGTCCAAGTACCATCGGCGCTGGAGGGCTTAACGGTCGTGTTCGGGATGGGAACGCGTGGATCCCCTCCGCCATCATCACCAAACGTGTAGCTGTAGATACAGGGTTTATTCCCTGAAAACTGGGTGCGAATCGATAACGTGCGTCTTGTATGCTTGTGCCCTTTCGGGCATTATGGATAAGCCCTCGACCGATTAGTATTCGTCAGCTGCACGCATTGCTGCGCGTCCACCTCGAACCTATCCACCTCGTGGTCTACAAGGGGTCTTACGAATTGGGAAATCTCATCTTGAGGGGGGCTTCACGCTTAGATGCTTTCAGCGCTTATCCCGTCCGTACTTAGCTACCCAGCGGTGCCTCTGGCGAGACAACTGGTACACCAGCGGTACGTCCATCCCGGTCCTCTCGTACTAAGGACAGCTCCTCTCAAATTTCCTGCGCCCACGACAGATAGGGACCGAACTGTCTCACGACGTTCTGAACCCAGCTCGCGTACCGCTTTAATGGGCGAACAGCCCAACCCTTGGGACCTACTTCAGCCCCAGGATGCGATGAGCCGACATCGAGGTGCCAAACCTCCCCGTCGATGTGGACTCTTGGGGGAGATAAGCCTGTTATCCCCAGGGTAGCTTTTATCCGTTGAGCGATGGCCCTTCCATTCGGTACCACCGGATCACTAAGCCCGACTTTCGTCCCTGCTCGACTTGTAGGTCTCGCAGTCAAGCTCCCTTCTGCCTTTGCACTCTTCGAATGATTTCCAACCATTCTGAGGGAACCTTGGGGCGCCTCCGTTACATTTTAGGAGGCGACCGCCCCAGTCAAACTGGCCGCCTGACACGGTCCCCCTACCGGATCACGGTAGCGGGTTAGAACTCCGATACGATCAGGGTGGTATCCCAACGGCGCCTCCATGGAAGCTTGCGCTCCCACTTCTCAGGCTCCCACCTATCCTGTACAGATCGTACCAAAGTCCAATATCAAGCTCCAGTAAAGCTCCATGGGGTCTTTCCGTCTAGTCGCGGGTAACCTGCATCTTCACAGGTATTAAAATTTCACCGGATCTCTCGTTGAGACAGCGCCCAAGTCGTTACGCCATTCGTGCGGGTCAGAATTTACCTGACAAGGAATTTCGCTACCTTAGGACCGTTATAGTTACGGCCGCCGTTTACTGGGGCTTCGGTTCATAGCTTCGCCTTGCGGCTTACCACTCCCCTTAACCTTCCAGCACCGGGCAGGCGTCAGCCCGTATACTTCGCCTTGCGGCTTCGCACAGACCTGTGTTTTTGCTAAACAGTCGCTTGGGCCTTTTCACTGCGGCCCCCTCGGGCTATTCACCCTACCGAGGCACCCCTTCTCCCGAAGTTACGGGGTCATTTTGCCGAGTTCCTTAACGAGAGTTCTTCCGCGCGCCTTAGCATTCTCAGCCCACCTACCTGTGTCGGTTTACGGTACGGGCACCTTCGCCTGGCTAGAGGCTTTTCTCGGCAGCATGAGCGCCTGACCTTCGGTACTGTAATTTTCCCTCCCCATCACAGCTCAGCCTCAGATGCGCGGATTTGCCTACGCACCAGCCTTACTGCTTGGACGAGCATCCATCAGCTCGCGTCACTACCCTTCTGCGTCCCCCCATCGCTCATAACGGCTTACGGTGGTACAGGAATTTCGACCTGTTGTCCATCGACTACGCCTTTCGGCCTCGCCTTAGGTCCCGACTTACCCTGAGCGGACGAACCTTCCTCAGGAACCCTTAGGTTTTCGGCGGATCAGATTCTCACTGATCTTTTCGTTACTCATACCGGCATTCTCACTTGTATGCTGTCCAGCCGTCCTTCCGATCGACCTTCAACCCGCATACAACGCTCCCCTACTGCACACATACATGCACCCATAGCTTCGGTGGCGTGTTTAGCCCCGTTACATTTTCGGCGCAGAGTCACTCGACCAGTGAGCTATTACGCACTCTTTCAATGGTGGCTGCTTCTAAGCCAACATCCTGGTTGTCTGTGCAACTCCACATCCTTTCCCACTTAACACGCACTTGGGGACCTTAGCTGATGATCTGGGCTGTTTCCCTCTTGACGATGGATCTTAGCACTCACCGTCTGACTCCCGAGATTCAAATCTGCGGCATTCGGAGTTTGACTGGACTTGGTAACCCTTGGCGGGCCCCGCACCCAATCAGTGCTCTACCTCCGCGATTCATTCTCGAGGCTAGCCCTAAAGCTATTTCGGGGAGAACCAGCTATCTCCGAGTTCGATTGGAATTTCTCCCCTACCCCCACCTCATCCCCGAGCTTTTCAACGCTCGTGAGTTCGGGCCTCCAGTGAGTGTTACCTCACCTTCACCCTGGACAGGGGTAGATCACCCGGTTTCGGGTCTACGTCCACGTACTAATGTCGCCCTATTCAGACTCGCTTTCGCTGCGGCTCCGTCTCTTCGACTTAACCTCGCACGGGAACGTAACTCGCCGGTTCATTCTACAAAAGGCACGCCATCACCCATGAACGGGCTCTGACTTCTTGTAAGCGCACGGTTTCAGGTTCTGTTTCACTCCCCTCCCGGGGTGCTTTTCACCTTTCCCTCACGGTACTGCTTCGCTATCGGTCACTAGGGAGTATTTAGCCTTAGCAGATGGTCCTGCCGGATTCCCACGGGGTTTCACGTGCCCCGCGGTACTCGGGATCCGTCTCGGAGAGTGTACATTTTCGGCTACAGGATTGTTACCTTCTCTGATGGGCCTTTCCAGACCGCTTCACCTAATGTGCACTTTTCTGACTCCATGTGAGACGTCCCACGACCCCGGCGTACAAGTACGCCGGTTTAGGCTGTTCCGCGTTCGCTCGCCGCTACTGACGGAATCACTCTTGTTTTCTCTTCCTCCAGGTACTTAGATGTTTCAGTTCCCTGGGTGTGCCTCTGTCCACCCTATGGATTCAGGTGGAAGTAACCGCCTATTACGGCGGCTGGGTTTCCCCATTCGGACATCCCCGGATCAAAGCCTGCTTACGGCTCCCCGAGGCATTTCGTCGTTCGCCACGTCCTTCTTCGGCTCCTAGTGCCTAGGCATCCTCCGTGCGCTCTTAATTGCTTATCCGCAATGACTTCCGTTAGGAGGTCAATGTTAACAAGTACAAGTTACGCCCTAGATTGCTCTAGTTCTCGTTATCGTTTCGCTATCCAGTTTTCAAGGAACAAAGTTGCTGTGCCGTTTTGGCGGCAAGGAATATACTATCACATCGCCCAGCAGGATGCAACCCTTTTTCACAACAAATTTCGTTGCCAATCGACACCACTTCTGTTACCGGTTCATGTTTGTAGCTTATGGAATGATAGCCGCAATCAACCCCGGCATTATATGGATGAAAAGTTTCCTTCAGAATACAATCGCTAGAGGGTAAGCATAGAATAATAGAACACCGATGCATCTGCGTCAAAGCATAAAAAAGCCGAGCCTTTGCTGAAAAGCAAAGGCTCGGCTAGTGCGCTTGGCAACGTCCTACTCTCCCAGGACCCTTCGGTCCAAGTACCATCGGCGCTGGAGGGCTTAACGGTCGTGTTCGGGATGGGAACGCGTGGATCCCCTCCGCCATCATCACCAAACGATTTTTGCGGTTGAAGGATTACTCCTTCAAAACTGATCAACGAGGCGTGCAAGCGTTTTGTACCCGGTCCCCACAGGACCGGAGGTACTCCATAGAAAGGAGGTGATCCAGCCGCACCTTCCGATACGGCT